>DVJN01000142.1 GCA_018716755.1 Candidatus Alectryocaccomicrobium excrementavium
AATGCGCTATATGATCGAAACCTCCCATCTATGCAAAGCGTATGGGGATTTTGTAGCAGTCGATGGAATCGACCTGCACATTCCCCGCGGAAAAGTGTATGGCTTCCTCGGGCCCAATGGAGCCGGAAAAAGCACCACGATGAAGATGTTTCTGGGACTCACCGCGCCATCCTCGGGTTCTTTCACAATCGACCAGAAAAGGTATCCGGAGCAGCGGATGGAAATTTTACAGGAGACCGGCTCCCTGATTGAAGCGCCCGCTTTTTACGGGAACCTCTCCGGCGAAGAAAACCTGGAAATCATCCGACGCATTTTGGGGCTTCCCTCATCCGCGGTGCGGGAAGCCCTGGAGATGGTGGGGCTGATGGAATTCCGCAAACGGCTGGCAAGGAAATATTCTCTGGGCATGCAGCAGCGCCTCGGGTTGGCCAGCGCCTTGATAGGAAGGCCTCCCCTTTTGCTCCTGGACGAACCGACCAACGGCCTGGATCCTGTGGGGATCCACGAGATCCGCGCCCTGATCCGTTCTTTGCCGCAGCGGTTTGGCTGCACGGTACTGGTTTCTTCCCATCTTTTGGCGGAAATCGAGCTGGTGGCGGATGTCATTGGCATTTTGAATCGTGGCCATCTTTTGTTTGAAGGCACGCTGGAATCGTTAAAACAAACCGCCGCTTCCGCCGGTTATCCCACGGAAAACCTGGAGGAGATGTTCCTGGCCTTCATCCAGGCGGACAACCGGAAAGGCGGTGCAGGAAAATGATGTTCATCCTGGAAGGGAAAAAGGCCCGGCGGACGGGTTGGTTCCCCGCCGCTCTGGCGGGTTGCGCGCTGGCGGCAGCATTCCCCATCCTAAACATGGCGTTCCGCGCAGAAGCCTATCGCTCTCTGCCGGGCACGGCGCTGGAAATTCTGCTGGCAGCGAACTGGCAGGTGATGGCCCTGCTCCATGTTTTGCTGGTGGTAATGGGCGCCTGCCTTTTATACCACACGGAATTTGCCAGCAACGCCATCCAGAAAATGCGCACCCTGCCCCTGCAGGAATGGCGGCTGTTTCTGGGAAAATGGGCATTGCTGCTGGCGGTGACCGCAGGCGCGCTGTGCGTGGAATATTTGGGCCTGGCATTCTGCGCATGGCATTGGTTTGGGGAGTGCGCGCTGCTGTCCGAAGAATGGGGAAAAAATGTTCTCTTTGCCCTGGGGATGACCCTACCGGCTTTATCGCTGTCCCTGGTCATTGCGTCCGCCTGCAGAAAATTGTGGATTTCCCTGGGAGCCGGCGTCATCCTGGTATTTGCCGCGACTATGTTCATCCCACTGGATGGTGCGGCAGCCCTGTTCCCCTTTGCGCTGCCCTTTCGGGTGCTTGCGGGCATGGACGGCGAAACGGCCCGGACTTATGAAATGGCCGCCGCGCTGGAAACGCTTTTGTCCCTGGCGGCCGAAGGGATCGTTTTGCGTGCCAGGAACGCATCCCATGCGCGAAAGCGTTCGCACCCGGCTGTGCCCGCCGGTGAAACGCCGCAGGAGCGTTTTGGCGTCCTCCCTGCTCATTTGCCGGTGTCCGCACGCCCGGCAGGGCATTTCCTCACCTGTGTCCGCATGGAAGGAAAGAAGTTGCGCCATTCGAAAATCCTGCTGCTCCTGGGGTTTTCCGCGGTGTTCCTGTGGCTTCCTTCCCTGATGAATCTGGAGCTGGCCCTGGAGGCGAAGTCCGCAGGCCTGTCGCCGGAGGACAACTACCGGATTCAGGGATTCCTGGCCATGACATGGTTCCTGTATCCCGCCTGCATGGCCGTTTGCACCGTGCTCCTGACGCAGGTGGAACGAAGCCATCACGGCCTGGTAAAAATGCTCACCCTGCCGCTTCGCCCCGCGAAGTGGTGCGCCGCCAAGTTCGTGGTGCTCCTGTTTCTGGCGGCCCTACAGGTACTGGCCAGCACTGCCGCCTATTTTTGCAGCGCCACAGTCGCTACTCTGGTGAAAGGATATTCCTTTTTGACGCCGCCGCTCCTCGCGCTGAAAGAAGGCGCCATGGTTTACCTTACCTCCATCCCCATGCTGGCCTTTTTCTGGATGATCGCCGTGGCGGTGCGAACGCCAGCCTTCTCCATGGGAATCAGCCTGGCGGCGATTGTGCCCTCCGTGTTTGCCATCAACACCCGGCTTTGGCACATCTATCCCCCGTGCTATCCACTGTACTGGGCCAATTGGGAAAGAACCCATTTGGCGGGAGATTGGAACGCGCCCTTTCCTCTCCTCCCCTGGCTTCCCATCGCGCTGGGCATCACCGTCTTGTGCCTGTGGGTGGCCTGCGCGCGCTATGGCGCAGCGCAAAGAAAATGATCGCGGCATGGTGAAGTAAGCATTTTAAGAAAAAGGAGCGTGTTCGCATGCAGATTCGGGAAAAAATTTTGACGGGAATTTCCGCCAGTATGATGCCCGTCCCCTGGACGCTGCTCATCCTGCGGGCGTTCGACTGGGCGCGCCAATCCCCTGTGGCGGAAAATTTGATCCTGGGCTATGCCGCCTTCATGGCCTTCAGCGGAGTTTTTGCGATCGCGGCATACGCAAGCAGTGCAAAGAAGAGCGCGCTTTTAAAAATATCCACGGCCGTAAACAGCGCCTACCTTCTGTTTGCCATCGTAGTATTTGCGCTGATGTTTCAAATGAAAATGGGCCTGTAAAATCAAAAAACGGGGCCGCCGCAGAAAATGGCTTCCACGGCGGCCCACTTTGCAGGGGAATCAGCGTGCCGCAGCGCGGCTGGCAAACGTGCGCCCGGTTTGCGCAATAAAGCGCATGAGAGCGGGGCAGAGTTCCTGATCCACCACATTCCAGATGTTAAACGTCTCAAAGCTGAGCGTTTGTTCAAAGCGAATGGCGCGCAGCCCCTCGACAAAGCGGTTCCAGTCCAGAACGCCCATATAAGGCGCAAGGTGCTGATCCTGTATGCCGTTGTTATCGTGGACGTGGAAAGCCGCGATGCGCCCTCCCAGCTGAACCATGGCATTTTTGATGTCTTTGCCCAACAACAAAAGATGGCCGGTATCCAGGCAGAAGCCGAAGCACTTCTGCCCGGCAATTTCGTTAAGCGTATCAATATAGCGGCAGGCCACGTCAATATCCGAGCAACATGCGGAATAGATTTTTCCCCGATAGCCAGAGAACATGTTTTCCAGGCAAATGGTCACGCCATACTTTTTGGCCTCGGGAATCAACATGCTGTATCGCTCGATGTTCACTTCCCATTCGGTTTGCGGATCAAGCTGATCCTGATAGCCGAAAAAGAAAGGGTGGATAATCAGACGGCGGCAATTCATATAATCGCAGCCTATGATACACTTTTTCAGCACCCGAATCATATAGTCATTTTGCTCGCCGTTGGGATCTGCGATATACGAGGGAAAGGGGGCGTGCGCCTGATAGTTGTCCACGCCGTATTTTTCCGCCGCCTCTTTCCAGGGCCGGAAATATTCCAGGCAATCCTTGTCGCTCGCATCGAAAGCCGGAACGCGCTGGCAGTTTCTGATGGCCTGGCCAGCATATAAATGATCGATGTTGGCGTCCGCCGCGTCAAAGCCCGTCTCGCGAATGATGCGGTATGCGCCATCAATGCCATGCGCCTCTTCGATACCGCCGGTCTGCACGCCGATTTTCATCATGGATGGTTCCTCCGTTCCTTAAGTCAAATTACAATTGCCGCATGGGCTGTCCGGGACAGACCGCCACTTTGATGGCTGCGCCCGATTGCGCCGTGCGGAACGCTTCCGCCCAGTCTTCCAGCGCGAAGCGGTGTGTGACCACGCCATCGGTGGGCGCTTTGCCGTTCGCGATGTTTTCAATGGTGGTGGGAAAGCAATAGGGGCTGAGCTGGGAGCCGCGGATCTCAATTTCCTTGGCGTCGCCAATGATGCTCCAGTCCGCCGTGGCGGGGCCGCTGAACACGGAAAACTCCACAAATGTGCCGCCCTTGCAGATCATTTCCAGTCCCTGCGGCACAGCGGAAGGATGTCCCGTAGCTTCGATGTAAACATCGCAGCCATAGCCGTCCGTCAGTTCCAGTACGCGCTTTATGGCGTCATCCTGGCCGGGGCGCACAGTCACGTCCGCACCAAAGCGCCGGGCCAGGCGTAACCGCTCTTCCGACAGATCCAGCACGATCAGACGCCGCGGATTGCGCAACTTGATGGCGCCCACCATGCCCAGGCCCAGCGTGCCAGCGCCGGCCAGAACTACGGTGTCGTCCACCTGGATGTTCGCGCGGCGCACCGCGTGCAGCGAGCAGGCATACGGCTCAATCAGCGCGGCCTGTTCCAACGTGAAGGAATCGGGCACGCGGTAAAGGCGGGCATTCCTGGGCAGGCGCACATACTCCGCCATGCCGCCGTTGAGGGACTGTTTAAAGCCAAATACATCGTGCGGCCCGCACAGCCAATAGCGCCCGTCGCGGCAATAGCGGCATTCGCCGCAGGGGACGATCTGCTCCACGCAAACGCGGTCGCCCACCGCAAATTCCTTCGCGGCGCGCTCGCCCTTTGCGGCAACGACGCCCACAAACTCATGTCCTGGGATAAAAGGCGGCTCGCAATAACCGGGCATGCCGTCGCCGCCCCAGAAACGCGCCACCGGTTGCGTGGCCTTGAGGTCGCCCGCGCAGATGCCGCACACTTCCACGCGCAGCAAAATTTCGTCCGGGCCAATTGCGGGCACGGGTACGGTTTCCAGGCCGTAATCGCCCTGGCCCCGCGCGACCAGCGCGCGCATGGTCTTGGGAATGTTCATGCTATACCTCCCCCATATAGGCAGGCCCCGCCTCCCGGGATGGGAGAGCGGGGCGGCCGCGCAGCCTTAGTCGCCGCGCAGCTGGAAATGCAGGTCGTCTTTGGTTTCAAGCGAAAGCGGATAATCGCCCAGGTGCTTCACCTTGAAACCATTCTTTTTGTACTCCTCGTAGTTGAACGCTTCCAGCTCGTCAATAGCGAGCTTGTGGAACTCGTAGAAATTCTTCCACCATTCATAGCCGGTGCCCAGTTCCGCGTTCAGATACGCATCCGCGATGTCGCAGCCCATCTGCGGCGCGACATAAAACGCGCCCATGGCCAGCACGTTCACGCCGTTGCCCGTGATAGCGCGCAGCGCCGCCGGCACGGATTCGACCACGCCCGCATGCACATGCGGGCACTTGCTGGCCGCGATGTGGATGCCCATGCCCGTGCCGCAGAAGACCAGCGCGCGCTCAAATTCGCCCTCAGCGATCATGCTGCCCACGCGCAGCCCGACGCGGTGGAACATCATCTCCGTGTCTTCCGTATTCGGGTCGGTAACGCCCACATCGGTGATTTCCCAGCCCTTTTTGCGCAAATGTGCGCAAACAGCCTCTTTCAAGGGATATCCCGCGAAATCCGCGCCGACCAGAATTTGTTTGTCTTTCACCATTTTCATAGATTTTCCCTCCCAAAACTGGCATAAATTTGGTTTTGCCAATCGTGCAAAAAAATGCGTTCCACGCGCGCCCATGCCGGTAGAAAAACGGCGCGGCGCCCGTGACAATGGCATTATACCATACATCCGGCAAAAATCCAATGGCAATCCGGGAATTTCTCCGAAAAACCCGCTCGCAGCGCGAAGCGTGACTCCCAAGATTTACCCACCGGCCAGGTGCATATAGGCGTCTGCCTGATCCCATGGCACGAAAAAACCCGCCCCATGCGCGCAAAATACCGAACCGGCAGGATTGGCCGTATCCGCCTCCGGCGAATAGCCTATGCGCTCGATCACTTCCCGCGCGTTGTGGCACGGCTCGTAGCCATCGGGCACGCAGGAGAGGCGGCCGCGCCCATGCGAATAGGCCACCAGTTCCCGCGGATAGCCGCGCATGGTGGCGACGGGCGCGCGTCCTTCCAGCCGGGCGCTTTCGCCCAGAATCTGGGGCGGCGCATATTGGCCCGCCATCTTTTCGATATCCGCCATGGCGCGGCCCAGGCATTCGCGCGGCACTTCCAGTTCAAAGGCGTACATGGGCTCCAGCAGCACGCTTTCGGCCTTCATCAAACCCTGGCGCACAGCGCGATACGTGGCTTCGCGGAAATCGCCGCCTTCCGTGTGCTTGAGGTGCGCCCGCCCGGCAGTGAGCGTTATCTTCATATCCGTGATCTCCGAGCCGGTCAGCACGCCTCTGTGCCGTTTTTCCGCCAGATGGGTGAAGATCAACCTCTGCCAGCTGCGTTCCAGATCGTCCACATGGCATTCGGAGGCGAACGCCAGCCCACTGCCGCGCGGCCCGGGATCCAGCCGCAGATGCACCTCAGCATAGTGGCGCAGAGGTTCATAGTGCCCCGCGCCTTCGACCGGCGCAGCTATGGTCTCCCGGTAAAGGATGGTTCCCTCCTCAAAGCTGGCCTCCAGGCCGAACCGCTCGCGCAACAGGCACTTTATCACTTCGATTTGCACTTCGCCCATCAGCTGCACATGAATTTCCGCCGCTGCCTCTTCCCAGGCGACGCGCAGCATCGGCTCCTCTTCCTCCAATTGCCGCAGCTTGCCGAGCGCCTCGGGCAGGCTTGTGCCTTCCGGCAGGCGCAGCCGATAGCTGAGCACGGGTTCGAGCGTAGCCTTGTCCGCGTCGGCTTCGCAACCCAGCCCCTGCCCAGGCCGGGTCTGGGTCAGCCCGGTAACCGCGCAGATGACGCCCGCCTGCGCTTCGGCCACGGTTTCGCATTTGTCGCCGGAATACAGGCGGATCTGCGCCACTTTTTCTTCCAGGCCGCAATATAAAATGGGCGCGCGCACGCGCAAAAGCCCGCCGGTGATCTTCATGTGCGTAAGGCGGTTGCCCTGCGCATCGCGCGTGATTTTGAAAACCTTCGCGCCGAAATCCGCGCCATATTCCCGCACCGGCAGATATTGCGTTATCCCGTCCAGCAATTCCTGCACGCCTGTTAACCGCAGCGCGGAGCCAAAAAACACCGGAAAAACCTTCCTGCCCGCAATGGCACGCGCAATGGCGGCGGTTTCCAGCGCGCCCGTTTCCAGATAAGATTCCAGCAGCGCCTCGTCACACGTCGCCAGCGCTTCGCAACGGGCTTCGTCCGCCGCGCCGAAATCCACGCAGGCGTCCGCCAGGCGTACGCGCAGATCACCGAGCAGACGCTCGCAATCCGCGCCGGGCTGGTCCATCTTGTTCACAAACACAAAGGTGGGCACGCCCGCTTTGGCGAGCAGCTTCCACAGCGTTTCGGTGTGCCCCTGCACGCCATCCGCGCCGCTCACCAACAAAATGGCGCAGTCCAGCACCGGCAGTGTGCGCTCCGTTTCCGCGCTGAAATCTACGTGCCCGGGCGTGTCGAGCAACGTGATCTGCCAATCCCGCCAGGCAAAGCGCGCCTGCTTGGCAAAGATTGTGATCCCGCGCTGGCGCTCGAGCGCGTGCGTATCGAGAAAAGCGTCGCGCCGGTCCACGCGCCCCAGCGTGCGAATGGCGCCGCTTTCATATAGCAGCGCTTCCGACAGCGTGGTTTTTCCGGCATCCACATGCGAAAGAATGCCCAGCGTGAGCAGCTTCAAACGGTTGGCCTCGCTTTCTGGTGAAAAGATATGCTTCCATTATGCGCGTATTTGGCGCGCCTGTCAAGGGAAAAAGGAACGCTTGCGCAATATTTTTGCATGAATGCGGCCGCAAACAGAGGTTGCTCTTTGCAAAAGGCAGCCTCTGTTTGCGGCCTTCAAATCCCTCTGTTCCGGCTTATCCTGCGCTAAATGCGCTTGGCCTTTTTCAGCCAGGCAATGGTATCCGCCACGGTTTCACGGAACGGACGCACGGTGTAGCCCAGCGCGCGATCGGCCTTGGCATGGGAGAAATTCGCGTTGCCCGTGAGCGTAGTCAGCGAATAGGAGGTATACAGCGGCGTGCGGCGTGCGAGCCGGTAGTACAGCTCGCACAGCGGCGCAAACGCCTTGGCCAGCCAGATGGGCACATACAGGCGCACGCGGCGCAGGCCCGTGACCTCGTGGAACAGTTCCAGCATTTCACGTACGGTTACATAGCGGTTGGAAAGGATGTAACACTCGCCGCGCTGCCCCTTTTCGCAGCAGGCGACGATGGCGCGAGCCACATCGCGCACATCCACAAAATCGTATCCGCCCTCGATGCCTGCCGGCAAACGGCCCTTGCAATAGTCGATGGCCAACTGGGTGAGGTGGCCGCGTCCCCAATCGTTGGGGCCGCAGATGCCCGATGGATGCACAATGGAAGCGTTCAGCCCCCGCCTGGCCGCCGCGAGCACGCAGGCCGAAGCGGCGGATTTGGTTTGCGCATATTGCCCCACCACATCCGCGGGACGGAAATCATCGATCTCCGTCATCATCTGCCCGGCGGGCAATTCAGGGATCGCATGCACAGAACTGACGTATACCAGCTTTTTCGCGCCATAGGTTTCGCACATTTCCACGATGTTCTGCGTGCCCTTAAAATTCACGTCGTATACCTTTTGAATGAAGCGCGAAGCAATGGACACCACGCCCGCGCAGTGGATCACAATCAAATCTTCGCCGTCCTTATGGGCAAAGAACGCGTCGAGCGAGGCGGGCCTGAGTACATCGCCCTCGCAAATCTCCACGCCTTCCGGCAGCTTGCTGGCCGCCTTATCCCCCGGCAGCACCAGAGCGCGCACTGCCTTATGCTGCCTTTGCAATTCTTCCACCACGGTTAGCCCCAAATGGCCAGCGGCTCCCGTCACCAGATACAAATCCTTCATGGTTTCCCCTTCTTTCTGGCAAGAGAATGATGCGGACGCCGCGCTATTTCGCGGGAAATCCTTCCCGAAATATCGCACACGATGTTGATTTTCTTAGCCTCTTCTATTATAATAAAGAACGCAGGCAAACACAACCGGCAGATTGCGCGCACGTGTTGAAAAGCGTACACGGCTAGGGGAATCTGTCGATTATCGTATGTCCAAAATGTGAATTTTGCTGGCCGAAAGGAGAGGGGCTCGCGTGCCGGATCGAAGGGTGAAATACACGCTGCTCGCGCTGCGCAGCAGTCTGCTGGAATTGATGCGAAAAAAGGACATAAGCCGCATCACGGTGAAAGAGCTGTGCGAACGGGCTGATGTGAACCGCGGCACGTTTTACGCGCATTATGCCAGTCCCGTGGATTTGCTGGAACAAATTGAAAGAGAATTGCTGGAAGAGGTGCTATCCTCTCTGGATTCCAAGCTTGCCACGGGTTCGCTGGCCGCTCTGCTCACGGATATCTTCACCACGCTCCAGCAAAATGGGGACTTGTGCAAGGTTTTGTTCAGCGAGCATGGCGACAAGGAATTTCTGGGCCGCGTGATGGAAACCGCGCGCGAACCCTGCCTGCAGGAATGGCAGCGGACGGCCCGGGATCTCCCGCGCGAAACGCTGGATTTGCTCTATAGCTTCATGGCCAACGGCAGCGTGGGCGTGATCCGCGCCTGGATTGGCGAGGATATGCGCACGGAACCGGCAATCATCGCCCGCTTCATCGCTTGCCTCAGCGACGGCGCTCTGCGCGCCATCCAGGGGACTGGCAAGCCTGCGGACGGCTTTTGAGGAACACCCTCCCTTCCAGCCAATTGAAATCCTTTCACCCGTTTTTTACCGGGCAAAAGGATTGACACGCGCCACGTTTTCCTGTATAATAGCAAAGTGAGCTGGGGTTTTCCCGCCTCGCATATGGCGTGAGGAGAAGTATCGAAGTGGTCGTAACGAGCCGCACTCGAAATGCGGTTGTCTGAAAGGGCACGTGGGTTCGAATCCCACCTTCTCCGCCAAACAAGCACAGCATCGTAGAGTTAATCTTTCATGCTGTGCTTTTTAGCTTTATAAAATGCAATTTAGCAGCAGCCTGAGTTCGAGCATTCAATCAAAACTGTGTGCGCATTTGGGAAACTGGAGTTGCGCTCCATACGTACTTCTCCATTTCCGGCATCTCCAAGATTCGCAGTTTCACTGAATCTATTTGCGAAATTTCATGATTTAAGCACTATAGAATCCCGCAAATTTTCCCCATTGACAGTTCTTGGCACCGCGGATATAATAGTTACAAAATTAGCAAAATGGAGGAACAGCATTTATGGAGCACGCACACATAACGCTGGATAAGGCATTTCAAATTGGCCCCATCGACCCGCGGATCTATGGCGCCTTCCTCGAACACATGGGCCGCGCCATTTACGAGGGTATTTATGAGCCCGGCCATCCCGCCGCAGACGAACAGGGATTGCGCACGGATGTAATCCGCCTGGTGCGCGATCTGGGCGTTTCCATCGTGCGCTATCCGGGTGGGAATTTTGTCTCCGGCTTTCAATGGGAAGATTCCGTGGGCAGCGATCGTCCCAAGCGGCTGGACCTGGCCTGGTTTGCCACCGAACCCAATTCGGTGGGCCTGCACGAATTTTGCGACTGGTGCGAAAAAGCGAATACGGCGCCCATGTATTGCATAAACCTCGGCACACGCGGCCCGGAGCAGGCACGGGATGTGGTGGAATACGCCAACCATCCCTCGGGCAGCAAATTTTCCGATATGCGCATCGCCAACGGCAAAAAGGATCCTCTGAACATCAAATTGTGGTGCCTGGGCAACGAAATGGACAGTCCCTGGCAAATTGGCAGCAAAACGCCCTATGAATATGCGCGAATCGCCAATGAATCCGCCAAAATGATGAAATGGGTGGATCCTTCCATCGAATTGGTGGCTTGCGGCTCCTGCAACTTTGAAATGCCCACCTTTGGCGACTGGGAGTGGACGGTGCTGAATGAATGCTACGAGAACATCGATTACCTCTCTCTGCACCGCTATTATGGCAA
>DVJN01000143.1 GCA_018716755.1 Candidatus Alectryocaccomicrobium excrementavium
CCAGAACGGCGATGGACACCCGAACTGCTTTGACAATATCAACAGCGCTCTTGGAGAGCATCGCCCAATCATCAATCCCGTAAATTTGTTCATGTACACAACCGTTGATACAAATGGAAAGATTACCATTCATCCGCCCGTTTCCAAGGCAGGTGACAAGATCGTGTTGGAAGCACTTATGGATGTGCGCATCGGCATTGCGGCTTGCAGCGTATCTGAAAGCAATACAAACAGTGGAAAGTGTACATCCATCAAAGTTTGTATAGATTGATAGCTTCCAGTTTACCGGGCAGATCATCCTCCGCCCGACAACCGAATGCATCAACCGAGAGCAGCTATTTTCAGGCGAGAAAACAGCTGCTCTTTTCTTTTGCCCATGAGCGCCACGGGCGGTATACTCTAGCGGTTTACTCCAGCGCCTGCGCAACGTCCTCCAGCAGGTCGTTGACGTCCTCCAGGCCCACGCTCATGCGGATCATCTCCGGCTGCACACCGGCTTCCTTGAGGCCCTTTTCATCCAGCTGGCCGTGCGTGGTGCTGGCCGGGTGGATTACCAGCGATTTCGCGTCGGCTACGTTGGCCAGGTGGGAGAAGATCTTCAGCTTTTCGATGAACTTCACGCCCGCCGGATAGCCGCCCGCCAGGCCGAAGGAGAAGATGCCGCCCGCGCCCCTGGGCGCGTATTTTTGCTGGCGCGCGTGGTATTTGTCGCCGGGCAGGGCGGGATAATTCACCCAGGCCACCTTGGGGCTGGCGGCGAGGAATTGCGCGATGGCCAGCGCGTTCTGGCAATGGCGCTCCACGCGCAGCGAGAGCGTTTCCACGCCCGTGAGCAGCAAAAACGCGTTGAACGGGCTGAGGCAAGCGCCGGTATCGCGCAGCTGCTGGGCGCGCAGCTTGGTGGCGAAGGCAATATCGCCCATACCGGCGTACACCAGATCGTGGTTGGTGGGATCCGGCTCGTTGAAATCCACGAAACGCGGGTTGCCCTTCCAGGGGAACGAACCCATATCGATGGCCGCGCCGCCGATGGAATTGCCGTGCCCGCCGATGTATTTGGTGGCCGAATGCACCACGATGTCCACGCCCCACTGGCCGAGCTGCATCAGATAGGGCGTGCCAAAGGTGTTGTCGCACACCACGGGCACGCCGTGCGCGTGCGCGATCTGGCACAGGCGCTCGATATCCGGAATCACCATGTTGGGGTTGCCGATGGATTCGAAATAGAGCATGCGGGTTTTTTCGTTGATGGCGCGCTCCACGGCCGCAAAATCGTCGATATCTACCAGGCGCGTGGCAATGCCGAAGCGCTCGGGCAGCCGGTCGGCAAAGAGCGTGTGCGTGCCGCCGTACAGGGCGGTGGCGCACACGATTTCATCCCCCGTTTTGCACAGGGTGAAGGCCACGGCAGCCTCCGCCGCCATGCCCGAGGCGAAGCACACGCAGGCGCTGCCGCCTTCCAGCGCGGCCAGGCGCTGTTCCAGCACGTCCGTGGTGGGGTTGGAAATGCGCGTGTAGATGTGGCCGGGGCGCTCGTGGTTGAAGATTTCGCGCGCCTGCTCCACGCCGTCGAACACAAAGGAAGTGGTCTGGTAAATCGGCGTAACGCGCGCGCCGGTGGCGTCCACGCTCTGGCCCGCGTGGGCTTGCAGGGTGTCAAAATTGGGGTGGTTGAGAGACATGGGTAGATCCTTTCCTTTCTGTTTTTTGTAATGGCTAGGCTTTTTCCATCAGTTCCGCAGGCGGCAGTTCAGAAGTGCAGTGCGGACAACGCGTGGCGTGCTCGTCGATTTCCCCATAGCAATAGGGGCACTTGCGCGCGGGCGCGGGCGGAGGGGCTTCCGGCCGCCGGTGCAGCCGGTTCACCAGCTTCACAAACGCGAAGATGCAAATGGAAATCAGCAGGAAATCCAGCACAGATTGCAGGAACGATCCGTATTGGAACATGGGCGCGTTGGCGTCCACCGCGGCCTGATAGCTGGCGTATTCCTTGCCATCCAGAGGAATATAGAATGTGGAAAAATCGATTTTGCCAGTCAGCAACGAAAGCAGGGGCATAAAAATGTCGTTGACCAGACTGGTAACGATTTTGGAAAACGCACCGCCGATCATCACGCCGACGGCCATATCGATGACATTGCCCTTGAAAGCAAAGGCCTTGAATTCCTTCCACATAGCGATAGTGCTTCCCTCCTTGTCTTCCGTATTTCAGCACGCTTATATTTATTCACCGTGCAGGAGCGAAATCCTCTTTCCGTGCTGCGGCAATGTATCGATTTTTAGCTGGCGGGGCAAAGTGCCATGGGCAGAAATGCTATGCGCGCGTTTTCGCCCGGCTTCGCGAACACGAAGCCGGGCGAATGATCAACTTCTACGATGGAATGGCGTGCTCGCGTGCCGAGCTGCCACCCATCATGCGCATTGCCGTGCGGAGAAAAGATGCCGCATCAGTAATTCTCGCAATGGATTTCGAAATAGCTCTGCGGGTGGGCGCAGGTGGGGCAGATTTCCGGCGCGGAGGTGCCCACGACGATGTGGCCGCAATTGCGGCATTCCCACACCTTCACTTCGCTCTTGGCGAAGACCTGGGCGGTTTCCACATTGCGCAGCAGCGCGCGATAGCGTTCCTCATGGTGCTTTTCAATGGCGGCGACCAGGCGGAATTTGGCCGCCAGTTCCGGGAAGCCCTCTTCTTCGGCGGTTTTGGCAAAGCCCTCGTACATGTCCGTCCACTCGTAATTCTCGCCTTCCGCCGCGTGGAGCAGGTTTTCGGCCGTATTGCCAATGCCGTTCATCTCTTTGAACCACATTTTGGCATGCTCTTTTTCGTTATCCGCGGTTTTCAGAAACAGGGCGGCGATTTGCTCGTAGCCTTCCTTTTTGGCGACGGAGGCAAAGTAGGTGTACTTGTTGCGGGCCTGGGATTCGCCGGCGAAAGCGGCTTCCAAATTCTTTTCCGTCTGGGTTCCTGCGTACTTGCTCATGGATGTTTCCTCACTTTCTTCGTTGCAGGGATGTTTTGCAACCGTTGTTTTGCCGCCTCCAGCGGGAAATCCGGGGAAGGCGGGCTATCGATCAGGCGCTGCAGGAGCGCGTGAGCGTTCTGGCTCTGGGGCAGCTTTCCAGACTAAGATTCTGATGGCTTTTCCGGTGCGGACGTTTCCTGCCTGCACGCCGGACAGAGAACATAGACCTTTAGATCATAGAACAGGAACTCGCCGCCCAACCGCCGCCGCAGCGAATCCGTCAGGTCTTCAAAGCAGACATCCGTCAGCATTTTGCAGCGAGCGCACACGATGTGATCGTGCTTGGCGGGGCGGTCGTAGCGGTCGGGCGCTCCTTCCAGAGAGATCCGCCGGATCAGCCCGGCGTCACAGAGCTTCTTCAGGTTGTTGTATACCGTGGCAAGGGAGATTGCCGGATACTCCTTTCGCATTTCACAAAATACCTGCTCTGCCGTGGGGTGCCCGATGGATTGGTGGATGAGCAGGTAAATGGCTTTTTCGTACTTGGTCATGCGCGTCACCGGTCAATAAATAGAATCATTCTAAAAATATTATAAGGCTTCTCGCCGCAAAAGTCAAGCGGGAAAACAAAAAAGCGCCTCCACGGAAGTGCAACCTTCCAGTAGAGGCGTATCGGGGATCATTCGTTTTCCGTTTTTGCGGGCGGCTGGGCGGCGGTGACGGAGAGCTCGCCGTCCTTTTCGTCCACGATCAGGCGGGAGCGCGGAGGCACATCCTCTTCGATGATCATCTTGGCGATCAGGGTTTCCACCTTGCGCTGCAGGAACCGCTTGAGCGGTCGCGCGCCATAGATCGGATCGTAGCCTTCCTGCACCACGTAGGCCTTGGCGGCATCGGTCAGCTCCACGGTGAGCTGCTTATCGGCCAGGCGCGCGTTGAGCGACTTAAGCATCAGATCGACGATCTTGCCAATTTCCTCGCGCGTGAGCGGCTTATAGAACACAATTTCATCCAGCCGGTTGAGGAACTCGGGGCGGAACTGCCGCTTGAGCATGCCCTCCACCTCGTCGATGGCCGACTGCTTCAGGTTGCCCTGCTCGTCGATGCCCTCGAGAATCGCGCCAGAGCCAAGGTTCGAGGTGAGGATGAGGATGGTGTTCTTGAAATCCACGGTGCGGCCCTGCGAATCGGTTACGCGGCCGTCGTCCAGGATTTGTAGCAGCACGTTGAACACGTCCGGATGCGCCTTTTCCACTTCATCGAACAGCACCACCGAATAGGGCTTGCGGCGCACAGCTTCGGTGAGTTGGCCGCCCTCCTCGTAGCCCACGTATCCTGGCGGCGCGCCGATCAGGCGGGAAACCGTGTGCTTTTCCATGTACTCGGTCATATCGATGCGCACCATATTGCGTTCGTCGTCGAACAGCGTTTGCGCCAGCGCCTTAGCCAGCTCCGTTTTGCCCACGCCGGTCGGCCCCAGGAACAGGAACGAACCGATGGGCCGGTTCGGATCCTGAATGCCCGCGCGGGAGCGCAGGATGGCTTCAGACACCTTCTGCACCGCGTCGTCCTGGCCAATCACGCGCTCGTGCAGCGTATCGGCCAGCTTGAGCAGTTTTTCGCGCTCGCCCTCCACCAGCCGCGTGACCGGGATGCCCGTCCAGCGGCTGACAATGCGGGCGATTTCATCCTCTGTGACCTTATCGCGCAGCAGCGTGTTGTGCTTCTGGTTGATTTTGGCTTCTTCTTCCGCCAGCTGCTTTTGCAGGCCGGGCAGCTTGCCGTATTTCAATTCGGCGGCGCGGTTCAGGTCGTATTCGCGCTGCGCCAGCTCGATTTCCGCGTTCACGGTATCGATCTCCTCGCGCAGGCTGGTGACGGTTTCGATGGATTTCTTTTCGTTTTCCCAGCGCGCCTTCATTTCCTTAAAGCGCGCGCGCATATCCGCCAGCTCTTTCTGGATTTCCTCCAGGTGTTCGTGGGAAATGGCGCTAGTCTCCTTTTTGAGCGCCGCCTCCTCGATTTCGTGCTGCATGATCTGGCGGGAGAGCTCATCCATCTCGGCGGGCATGGAATCGATTTCCGTGCGGATCATGGCGCAGGCTTCGTCCACCAGGTCGATGGCCTTGTCGGGCAGGAAGCGGTCGGAAATATAGCGGTTGGAAAGCGTGGCCGCCGCGATGAGGGCCTCGTCCTGGATCTTCACGCCGTGGAACACCTCATAGCGCTCCTTCAGGCCGCGCAGGATGGAAATCGTGTCCTCCACGCTGGGCTCGTCGACCATCACCGGCTGGAACCTGCGCTCCAGAGCAGGATCCTTTTCGATGTATTTGCGGTATTCGTCCAGCGTAGTCGCGCCGATGCAGTGCAGCTCGCCGCGCGCCAGCATGGGCTTGAGCAGGTTGCCCGCGTCCATGCTGCCCTCCGTGCGGCCCGCGCCCACGATGTTGTGCAGCTCATCGATGAACAGGATGATGCGGCCTTCGCTCTTCTTCACTTCGTTCAGAACGGCTTTCAGCCGCTCTTCGAACTCGCCGCGGAACTTCGCGCCCGCGATCAACGCGCCCATATCCAGCGCGATGAGCTGGCGGTCTTTCAGGCTTTCGGGCACGTCACCGCGCACAATGCGTTGCGCCAGCCCTTCGGCGATGGCCGTTTTGCCCACGCCCGGTTCGCCGATGCACACCGGATTGTTCTTGCTCTTGCGCGAAAGGATGCGGATCACATTGCGGATTTCCGTATCGCGGCCGATGACCGGGTCTAGCTTTTGCTTGCGCGCAAGGTCGGTGAGATCCTGGCCGTATTTCTTCAGCGCGTCATAGGTTTCCTCCGGCGTTTCGCTGGTTACGCGCTGGCCGCCGCGCACGGATTGCAGCGCCGTGAGAAACGCGTCCTTGCGAATGCCGAATTGTTCGAAAACGCCCTTCATGGCCGGATTTGCGCGTTCGATCAAGCCCAGGAACACGTGCTCAACGGACACGTATTCATCCTTCATGTGATCGGCCTGCGCCTGCGCCGCATTCAGCGCGGCGTCCACATCCTGGGAAATGTATACTTTGCCCTGCTCGCGGCCCGAGCCGGACACGCGCGGAATGCGGCCGATGGACTGCTCGCACGCCTGGATAAAGCGGCTGGACTCCACATTCAGCTTCTGCAAAAGCTCGGGAATCAGCCCGCCCTCCTGGTCTGCCAGGGCATAGGCAAGATGCGGCTGCTCAATCTGCTGGTTTTGATACTGTATAGCGATGGACTGCGCCGCCTGCAGCGCCTCCAGGGATTTTTGTGTGAATTTCTGTGCATTCATAAAGGATCGCCTCCTTTGACTTTCTTTGACTATTATAAGCAATGAAACGCCAATTGTCAAATGAACAAATTGTAAATTTTTGCGCCTTGCCCTAGATAGTGTCTACATGAGATTAAGCCAAAACAGCCAGCCAAATAGCGATACACCTGATATGAACAGCAGAAAGGAACGATGACGTGTTTTTCGCATAGCGCGTAGCGATGCCTCTCCAGCGTTTTAACCACAGAAAGGCGTTCTCTACAAGATGCCTGATTTTGTAGAGATAGCGGTCGTATTCGCGCTGTACTTTTCGATTCTTCTTGGGCGGAATGACAACGTTTATTCCGGCCGAAAGCGCGAAAGCAACGATTTCCGATGTGTCATAGCCACGATCTGCCAGAAGATTTTGGGCGTCTATTCCCTCGATAAGGTGTATAGCCTCCTTGCAATCAGCTCGGGTGCCTTCTGTGATAATCGCTCTGACCGGCATACCAGACGAATCCACGGCAAGGTGAATCTTGGTGTTGAGCCCCCTTTTGTACGGCTCATATCCTGATTGCCGCCCTTTGCTCCGGCGGCGTGAGGATGAACCTTGCAATGACTCGCATCGATCATAAGCCATTCATAATCCGGATCGTCTATCAATGCTTCGAGAATTTTCTCCCATATGCCTTTATCCCGCCATCGGCGAAACCGCTGATGAACGGATCCCCATTTTCCGTAGTCTGGCGGCAGATCACGCCATGGCGCTCCGGTGCGAAGAATCCAGAACACTCCGTTGATAAATCTGCGGTTGTCCTCCGCGATGCCGCCCCATTGCCCTCGCTGTCCCGGCAGCATTGGCTCTAAAATCGCCCACGCTTTGTCGCTGATATCATGCCGATGCTGTGATTTCTCCATGATGACACCCTCTTTACTGTGATAGTGCCATTATATCACTTG
>DVJN01000144.1 GCA_018716755.1 Candidatus Alectryocaccomicrobium excrementavium
GCAACCCCGCACCCCCGAAGAGTTGGAGCAGATGATGCTGTTCTTCCGAGACAATGATATGAACGGCAATGGCGATACTACGGATGAAATCGTGCTCACCGGGCAATACAATTATGGGTATGACGGTGGCAATCCCGTTTATTACCTGCTCAACGCGTTCGCCTTTGTGCCCTCGTATAACGGGCATTTCTACGTCAACGACGATGGCGAATACACCACCGAAGTGATGACCGACGCGATGCGGGAGGGCCTGCGCTATGCCAACCGCCTGTACGAAGAGGGGCTAATCGCAGAGGAAACCTTTGTGCAGGATCTGGTAACGTTCCGCACGCTTACCACCACCACAAAGGATAAGGTAATCGTTGCCATGGCCGGCGCGCCCTATCCTTTCCGCCTGCTGACCCTGCAATCGGGCGTTGAAAACGCGGTTGATTACACCGATTACGTGTGCCTGGAACCTCTTCAGCGCGCGGATGGAACGACTATTACGCCCAGCGTAAACGTAAACCGAATCGGTATGTCCGGCTTCATCACCACTGCCTGCGAACAGCCAGAGGTAGCAATGCGCTGGATGGACACCTTCTATAGCGATGAAATCATCCGTTACCTGCACTGGGGCGGCGAAGAGGGCACCGGTTGGGAATGGCAGGACGTTCCCTCCCTGGGCGGGGATGACAGGGCCGTAGTGTCCCTGCTGGATCCCACCGTGCGCAACGCCATTTGGAACCCGGACTTTGTCGGCGTTCGCTGGACGACGGAAGACACCGTGCTGCAACAGGTGGATAGCAACGATGAATTGACCTTGCGCGTGAAATACGGCAAAATGTATTTGCAATATGCAAAATTCGTCAACATTCCCAGCATCGTGTGGTGCACGGATCTCGACCTGGCCACGGAATTCAGCGAACTGGACACGCTGATCAACGATTATATCACCACCTCCATCAACGAATTCGTGCTGGGCGTGCGGGACATCGACAGCGATGCGGATTGGCAGGCATATATCAACACGCTGGAAGCCATGGGCTACGAACGATACATAGAGGTGGCCGAAGAATACTATTTTGGCTGAACGTATGAAGCGGCGCCGGGAGGCTGCAATGGCCTCCCGGTATGTATTTCCCGCAGGAAGGAGTGGCCTTATGCTATATGGCGAGCGCAGGAACATTGGCAGGCACTTTCGCAGATACGGCGCCCTGTACCTTATGCTGATTCTGCCCATGTCGGTCTTGATCCTGTTTCATTATGTTCCCATGTACGGGGTGCAAATTGCCTTTCGCAATTACCGGATTACCCGCAGCATTGCAGACAGCGCGTGGGTGGGCCTGAAACACTTCAGCAAATTTTTTGATTATTACAATTTTGGGCCCATTGTGCGCAACACATTGATTGTGAACCTCTATTCGCTTTTGACCTTTCCCCTCTCCCTGGCGCTGGCGCTGCTATTGGCTTATGTGCCGTTCCGGCGCTTTGCAAAACTCGTGCAGACCGTAAGCTATGCGCCGCACTTCATTTCCATGGTGGTGCTGTGCAGCATGGTTATCCAGTTTACCAACGCCCGGACCGGGATGATCAACAGCTTTTTAGCGCTGTTTGGCATACCGCCCGCCAATTATATGGCACAAAAGGACGCCTATTACAGCATTTACGTGTGGTCTGGCGTGTGGCAAGATCTGGGCTACAGCTCCATCATTTACATTGCCGCTCTATCGGGCATTTCCCCCGAGCTGCATGAAGCGGCGATCGTGGATGGCGCGGGCATTCTAAGGCGCGCGTGGCACATTGACGTGCCCGGCGTGATGCCGACATTTTGCGTCCTGCTGATTATGCGCTGCGGTTCCCTGCTGAATGTGGGCTTTGAAAAGGCGCTGCTTTTGCAGAATTCGTTGAACATGTCCGTATCAGAGGTGATCAGTACATATTCGTATAACATTGGCCTGAATTCGGCAACGCCCCAATATTCATATGCGTCCGCCATCGGCCTGTTTACCTCGGTGATCAATCTCATCCTGTTATGTCTCGTGAACGGCGTGGCGCGGCGCGTGAGCGGCAGTTCCCTTTGGTGAGGTGCAATGTATGAAAAGACGCTCCAAAAACGCAACTTGGTATTCAAAAGGCGATATTGCCTTTCTTGCGGTGGATATCCTTCTGCTGTCGGTGCTATTTATCGTTGTGCTATATCCGCTCCTGTTCGTGCTGGCGTCTTCTTTCAGCGGCGGCAGCGTTTTAACGGGCCTGTCCCTGATTCCCAGGCAGGTTTCCTATGAGGGATATAAGGCCGTCTTCGAGTATTCCTATGTGTGGAGCGGATATTGGAACTCGATCGTCTACACGGCATTGGGAACGGCCATTGCTATGGTTGTCACCATATTGTGCGCTTATCCTCTATCGCGCGCGGATTTTCGGTTTGGCCGCTACGCCATGGGGCTTTGCGTGTTTACCATGTATTTCAGCGGCGGCCTGATCCCCACCTACATCTGGATCAAAAACATGGGGATTCTCAACAGCATGTGGGCCATCGTGCTGCCCGGCGCCTTGAGCGCTTACAACATGATTGTGATGCGCACCTATTTTAGCACGCAAATCCCCAAAGAGCTGCGCGAATCCGCCCAAATCGACGGCTGCGGCGAATGGCGCTATCTTGCGCAGATCGTGTTGCCGCTTTCTGGCGCAGTGATGGCCGTAGTCGCGCTATACTACGCCGTGGCGCGCTGGAACGCATATTTTGATTCCATGATTTATTTGCAGGATAGGGCGCTGCTGCCGCTGCAGAATATCCTGCGGGAAGTCATGATTGTCAACACATCCAATATGCTTTATAGCGATGTGGATGCCCAGGCGGCTGCGGAACAACGCGCGGAGCTGGTGAAGTATTCCATGATCGTTATCGCTTCCGCGCCCATGATGATTCTGTACCCATTTGTGCAGAAATTTTTTGTCAAAGGCGTTATGCTGGGCTCTGTAAAAGGATAAATATAGCCGCGCCGTTTTTCCTTGGCTCCTTTATGGCGCGCGGCCAAGCGCCATAAAGGAGCCCCTTGTTTTTTCGCCTGCCCGGCGGCCGCGCTTGGTGACTTCATCACAAAAAACCATTGACAGGCGGCGCGGCATTTGGTATGATTCCCTTGAAGAGATTTTGCTTTTCGAATCCAACTGGGAGGATCAAGACCATGAAAAAGAAAACCGCATTTCTCGCGGCCCTGCTCGCGCTCTGCCTGTGCATAAACCTTCCCGCCCTGGCGCAGGCGGCGCAAGCTGCCGTTCCCGCGGCCATCACGGCGCAGGAGGCCGTGGAGCGCTACAACGCCGGGGAGGACTGCCTGTTTGTCGACGTGCGCGCGCAGGCAGAATACGACGAGGCGCACATTCCCACATCCGTAAACGTGCCCCTCGGCCAGCTGGCGGAGGCCGCGCCCGCGGCGCTTACCAGCGCACAGCAGCAGCTGTTTGTCTATGGCGGCAGCGGCGAGGAGAGCGCCCAGGCGGCGCAGGCGCTTTGCGAGATGGGCTATAGCGCAGTATACGACCTGGGCAGCTTTGCAGACTGGCCTTACGAAACCATTTCCACCGCGCGGGAAAACGCGCCGTTCCTGGGCCTGTTCACCGCCACGGATATCGATGGCAACGCCGTGGATCAAACCCTGTTTGCAAACCACCGGCTCACGATGATCAATGTGTGGGCGACCTATTGCTCCCCCTGCCTGGAGGAAATGCCCGATCTGGGCCAGCTGCACGCGGACATGGCGGCGGAAGGCGTGCAGATCGTGGGCCTGGTGAGCGACGCGCTCAATTCCGACGGCAGCATTTCGCAAAGCCAGGTGGATCTGGCGCGCGATATCATCGAGGCCACGGGCGCGAACTATCCGCATCTTTTGCCCTCGCAGGATCTGATCGAAATCCTGCTCTGGCAGGTTACGGGCGTGCCGACCACGATTTTTGTGGATAGCACGGGCGCGCTCGTGGGATACGCATACGTCGGCTCGCGCAGCTATGACGATTGGGCGGCCATCATCGAGGAAACGCTCGCGCTGCTGGACGCGAACGCGGCCGGAGAGGGAGCCGAAGCCGAAGAAGCGCCCGTGGCCGAAAGCGAGGCCGAAGCCGAAGAAGCGCCCGCGGCCGAAAGCGAGGCCGAAGCCGAAGAAGCGCCCGCGGCCGAAGGGGACGCGGAAGCCGAAGGCGCGGACGGGGCGCAGGCGT
>DVJN01000021.1 GCA_018716755.1 Candidatus Alectryocaccomicrobium excrementavium
AATGACGGCGTGTACGTCATTTCTGGTATTTTTTGCAGAGCAAATGCTTGCATTTGCGGTAAAAATGCATTCCCGTCCCGGTCGCTGGCCGCAAATCTTTGATTTGCAAGCGACCGGGTAATCCTCGTTGACAAACCGAAGGTTTGTCAACGATCAGAGGGCCAGGCGAAATGCCTGGCCCCATTTGTTCGTTGATAAACCTGTCGTGGGCTTTGGTGGCCAGCAACCGTTTATTTCCCGCCTTCCAGCACGCCTTCCAGTGGCGATTGCAGCGCGAAGGAACGCCCGGAAAGCGGCGCGAGCACGCCCGTCAATTCCCGGGGAAATTCCAGGCGGATGGCATACAACGCCTGGCTGCCGCGGCCCATGGCGCGGTTCCAGGCCGCGTCGCCATATTGCCCATCCCCCAGCAGGGGATGGCCCGCGTGCGCCATTTGCGCGCGGATCTGGTGCGTGCGCCCCGTGATCAGTTCGCACTCGACGAGCGACATGCCGCCGCGCGCATCCAGCGTGCGGTAGCGGGTTTCAGCCGCCTGCGCGCCCTTTTCGGGCCGGTCGAGCACGCGCACGCGCTTTTCGCCCTTGAGGAGGAAATTTTTCAGCACGCCTTCGGGCGGCCGGAGCGCGCCGCGCACGATGCAGTGATAAAACTTGCGCAGCTTGCGCGCGCGGATGAGCGCGTCCACCGCGAGCAGCGCGTCTTTCGTTTTGGCAAAGATGACGATACCGCCAGTGAAGCGGTCGATCCGGTTGCAGGGCGCGGGCGCAAAGCCGCTTTCCGGGTCGTATTCCCCTTTTTGGTACAAATAGGCGCGCACATGCGTCACCAGTGTGTTCACCTTTTCGCTGGCATCCGGATGTACGAGCATGCCGGGCTTCTTGTCGATGAGCAACAGGGCGCTGTCTTCGTAAAGAACGGCCAGATGCGGGCGGAACCGGGATAGCAGGGGATCGGGCCGCCTGGGCGGCGCGGCTTCGAAGCAATCATCGTCCAGATACAGTTGCAGCGCATCGCCCGCGCACAAGCGGTCGCCTGCGTTTGCGCGGCGCCCGTTGCGCTTTATTTTCCCCAGGCGAAGGAATTTTTGCAGCGCGCCAGCGGGAACGCCGCCAAGGCGCGCGGCGAGATAGCGGTCCAGCCGCTTGCCCCCGGCCTCCGGGCCCACCGTCCACTCACGCATGCAGCTTCGCCTCGTATTCGGTCTGCATGGCTTCCAGCCGTTCGCGCGCGGCCTGCCAGCGCGAAAGCACGCGAATCTCTTTGGCATACATGGGCAGCAGCAGGCAATCCGCCGCAATCCAGGCCGCCGGGTTGGCAAAGCACACGGCGATGAACCCGAATGTGCCCACCAGGGCCCAGGCCACGGCGGAGCGGGCTACCAGTTCGAACACGCCCGCCAGCATGGCGGAATTGGAGAAACCCAGCCCCTGCAGCGAGTTGCGATACACCAGGATGATGGCCAACGGGAAATAGAACATGCCATTGATGGTCAAAAACTGGCGGATGGAATCCAGCAGGGCAGTTTCCTCCGCGCTGATGAACATCTGCGCGATGGTGCGGCCGCAAAAATAGGCGATGGCCAGGCCTGCCGCGCTGTAAATGGCGGTGACGATGGTCGCCTGCCGGATGCCCTGGCGCACGCGCTCGATGCGGTTGGCGCCATAGTTCTGGCTGCAATAGGTCGCCATGGTGGCGCCCATGGTTTCCAGCGGGCAGGTGAGGATGTTCTGCACGCGGTTGGCGGCGGAAATGGAGGCCACCACGCTGCTCCCCAGCGCGTTTACCGCGCTTTGCAGAATGATGGAACCGATGGCCGTGATGGAAAATTGCAGCCCCATGGGCACGCCCGCGTGCAGAAGGCGTAGGCACAGGCTTTTATCGAACCGGCGCTCCTGTTTTTCGATGTGCAGAATGAGGAACTTGTTCTTGATGTGGAAAAGGCACAAAAGCCCGGAAACCAGCTGCGAAGCAACCGTCGCATAGGCCGCGCCCGCCACGCCCAGGGGAATTACCGCGATGAGCACCACATCCAGCGCGATGTTGATGATGCTGGCGATGATCAGATAGATCAGCGGCGTGCGGCTGTCGCCCAGGGCGCGCAGCACAGAGGCCAGCAGGTTATACAGCACGGTTGCGCCCGTGCCGGCAAACACGATGAAGATGTAGCTGTAGGCATCCTCAAAAATGTCTTCCGGGGTTTGCATCCAGCGCAGGATATCGCGGGTGAACAGCGCGGTGAGCGCCGTCACCACAATGGCCACCAGCACGGAAAGATATGCCGCGTTGGCCACGCAGCGCCGCATGGCGCGCATATCCCCCGCGCCGAATTCCTGCGCCACGGGGATGGCGAAGCCCATGCACGCGCCCTGCACAAAGCCCAGGATCAGAAAATTGATCGAGCCCGTGCTGCCGACAGCCGCAAACGCGTTCACGCCTATGTACTGGCCGACGATGATGCTATCGGCCATGCTGTAAAACTGTTGGAAGAGGTTGCCCAGGAGCAGTGGCGCCGAAAAGGCCAGTATCCGCCTGAGCGGATGGCCCTCGGTCATGTCGCGAACCATGCGGCCTCACCTTTCTTTATTTTTGGATTGGAGCGAAAGCCAGGCGCCCGTCCCCTTCAGGAGGCGCCCTGGCGGCCCGGTTTTTTGAGGAAAATCAGCTTGCTCGTGACGAAATTCCCAATCACCACAACGATGTTGGAAAAGATTTTCGCCACCATATCGTGCATGCCCAGGGGCACGGCGATCATCATGAAGACCAGATCGAACGCAAACGTGAGCAGGCGCGAAAGGAAAAACGTGCGCCCCTCGCGAATCAGCGTGCGGCGCGACCAGTCGTGGCTGCCAAAGGCGTAAGTCTTATTGGGAAAAAAGGAAAAGACCACCGCCGCCAGCCAGCTCACCGCTGTGGAAAGCGCCACCCACGCCGTGTGGCCGGCCTCGATACCCAGCGCCTGCCGGAGCGGATGGGCCAGCAGCCAATAGCAGACGTAATTTACCGCCGTGGTCGCCACGCCAATGAGCATGTATTTCATAAAAGCGGCGCCGCCCGGCCTGCGCCACATGAAGCGGAAAGCCATGAGAACCGCGGCGCCCAGATCCGCCAGCGCCACAACCGCCAGCGCCTCGCGTGGGACCATGATGGCCAGGAGGCACGCATAGGCGGCAGCGCTGAAGAGCAACAGTATCGCGGCGCAAACGCCAAGGGAAAAAACTCGATTTTTCACTTCTTTTTCTCCCGAAACGGATGATTTCCTCCTCCTGCCCCTTTAGTGTGGCCGCTTTTGCCCCTTTCAAGCGGCGCGCCGCGCTTTTTTTGCCAGGGCCAGGCAATGGGCTTGGGAACCGGCGCGGCAAGTTCCTCATCGCTCGCGAGCACGGCCTTGAGCAGCAGCGCGAGCACGGGGCCGAGCAACATGCCGAGAAAGCTGGCGAGCATGTAGCCCGCGAACATCGTCATCATCGTAATCAGCGGATGCAGGCCAAATTGCTGGCCAATGACGCGCGGCTCCACAATCTGGCGCACGACGATCGTCGTCACATACATGATGGCCATGCCCACGCCCAGCCACATGGGGCCAAAGAGAAAGCCATAGATCGCTAGCGGAATCAAAACCAATCCCGCGCCAATGACGGGCAAGGCATCGAGCACGGCGATGAACAGCGCCAGCAGCACCGCGGAATCCAACCCCATAATCAAAAAGCCGATGGACAGCTCCACCGTCGTCACGACGAACATGATGGCGGTCGCGCGCAACTGCCCGAAAAACGCCCGGTACACCCCTTTTCGCAGCCTGCCCCCATGGCCTTTTATGCGATCGGGGATGTATTTTCCCGCGCAGGCGATGATCTTCTCCCGGTCGCTGGAAAAGTAAAAGGTGCTCACGATGGTGAGAATTGTGAAGAGGAACAGCTGCGAAACGGAAAGCGCTTTGCTCATCGCGAAGCTGGCGATGGGCAGAATCTGGTCGATGGCGAAATTCGTGATGTTCGCGCCCAATTGATCCAGCGAGCGGGTAATCTGCTGGCTGAGCCCGGCGAGCACATCATCGGGAATGGCGTTCCATTCCAGGTTTTCCAGGTTCTGCACCCAGCCGCTGATCATCGCCGAGGCGGAACGCACCCATTCGACCAGCGTGGGTATGGCTGCCTGCGTTTCCACCAACAGCCGCGCGAGCAGCACGGAAAGCAGATACAGGAGCAACCCATATACGATGAGCACGCACACCAGCGCCGCGCCCGTCCTGCCCAGGTGAATGCGCCGGAAGGCGGGCGTAATCCAGCGCACAACCGGCTCAATCATCAGCGCGACGGCAAAGCCAATGGCAAATGGCGCCACATAGCGAAACAGGAAAAAGAACAGCACGAGCGCGGCAAACAGCGCAAGGCCATATAGCAGCCTGCGCGGCAAATCGTTAAAATCCCGGTTGATCGCCTCGAACCTTTCCCTTGCGCTCACCTTGCACCTCCCTGCGCGCCGTTAACCGGCGCGAAACAGCGCGCGCATCAGCGCGTCGCTCCTTTCCAGCACCGGCTCGTTCGCGCAAAGCCGCTCGGTAAAGGGGCGCGCCCGCCCGGCATTGCGGCTGTCGTAAACCGCCACGGGCACGGGCGTCGCGTCGTGCGTGCGCGTGGACAAAAGGGTATAGTGGTCGGGCATGAGCATCAGGCGGAAATCGCCCGCGCGCTCCAGCAGCGGAGCGAGCGCAAGCCGGTCGATGCGGCGGATGGCTTCCATCTTATCCGCAAGGCTCCCTTCATGGCTGGCCTCGTCGGGCGCTTCCACGTGCAGCACGGCAAAATCGTATCCGCTATCCAGCGCGTCTGCCACGGCGCGCGCTTTGCCCGCGTAGTCCGTGTCCAACAGGCCCGTGGCAAAGGGCAAATCCGGCGCGCACATGCCCATCAGGCGGGCAATGCCCTTCACCAGCGGCACAGCTGTGGCCACAAAGCCCTTTTTGCCAAAAGTATGCTCAAAGTTTAAGAGCCTTGCCGCCGTACCCGCGCCCCAAAACCAGGCGCAGTTCGCGGTATCATGGGCGGAGAGCACCTGCATGGAGCGCTCCATCAGCGCGCGCAGGCGGGCGTTGGCGGGCAGATACGGCGCAATGTCCTCGCCCGCGATGTCGTGCGGCGCGGTGAGCGCATATTGCGCCGCTCCGCCGGGCAGCACGGCCACGTGGCGGAACGTATCCGTCACCGCGAAGCGCATGCCCCGCGCCAGGCCGGCAAAAATTTCATCGCCCAGCAGCGCTTCCATGCGGCCGCGCGCCTGCTCCCCCGTTACGTTGTGCCCGTTGTGCGAAACCATTTTGCCATCCTGCACGCTCACCAGGTTCACGCGGAAACACACGTCCCCGGGATCGAGGCGCGCATTCAGGCCTGCGGCCTCCAGGGGCGAGCGGCCCGTGTAGCACGTTTTCGCGTCGTTGCCAAACAGGGAAAGGAACGCCACATCGCTGCCCGGCGGCAGCCCTTCCGGGCAACTGCGGAAGCGGTACAGCTCGCCGCCGCCCACCTTCGCCATATTTTCGCCCGCAAGGGCTTCCAGCGGCGTTTGGCCGCCCAGCCCGGTTACGGGCATATCCGCCATGCCATCGCCAACTACCAAAATATATTTCATGCAAAACTCCTTGTCAAACAGCCTTTTCTGATATATCATTGTACCATGGAAAACCGATACAATCAAGGGGTGAACCGCATGTCTCAACCGAAGCTTAGCGAGATGCGCAAAAATGACGGGTTTGACGGCTTCCTGCTCGTGCGCGCCGCCGCGCAGCGCACCGGCCAAAACGGAAAAACCTATCTGGATATGACGCTTGCAGACGTTTCCGGCGATGTAAACGCCAAAATGTGGGATACGGCCATGAATCCGCCTGCGCCCGGCCCCATCCGCGTGCGGGGCACAATGCTGGAATATAACGGCAAGCCACAATTCCGTGTGGACCGCCTGCGCCCCGCCGCACCCGGCGACGATATTGATATGTCGCTGCTGGTGCCCGCTGCGCCCGAGCCGCCGCAGGATATGCTGGATTTTGTGCTCAACCGGGTCGACGCCATTGCCGACCGCGAACTGAAGGCCCTGGTGCTCCTGCTGCTGGAAGAGGCGGGCGAAGCCCTTCTGTATTACCCCGCCGCGCAAAAGCTGCACCACGCCGAGCGCAGCGGCCTTTTGCACCACATCACCGGCATGCTCCGCGCCGCGGGCGCCATTTGCGCGGTGTATCCCGCGCTGGATGCCGATCTGCTCGCCGCGGGCGTGGTGCTGCACGATTTGGGCAAAATCCGCGAAATGGCTTCCGATGCGATGGGCCTGGTGAGCGAATACACCACGGAGGGCCTGCTGCTTGGCCATCTGGTCGAGGGGGCGGCGGCGGTCGCCCGCGCGGGCGAAGCGCTTGGCACGCGCAAAGAGCTGGTTGTGATGCTGCAACATATGCTGATTTCGCACCACGATTTGCCGGAATATGGCAGCCCCCGCCGTCCCATGTTTCCCGAGGCGGAAGTGCTGCACATTCTCGATTTGCTGGATGCGCGCATGTTTGAAATGACGCACGCGCTGGATCAGATTGCGCCGGGCGCGTTTACAGACCGCATCTGGTCGCTGGATCGCAAGCTCTACCGCCGCCAGGCCCCCGCAGCGCAGGCCGGGGCTGAAAATGTCGAAGATGAAATGTAAAATTTCAAAAACCCCTTGCTTTTTTCCCTGAAATCCTGTAATATAAGCAGTGCGTTCAACGCACAGCGCTGATGTAGCTCAGTCGGTAGAGCGCATCCTTGGTAAGGATGAGGTCACCGGTTCAAATCCGGTCATCAGCTCCATCAAACCCACCAAAACGGTGGGTTTTTTGTTGCTTTGTACCGCCATCAAAAAAGTAGACACTGCATTTTGATGCCTGGATGTTCTTTGTCTGGCCGCGCAGGGATTTAACCGTTCGTCTGGACAGATGTGCTTACGCCGCGCGTGGCCATCTGGTATAATGCAAAATGTAAAATTGTGCCGGAGGGGTTGACAGCGATGCAAATTGCGGCTATGATGCTCAGCAAGCAGCAAGCAGCAAGCAGCAAGCAGCAAGCAGCAAGCAGCAAGCAGCAAGCCGGAGGTGATCGCCTCCGCCGCCCAGTACATCGAGGGAACGGACACTGAAAAGGCGCGCTATGAAGCGCTGCTTTGGGAAAGCGGCCTGTTCGTGATGACCTTGCAATAATTCCCCTCAAATGGCAATAGAGCGGCGTCTATGCGGGCGCCGCTCCAATTTGTCTCCAACCGCCAAACGGTGCGCAGTGCGCCGTTTCTTCCGTTATCTTTGGGACAGCGGCTTGATATGGAGCGGGTTTTGAGGTAAAATAAAAGTGGGGAGTTATATTCTCGAATGAATGCCAACAGCGACCGGAGGAAAGCGAGGTTGCGTTATGGAAAGAAAGAAGCTGCCGGTGGGGATTGACAGCTTTGAAAAGCTGCGCCGGGAAAATTTTTATTATATCGATAAAACAGGGTTGATCCGGGATCTTCTGAACAACTGGGGAGAAGTGAACCTGTTCACCCGGCCGCGGCGCTTTGGTAAGACGCTGAACATGAGCATGCTGAAAAGCTTTCTGGAGACCGGCGCGGACAAGTCGCTGTTCGACGGGCTGGCGATCACGAAAGAAACGGCGCTGTGCGAAGCGTATATGGGGAAGTTTCCCGTGGTGCTCCTCTCGCTCAAGGGCGTGGATGGGCTGACGTTCGAGGATGCCTATGGCATGCTGCGGCTGCTCATACGTTCCGAAGTTTCGCGGATGCGGGTGCTGCTCGAAAGCGAGCGGATCGCCGGGGACGACAAAAAGCCTTTGGAGAGAATCTTGAAGGAGCAGGATACGAAGGACGACATCCTCAACAGCCTCAAGACGCTTTCGTTTCTGCTCTATCAGCATTATGGGCAAAAAACCGTGCTCCTCATCGACGAATACGACGTGCCGCTGGACAAAGCCTTCCACCATGGCTATTACCGGGAAATGGTGGCGCTGATTCGCGGGCTGTTCGGGCAGGCGCTCAAGACGAATGATTTTTTGCAGTTCGCGGTGCTGACGGGCTGCCTGCGGGTGTCTAAAGAGAGCATCTTCACAGGCCTGAACAATTTTAAGGTATTGTCTATTATGGATGCCCGCTTCGATGAGCAATTTGGCTTTACAAATGTTGAGGTAAAGCGCTTGCTGGATGATTATGATCTGGCATCGCACTATGCCGAAACGAAAGAATGGTATGATGGCTATCGTTTTGGCAATGCAGAGGTGTATTGTCCATGGGATGTCATTAATCATGTGGATCATCTGTGCGGCGATCCGGACGCACAGCCGGAGGCGTACTGGATCAACACCAGTGGCAACGACATGGTGAAGCGCTTTGTGGAGAAGGCGGATAAGAGCACGCAGGGGGAAATTGAGCGGCTGATTGCAGGGGAGCCGATAGAAAAGGCGCTCCGATTGGAATTGACCTATGAGGAAGTGGATCAGAGCATTGACAATCTCTGGAGCGTATTGTTTACAACAGGCTATCTTACGCAATGTGGACGTGTAGAGAGAGGCGTATATAAGCTGATCATCCCCAACCGGGAAGTGCGGGAGGTATTTGTTTTACAGATACAGGAATGGTTCAGGCGCGTAGTGGCCGCTGATAGAGAGCCGATGCGTGCGCTGCATCAGGCGTTTCTGAACGGCGACGCGGAGGGCGTGGCCGCGGGGCTGACGGCGGTCATGGGCAGGATGATCAGCGTGCTGGATACGAAGGCGCGGGATGAGCAGAAGGAGAACTTCTATCACGGGCTGCTGCTGGGGCTTTTGCGAAGCGAGCCGGACTGGCTGAT
>DVJN01000145.1 GCA_018716755.1 Candidatus Alectryocaccomicrobium excrementavium
ACGCCTGCCTGATTCACAGCGGCGAGTATTTCCATGGCCCGTTTGAAACCACGGGCAAGGGCGTGGCGATCGTGCTTTTGATGAGCACCGGCCGCACCCGCTTCCTGGACGAGCGCGTGCTGCGCTTCCTCAACAAGTACGCCGACCATGCCACCATCATCGACGCCGCCGAGCTGAAGCTGGAGGAGCGCCTGGGCAAGCACGTGGCGGAGTTCTTCAACTCTGTAGTGATGATCCCCATTGAGCGCTATTATGTCAGCGTGATGGCCGACGAGCGCGGCCGTTCCATGGATGACCGCACCTATATGTGGAAGGTGGAATACTAATCAAACGCGCCGGCGGTGAAGGAATTCGCCGCGGCGCGTAGAATGTAATCCATAAGCAAACAGCGGGAGGGGAGCGGCGTGCGCGCAGGCGGAAAAATCAAGTCGTTCTTCTCCCGCACAATCCATACGCGCTTTATCGAGCTGCATATGGGCATGCTGACGCTGGGAATGCTTCTGTGTGTGTTGGGAATATTGATGCCCGCCTTTCTCACGGAAGGCGATATGGGCATCTATACCACCCTACGCAGGGCGCTGGCGGAAGATAACCCTACGCAGCTGCTCTATGCGGCGGTGCTTTTGTTGATCCTCAACAGCCTGCGTTCCGCCCCGCATTACCTTGGGTTGTTGCTCCTGATGGAAAGCTGGAAAACGGAGCGGCATCGCTGGGGTTTTTTCCTTTTAAAATACCTGGTTGCGTTTTTCCTGCTGTTGGCCGTATATCAGCTCGTATACGAAATCTATGGCATCCGCTATGTGGTGGAATTTCCGGCGCTGGTGGTGCTTTTGTGCATGAGCGCGCTCAATCGCTTTCCTGTCAGGGGATACAGCAAAGCGCTGCTGTTTTTGCTCTTTATGCTGTCCATACAGAGTATGGACGTCATGCCGGGTTTGACCGACTGGGGCTTTGGCCGGGGCGAAATTTCCATCGACATCAAGCAGGCGGCCGTCATCATGGAGTGCGAACCGATTCTGCTGGGTTTTTGCCTGATGACCAGCCTGATCTTTGCCATCACCATGCTGATGACTGTGCTGCTGATCCTCGATAAACGCCAGATGCGCCTGGCGATGGAGAAGGAAGCCCGCATCGAGTTGCAACTGATGGATGCACGCCTCAAGGCCGTCAGCATGCGTGATACCTTTGAAATACAAAGCCTGGTGCATGATCTCAAAAGCCCCCTGACCGCCATCCAGGGTTTGGCGAGCCTTTCTTCCGCCATCAGCGAGGATAAAACGCTGGTGGAATACCAGCGCCGCATCTCCAGCGCCGCCGACCGCATGAGCTATATGATTTCAGAAATCCTCTACGAAGACTGCCGTCAGCGCATCCGCGTAGGCGAGCTGTTGGAGCGGGTGCGCTCGCAGTATTCCGCGCATGATGGCGCTGCGCTGCTCAAATACGAAAACTACGCGGGCGACCGCTATGTCTGCGTGAATGTTGTGCGCATGATCCGCGTTGTCATCAACCTGTTGGAAAATGCCGCGCGCGCCGTTGGCAGCAATGGCAAGATACGCCTGTGGTCGGAGTCGCGCGTGTCCTATGTGGCCATCTGCGTTTGGGACAATGGGCGGGGCATCCGCCGCGAAAACCTGGAGCACATCTGGGATATTGGCTTTTCCGGGGAAGGCTCCACGGGTTTGGGCCTTTCGTTTGTGCGGCAGACCGTGCAAAAGCACGGCGGAAATGTACGCATCTTCAGTGAAGCTGGAGAATTTACACAGGTGGAACTGCTGTTGCCGGAGGCAAAACCAAATGGAAAAGAAGATACTGATCATTGACGATGACGCGGATATCCGCTTTACCGTGCGCGAAATATGCAAATTGCGCAAGTGGCGAACGCTGGAGGCGGCCTGCTATGAGGAAGCGGCCCCACTTCTGGAACAGGAACGCCCGGATCTGATTCTGATAGACTATCATATGCCGGGTTTGGATGGCGTGCGCGCCATTCAGGAAATCCGGCGCACGAATTATTCCATACCGATCATCGTTTTAACCATCGAAGAACGCGAGGCCATTGTCAATCGCTTTTTTGAGGCGGGCGCGGACGATTATTCGGTCAAGCCCATCAAGGCGCTGGATCTGGTGGCGCGCATCAACACCCATTTGCGCTATCGCGAGCAGCTTTACGCCGACGGCTCCAAAAACATCACGCCCCGCACGCTGCGCATGATTGAAGACTGCCTGCGCTCGTTCAACGACCCGGTGGATATCGAAACGCTGAGCGCCAACCTGGATATCAGCAGCAAAACCCTCTATCGCTATTTGCAGTATATGCTGCGCAGCGGCGTAGTGGTGGCCGACAGCAGCTATGGCAAGGTCGGACGGCCGAGGACGTTTTATAAACTTCGCCAGCAATAGCGAAAGAGCCGCAGGCGCTTCTTTTTGAGAGATTTGCGCGGAAACAACACGCAAAACAGCCCCCGCGTTTGTGGAAACGCGGGGGCTCAGAGCGCTGACAAAGCCCGCAAACGCAAAAATTGCCCTCATATTAAAGAAAAATCAGAGGCAATTTTTGCTTCCTGCGTCAGCCCACATGCAGCCTGCGGTCACTTAC
>DVJN01000146.1 GCA_018716755.1 Candidatus Alectryocaccomicrobium excrementavium
TCCGGGTATGAACCGAATGCTCTGGCCAACTGAGCTACGCCGCCAAATGGTTGCGGGGGAGGGATTTGAACCCACGACCTCCGGGTTATGAGCCCGACGAGCTACCAGACTGCTCTACCCCGCGACGATTCTTTCAGAACGCAGATGTTATTATATCGCACCGCGTGCGCATTGTCAAGCACTACACAAAATTTTAATATGAGATCGCTTTTGCCAATTGGAGGGCTGCGAAAGAACCGCAGGGGGTTCGTTCGCAGCCGCTTGGGCACAGCGTCATACAGGGCAAAGGGAAAAGGCCCCTTCCTCCCAAGGATCGCCCTTTAGAGGCGCTTAAGCAACAGGCTGTCTTTCACGGCCTCTCCATCTACGGGAGTTTGTAATACCAGAAAATGGCGATTTCATCGCATGCTGGAGCCGGCATATTTTTATAGAGCATGGTATTCACCGCGCCAATTTCCATGCCGCACTTTTGATAGAAACGGCAGGCAATCAAGTTCACATCCTGCGTTTCCAGCGCCAGGCCTCCCAATCCGCGTTCCTGTGCCCAGCGCTTGGCCTGCTCCATTAGAGCCATGCCCACGCCCTGGCGGCGGAATTCCCTGGCCACGGCGAGATCCTCTATGAAAGCGTAACGATTCCAGGCCGCGTAAAGCACGATCCGGCCCGCGCACTTTCCCTCCCGATAGCACATATAAACGGCTTTATCCGGATTTCCAATGTACTCCTCCCAGTCCCGCTCTTCTTCCTCATAGTACTTTTCGCCGGGCGTTTCCCAAAGCGTTTCCGTCCAGCTCCATTTTCCCTTTGTGTAAGCGGGAATCAGCCGCCCAATCACGGGGAAGGGCTGATTTACGGAATCGATATCGCCCAGGTGTTCCCTGTCCAGCGCGATAATCATGTGCTTTTTTCCTCCCTTTTCGCGTTCCGCTGCATTGCCGCGCCGCCTCTTTGAACCGGCGTCCCGCGCGGCTCCACCAGTATAGCATATTGCGCGCCAAAACGCCAGCACCCTGGCCTGGAATGGGCCGGGCCGGGCGCACGATTTTGCAATCCGGCGCTTGCAGGCGCGACCGCTTCTCCTTTATAATAGCAAAGCAAAACCAAATGACGAGGTACATACCATGCAGAAAAACTTGACCCGGGGGAATGTTTTTGCCACCATGTCGGTCTTTGCTCTGCCCATGTTGCTGGGCAATATTTTGCAGCAGGCGTATAATGTCGTGGATACATGGGTGGTGGGGCAGTTTGTTGGGGCGGACGCGCTGGCTGGCGTCGGCTCGTCCTTCACGCTGATGACGTTTTTGACCTCCATCCTGCTGGGCCTGTGCATGGGGAGCGGCGTGGTTTTTTCCACCTGCTTTGGCCGGCAGGATGAAGCGGCCCTGCAAACCAGCGTGGGCAACTCGTTTGTGTTGGCGCTGGCAGTCGCGCTTGCGCTCACTGCCATACCGCTCGCGTGTGTGGATGGAATTGTGCGCTGGCTCAACACGCCCGCAGAGATCATTTCTCTCACGCGCGATTATCTTTATATCGTATTCTGGGGCATTCCGGCGGTGTTTTTGTACAATTTTTTTGCCGCCTATCTCAAGGCAATGGGCAATTCCCTCGTGCCGCTGGTGTTTCTGGGCATCTCGACGGTGCTGAACATCGCGCTCGACCTTTGGTTTGTCGTTACATTCCAACTGGGCGCGGCGGGCGCGGCCCTGGCCACCATCATCGCCCAATACGTTGCTGGCATTGGCATCGCGGTGTACGTATGCAGAAAAAGCGCCGTGGTGCGCGGCGCGCTCCGGCGCCTGCATCCAACGCTTTCCGGCATGCGCCAGATCGCAGGATGCTCCATATTCACCTGCCTGCAGCAATCGGTGATGAATCTGGGGATTTTGCTGGTGCAGGGTTTGGTAAACAGCTTTGGCACCATCGTGATGGCCGCGTTTGCCGCCGCCGTGAAAATCGATTCGTTTGCCTATATGCCCGCGCAGGAATACGCCAATGCGTTTTCCACTTTTCTGGCGCAAAACGCGGGAGCCGGCCGGGTGGATCGGGTGAAAAGGGGGATTCGCTGCGCCATGATTACTTCCCTGAGCTATTGCGCCGCCGCCTCGCTGGCGCTATGGTTCCTGGCGGAAAAGCTGATGCTGATCTTCGTCTCCCCATCGGAAACGCAAATTTTGCAGGAAGGCGTGCGCTATCTGCACATCGAGGGCGCGTTTTATTGCGGCATCGGCCTGCTCTTTTTGCTCTATGGCCTGTATCGTTCGCTCGGCAAGCCTGCCATGTCCCTGGTGCTGACCGTGGTTTCCCTGGGCACGCGCGTTGTGCTGGCCAATGTGCTCGCCGCAATCCCCGCCATTGGCGTGGTGGGCATCTGGTGGTCTGTGCCCATCGGCTGGTTCCTGGCGGATATCGTTGGGCTTTTCGCGCTGCGCAAAAGCGGCAAATCCCTGTTTGCGCCACTGCCGGGCAATGCGGTGGGAAATTCCCTTCTTTAAATCTGCGAAATATTTTCAAAAGCCACTTTACAAAAAGGGGCAGGGGTGGTATAATAAGAAACTGTCAGCAGTGGTTTCGAGTCCTTTTTTGCGCCTGTAGCTCAGCTGGATAGAGCAACGGCCTTCTAAGCCGTGGGTCGGGGGTTCGAATCCCTTCGGGCGCGCCAACTCGTCCGGCGGTGCGCGGGCGGCCTATGGTGGGTGTAGTTCAGTGGTTAGAGCGCCAGGTTGTGGCCCTGGAGATCGTGGGTTCAAGTCCCATCACCCACCCCAATTGCCGTCCGTTGCCTCGGTCGGATTTGGCTTCGCCAAGCGTTTTGGGGCGTAGCCAAGCGGCTAAGGCACGAGACTTTGACTCTCGCATTCGCAGGTTCGATCCCTGCCGCCCCAGCCAGATATGACCCATTAGCTCAGTCGGTAGAGCATCTGACTTTTAATCAGAGGGTCCCGCGTTCGAGTCGCGGATGGGTCACCATTTTTTTCGTGCGGGCGTGGCGGAATGGCAGACGCGCCAGATTTAGGATCTGGTGCCGCGAGGCGTATGAGTTCGAGTCTCTTCGCCCGCACCACACGATGTTTTTTGCGGTAGTAGCTCAGTTGGTAGAGCGTCGCCTTGCCAAGGCGAAGGTCGCGAGTCCGAGTCTCGTCTACCGCTCCAAAAAGCGCGGGTGTAACTCAATGGCAGAGTTCCAGCCTTCCAAGCTGGCTACGTGGGTTCGATTCCCATCACCCGCTCCACGCGTTATCTTTGCGGTAGTAGCTCAGTTGGTAGAGCGTCGCCTTGCCAAGGCGAAGGTCGCGAGTCCGAGTCTCGTCTACCGCTCCACATGCACCATTAGCTCAGTTGGTAGAGCACCTGACTCTTAATCAGGGTGTCCAGGGTTCGAGCCCCTGATGGTGTACCAGTTGCCCCCGTTTGAACGGGGGCTTTTTTGATCGCATTGATGTCCCCGGCGGCGCGCCGGGGGCATCGCCTGATTCCGCCATAGAATCGATGGGGATCCGGCGCCTGTCAGGATTTCACCAATCAGAAAAGTGGCCCCCCAGAGGAGGACGAACAGTGAAGGATCCTATAAGGCTGCTTACAAAGGACTATTTCCACCGGCACCCTGTGAAGGCGTTCTCGGCAGCGCGATTGGCGTATTCCATGCTGCTGATGCCGGAGGTCGTGACATGCTTGGAGGATAAACTGCCCGAATTGCGAGAAATGACGGCCATGAGAGGCGTTCAGCTTCCCGATTCCGCCCAGCAGAAGGTACTTGTGGAGCAGGAAGAAGATGCCGGCCAGCTGTTTCGCATGCTCCGGCGGCCTTTGGCGCCCGATGCCTGCGGCGCGCTGCTCAGAAAATTGCTGAAACGGGAAGCGGAAATGTTGCCGGAAATCCAGCGCATGATTCTGAAAACGCTTAATAGCAACGCCATCGAAAACTGCGTCTACTTTATGGCAAAGTGCAAAGAGAATTGTTCGGAATGGATCTTGCAGCACTACGAAGAGGTGAGAGAACCCTATGCCCGTTCCATGCTGTGCCTTGTGCTTGGGTTCCGCGCCGGTACTGCTGTCATTCCGTTCCTCATGCGGCAGCTTGAGCAGTTTGAAAAACAATGCCCCCAACATTCGTTTGAACAGGGGCCTTTGATGGCGCTGTATGAAATTCGCTCCCGTTTTCGGCCGGACTGACAGCGCGGAGCATTGATAAAACATGGACGAGGCTTCCATGGATAAAAATCTGGCCGCCCACTATGCTTCAGGCATGTGCTTATCGAAGGCGGCCTTGATGTTGGCCGCAAAAATCTCAAAATCGCTTATAAACGTTGCCGGGCACACTTTCAGGGTTTCCTGCAGCGCGTCTTCTTCCGCCTCGTAAACCTGGCGCAGCGCCTGGCGGGCATATTCCCTGCCCGCTTCCGTAAGGCAAATGCGCTTTTCCCGCTTTTGCCCCGGCGCAGCTTCCAGCGTTATGAGTCCATTGGCTTTGCACTCCCGAATGATGGTATTGATGGTCGTGCGTGGGAAAAGCCATTCATCGCAGATTTTGCTTTGAGAATGCGGCTTTCCATCATCCAGCGCGTAAAGCAGCCAAAGCAGGTTGGCCTTTACGCCCATTTTTTTGGAGAGCCGTTCGTAAGCGCCATCCAGGCGAATGGAAGCAATGCTGACGCGCCGCAAAAGATCCCGAAATTCTTCGTTCATGGCAGGCTCTCCTTTATTCACGGATATGTTGATTATAATGGGCGGAAAGGCTACTGTCAAGCATGAATGCGAATTGGAATTTAACATAGAAATTCATTGACAAATGCCGCCATAAGATATATAATAAATTTTGCCTGTTAGAGATGGCGTTATGCACCATTAGCTCAGTTGGTAGAGCACCTGACTCTTAATCAGGGTGTCCAGGGTTCGAGCCCCTGATGGTGTACCAAAGGGTTGTGAAAGAGCGGCAAGAGTTCTTTCACAACCCCTTTTTATATTTTCGATATCGCTTCTCCTCGCGCCTCAACGCCGCATAAGGGGCACAATGGTGCTTTCCATCAAAGCGGAAACGTTATCGCCCATGTAGCAGGTGATAGCCATGTACAGCGCATCTGCGACGGCAAATTGCGCAATGCGCGTTGCCATGCCCAGGCGGTTGCCGGTGATTTCCGGCGCATATGTGGGGAGCACCACCCTGGCCAGCCTGCCAACCGGGGAGGAAGGAAACGCCGTGATGGCCAGCAGCGGCACGCCGAATTGCTGCCCCTGTTTTGCCACATCCAGCACTTCATTTGTAGCGCCCGACTGTGAAACGCAAATCAGCAGATCTTCTGCCCGGAAGCGGGCCAATTGCACCACCGCGTCGTGAAATTCGTTAGAGGCCCAGGCGGATATGCCGAGCCTGCTCAGCCTTCTTTGCACATCGCGGCATATATCAAAAGATGTGCTCACCCCGAACAAACAAATGCGCTGCGCGCGCGCAACCAGCTGTGCAGCTTCATCCAGCCTGGCATAATCCAGCATGTGGAGCGTTGTTTCAATCGCGTCCCGCTCGGTTAAGAGCAGGCGCTCCACCAGGTTTTGCACAGTGCTTTTCCCCTCGCTGGGGGCGGCAACAAAATAGTCTTGGAACGTTGGCGTCTGCTCCGCCAGCGATATTTTGAATTCCTTGAAGCCCCGAAAGCCTATGGCCTGGCAAAAGCGAAAAATCGTCGGCTCGCTGACGCCGACGGCCTGCTTGAATTCGCGGATGGACATGCGCGATATCTGCGGCAGATGATCGCATACATAGTCCGCGACCAGCCGTTCACTTTTGGAAAACATCGGATATTGCCGGCGGATCTGCTCAATCAAAGAAAGCGTCGCCACAATCGTACCTCCCCAAATTTCTCCCATGCCGGATTATAGCAAAACTACATTAAAATGTCAAGTGTGGAAAATTTAACATTCGAACGGGCTGCCAGTATATTGACAAAGGCAATGCCGTGATGTAATATTATTATACGATTTATGGTTTAGTATAAGATTTATAAATAGACTTATTATGGCATAATTTGAGGAAGGGATAGTGCGATATGTATAATTCTCCTGCGATCAGAGGCGGAACCTCC
>DVJN01000147.1 GCA_018716755.1 Candidatus Alectryocaccomicrobium excrementavium
GTGCAGGCGTCGTCAAAGGTATACGTCACCATCACGCGCAGCGCGCCGGGATAGCCCTCCTCGCCGTCCGCGCTCTGGCAGGAAAGGATCAGGTGATCGGCCATCACGCCTTCCACGGGGATCACATTCCAGATCTTCTGGTTGAAGCCGTGGGTGCCGCCGTGCAGGTGGTTCACGCCGTTTTCATTGCGGGCAAGCTGATAGTCCTTTCCATTTAGCGAAAAATGGCCCCCGTCGATGCGGTTGCCCACGCGGCCGATCAGCGCGCCCAGGTAGCCGGGATTTTCAGCATAGCCCTTCATGTCTGTGTAGCCCAGCGCCACGTCGGCCAGGCGCCCCTGCGCGTCCGGCACGCGGATGGCCTGGATGATGCCGCCATAGTTGAGGATGGAAACGCTCGCGCCCAGCGCGTTGGTCATGGTGTAGCGCTCCACCTGCGCGCCGCACGCCAGGGCCCCGAATGCCTCTTTCTTTATGGACATACCGAATTCCTCCGATGCTGTTTTTTGCCGTCAATTGGCTGGATCCATGCTATATCATACACTTTTTTGGCGGGTTTTTCAAGTATAACTTTGCGTCCGGGCAGAATTTGCAAAGCGCGCGTATAATATTGTATGGTATCATCCGCTAAGTGGAGGAGGAGAACCCATGCGAATTTTGGAAGGACTCGCGCAGCGCAACCGGGATGCGCGCTCGTGCGCGCCGCAGATCATTTGCTGCCTGGGCGACAGCGTGACGCACGGCTGCTTTGATGTGTTTTTGAATGAGAGCGGGAATATCGACACGGTTTATGCCCCGTGGGACGGGTATGCCGCGCTCCTGGAGCGCCGCCTGCGCGCGATTTTCCCCGCGGCGGCGGCCAATGTGGTGAACGCCGGCGTTTCCGGCGATAGCGCAACCGGCGCGCTGAACAGGCTGGAGCGGGACGTGCTGCGCTTAAAGCCCGATCTTGTGACCGTCAATCTCGCGCTCAACGACGCCATGAACCCCGATGTGGAAGCGGGCCTGAAGGCATATGCCGCGGCCATGGGCGAAATCATGGATCGCGTGATCGCCTCCGGGGCGGAGTGCATGCTGGTTACGCCGAATTTCATGTGCAGCTATGTGAGCCATGCTCTGGCGGAGGAAGGGCTGCGCGGCGTTGCCAGGGCCGCCAGCCGCGTGCAGAATGAGGGCATTCTCGCCCGCTATGTCGAAGCCGCGCGGCAGGAAGCCGCGAAGCGCGCCGTGCCCGTGGCCGATGCGTATGCCCGCTGGGAAGCGCTCAGCAGGGCTGGGGCGAACACCACGCAGATGCTTTCCAACCACATCAACCATCCCACGCGCGAAGCGCACGGCATCTTTGTGGAGGCCATTTTGGAGCAGCTGCTGAAGTAGGAATCCATAGCGGCTCCTTTGGGCAAACGGGGCTGCCTCCTGTGGCATGATAGAGCCATGAGGCAGCCCCCATACGATTTTGGGAAGCGTTATGCGAAGGCCAGCAGCACATCTTCGTTGGCGCTTTCATCGTATCCGTTGCCCGTGAACCGGCGCGCGCGCAGCACCACGGTTTCCGGTTGGCAGAACATATAGTAGACGCGTGTGGAATATTGCCACGCCCACCGGCCGTCTTCCAACTCCACAGGCACTTCAGGAAGGGTGCCGAAGGATGTCGCGACCCATTTCGCGCCGTCTGCGCTCAATAGCTCGTAGTCCCAGAAGGTTTCGCCATCGGGCGGATCGGCGAGGGCGGCGTCCCTGCTTTCATAGATGCGTTCCAGCGCAAAACGCGCGCCCGTCTCGCTCATCTCCGCCTGCGTCACGCGCAGCGTGTAGCCGTCCATGGGCACCTCCAGCGGCGCGCCATTCGACAGAGCGGAGCGCACTTCGCCCGCCCTCATCGCCATTGGCACGGACAGGCACATATCTTCCAGCAGTGGGCAGCCGCTTTCCACCGGGGAAAAGGTTCCCAGCTCTGCCAGAGCGGCGGCCTCCTGCGCATTTTGTGAAACGTCGTACAGCTTCATATCCAGCGTAAACTCCCCCTCGCCCGGTTCGAAATGCGACCAGAGCGTGCCATGGAAGCGGGCGTTGGCGCTCTCTCCGGGGGCAAGGACGAGGCTATCCCAATGCCATCCGCCGCAAACATCGTATTCTATGCCGCTGAAGGCGGCGAAAAATTCGCTGGTGCTTATAAAAATGGCCTTATCCGTCAGGTTGGTTACGCGCCAGGTCAGCGCCGTGAAATCGTCCACCGCCAGCACCTGCCCCACTTCAACCCGCAGAGTTCCGTTTTCACAAACGATATCCGAGTCCTGCGCCAGAGAAGCGATCTTCTCCCGATAGGCGGCGTTGGCGGCGCGGCTGGCTTCGGCATTTTCTTCTCCCGCATCTGGTTCATAGAGGAAAAGGTCGCTTAACGGTGGGAGCGCTTCTTCCGCGTAGGCGGGCAGCGCGTAGGGCGCAACGGCAAGCAGCAAAATCAGGGCAAGCAGTGTTTTCATCATGGTTTTTATGGCTTTCATCGATCTTGTATCCTTTCACATGAGATAAGGCGCGGCGGGCGTTCTTCCCGCCGCGCAAAGCCTTAGGGTTCCAGAATCAATTCATGGCTTTCATAGCGCTCCTGTGTCCAGCAATTGTAGGCGCGCAGGGTCACGGTTTCGGGCAGTTCTTCCCGGGCCGCGAGCGAGCCGCTCTGCACCAGCGAACCATCTACCTGCGGCTGAACTTCGCCTCCGCGCGTGGCGCCATTGGGCAGGGCGTCTCCGTTTGCGTCCAGGAATTCGAACCACACGCCATCCTCCGTGGCCGCATAAGCGGCTTCATCGGTGACGGTGAAGCGGATTTCATAATACAGGGCCATGGGCGAAGCGGTGAGGCGCACGGAATCCACGCGCACGCCGCACGAGGGATATTCCACGCTTTGGCTGCTGGCGAGCGCATTGTGGCGGTTGGCGGTATCCAGGGCAAAGGCAAGTTCTGTCTCCTGCCGGTTTTCCTCGTCCATCGCATAACCGGTAGACGCGTAGGTAGGCTCATCCGCATTTTCTTCGTAATAGCCGTAAAGAATGGCGTCTTCCTCACTCGCGGCGGGAATGAGCGGCATCACGCTGCACTGGAGCGTGCTCGTGAGCGCGCTGTCTTCCTGCTCGGGAACGGTGCACGTGAGCATCAGCACCAACGTGCCGTCTTCCTCCCAGTGGCAGTCGATGGAGCGGATGAACTCTTCGCCCAGGGCGTCCAAAGCGCTTGAGACGGTCACGTAAGCCATCTGCAAGCCGTTCTGGCCGGCATATTCGCCGATGGTCAGGGAATTTGCGCTGTCTCCCGTCATGAGGCGCATCGGGTCATCGAGCCCATAGCCGGGCCCGATGAGCAGCAGCTCTTGTTTGGGCGTCACGTCTACCACCAGATAGGCGTATTCCCCGTCGTATACGGCTTCCCGCAATTGGAAACCGGCCAATTCGCCGCTTCCGCCCTCCTGGGGCGGCTCGGTGGCAAGAATCTCAATGGCTTCGGGCAGCGGGGCGCTGCCGCTTTGCCCTTGATTCAGAAAGTCAAACAGCCCCCAGTGATTGGCAGCGGCAAATGCCGCTGTGCTGATGATCAGGCAGGCAGCCACGGCGATGGCCGCGCTAACACGCATCTTGCGCTTCACAGGTTTTTTCTCCTCCTCGTCCAGCCTGCGGAGCGTATTCTTCACGGTGAAGACAAAGGCTGCGTCCGGGTCGCCAAAGGCCCTGCGAAAGTCGCGCTTTTTCATGAATACTCCTCCTCAGACAACAATTCTTTCAGTTTTGCCCGGCCATTTCGCATGCGGGTTTTGACGGTTCCCGGCGCAACGCGCAGGGCCAGGGCGATTTCATGTATGGAATATCCCTCCATATAGTGGAGGACAATGGGCGTGCGCACATTTTCCGGTAAGCACATCAACGCGTCGTGCAGAATGGGGTCTGCGCCGGGTGGAGCGGCCTGCTCGGGGATTTCCTGCGGCAGTTCGCGCCTGTGCCGGTGAACGTTGTAGCACTCGTTGATGAGGATGCGGATGAGCCATGTTTTCAGGTAACGTTCATCGCGCAAAGTCTTTCGCTTCTTCCACGCCTTTTCCAGACAGCTTTGCACGGCGTCCTCGCGGTCGTATTTGTCGCGCAGGATGGAATAGCTCACGCGATACAGCGTATCGGTAAGCGCTATGATTTCCTCCGCAAAACGTTCGTTCGTCATGGTACACCTCCAACCTCTTTTGACCGGTCATCTGTTAGACGGCCGGCGGGAATGGGCGGTTTTTGGCGCAGGAAATTTTTTGTGATTTTCTGTCGATGAAAAACGCGGCCAGGAAAGCGAGAAAATCCGCCACGGCGGGATGGGCCGGGCGGATTTTTTTCGCGATAGTTCTGGCAAGCGGCGCAATTGCGGGCGGCGCCTGGCTGCATGTGCGGAAGGGCGGCTTCCTGTGGTTAGGTGTCTATCCGCGTCAGCGCGTGGATGCTTTTGTTGCGGTACACCAAATCATCGCGGCTGGAAAAATCGATCTTTTCCCAAAAGGCGTTGCCCGCTGCGTTGCGCTGGAAAACGACCAGGGCGGCTTTATGGATGCCTTCCCGCTCCAGCGCCTCCATCGCGTGCGCGACCAGCGCCCTGGCGATGCCCTGGCGCTGGAATCCGGGCAAAACCGCGGCGTGGTAAAGATAGCCGCGCCGCCCGTCGTGGCCCGCCAGCAGCGCGCCCACCACTTTGTCCCCGCTTTCCGCCACGAAACAGGTGGTGGGATTGCGCTTTAAGTATCTGGCAATGCCCTCTTTGCTGTCATCCGCGGTATTCAGGCCCATGCCGGGCGTGTGAATCCACAGGTCATAAACCAGTTCATAGTCTTCTATTGCCATCGGGCGAATGGAAACCATCTTACAAAACCTCGCTTTGCAAAAGCGTTTCCCCATAAACGCAAAAGGTTTATGGGGAAACCAATCGGCCATTTGCGGCGCAAAATCGTTTATGGCACAAAGCGCGCCGTGCGGCAGGCCATTTCGCGGATGCTTACGCGGCCAAAGCCGTCTACGCCGGAAGCAAGCGTGTCGTTGAGCGGAGAAATCCACTTTTCGGGCAGCGCTTTGGCGCCCAGCATCACGCCCAGGATGGAACCGGCGGTCGCGCCGTTGCAGTCCGTATCGAAGCCGGGGATTACGGCAATGCTCAGCGTCTTTTCCAGATCCATCTCGCCCCAGAGAAGGGCGATGGATACGATCTGCGCATTGGAAATCGTGTGGCACCAATCGTGTCCGTTATGCTCATCCCAGCGCTCATGCACGCGTGCAAGCGCGCCCTCCCAATCAATGCCTTCCGCCTGCCAGGCGAACACGTCTTCCAAAGCGCGGTGGAGACGGCTTTCGGGCGGGATTTCGTTCATGCCTGCACAAATGGCCTCGCGCGGAGTTTGCGCGCCAAACGCGGCGGCAATCGTCGCCGCCACCCACATCGCGCCATAGATGCCGTTTTTCACGTGGGAGATGCACGCGTCGCGCCATGCCATATCCGCGGCTGTAGCCGGGTCGCCGGGGTTGATATAGCCATACAGGTCGGCGCGGATTTGCGCGCCAATCCATTCGCGATAGGCATTTTGGTGCGTGGCGGAGGCGGGCGGCTCATAGCCCAGCACAAAGTTGCGGTAGGCTACGCGTTCCGCCGTGCACAGGTGCAGGATGGGCAAATTCTGCATCCAACATTCCGCCACGTCCTCAGGCGCGAAATCCCGCCCGTAGTTTTCTAAGATTTTCAAAGAAATCAAGGTATAATTCGTGTCGTCGTCTTCCGGCATGCAATCCACCTGGTCGATGAATGCGCGCTTTGCCAACGCGCTCCTTTCCAGGTTGGCTGCCTTCAGCACGCTATCGCCCACATCGGAGCGCAAATAGTGCTGGATGGGATAATTGTTCGTTTCGCGCAAAAAGGGGTGGAGGGCTTCCGTGCGCCAGCCCTCCACGGGCTTGCCCAACAGGCAGCCGCAGGCGCGCGCCAGCCAGCCGCCATAAATTTTGTCTAGCAGCGCTTCGCCCGTAGGCGCGACGGCCTTCGCATTGCCTTTTGCCAGGCGGCGAATGGCGGGAAGATCGCTGGGTTCCATCGCCTCGTGCGCGCAGGGACAGGCTTGCACGCGCGCATAAAGCTCCGCGCTCAACGCATCCCTTTCCGCGCTGTCCGGCATCTGCGCGGCGCGGCGCAGCCCTTCGATCAGGGCCGCGTCCATCGCGCGCCCTTCCTCACGCGCCTGTTTTTCCTCGTTTTCGATGCCGCCTGCGGGCCGCAACCACGCATGGTTTTTGATCATATCTGGTTCGCCTCCATTTCTATTGCTTGAACGAAATCGTTCAGGTAGCCCAAGTCCCAAAGCATGGAGCAGGAAAGGTATTTATCGCGGATGTCGCGCGCGCCGAGCAAGGCGTCTTTGGTATCGGCAAGGGAAACGCCGATGCCCGCCGGGGTCATGGGCAGGCCGGCGGCGCGCATGACGCCGATGATGAAATCATAACTGGGCAATTCTTCGCGGATGATGGAGAGTACTTCATCCCAGTGGCCGATCAGTTTTTCCACGCGCGCGGCGTGCTTTTGCGGATCGTTTTTGTGCGTTTTTTCTTCGATTTTCAGGATTTGCGGCGCAGTTTTGCCGAAGATGCGCCGCACCTGGGCTTCCCAGGCGGCCGCGTCGAAATTTTCCGTCACGGCCATGGCGCGCGCCCGGTCGGGGGTGAGGCGCAGGATCTT
>DVJN01000022.1 GCA_018716755.1 Candidatus Alectryocaccomicrobium excrementavium
TGAAATCTCAATGATTTCAAGGGTTTTCGTGTGGTCTGGGTGAGAGGATTTGAACCTCCGGCCTCTTGAACCCCATTTTAAATTTACTTATAGTTCCTGCTGGCAAAAGCCTTATTTTATACGGGTTTTGCGTTCATTTACAATTATCCCGGCAAAACCAAAGTTGCACAAAAGTTGCACTGTCGCTCAATATTATAAACTCTGTGTTTAATAAAATGGGTGTAGAAAACCGCGCCCGGGAGTTTGATTCTCCTTACTTTCAAGATGACTTTTGATGCGTATATAGCATTAAAAGTCAGGCGGAGCAATCGCCCCGTCTGACGGTAATTATTCCTTGGCGCCATCCGCATTCTCAATTATGATTTCATCGGTCAGCCCTCCCACAAAGTTAAGCTGCTCCGCCACCGCCGCCTCGATTTCCGCTCGGTCGGCGGTAAAGCCGCGCTTCTCCAGCTCGCCAACAACGTAGTCAAGTTTTTCCGCGCCCTTGCCCGCACCGTAGAGCTGTTCAGCGGCGTAGACCAACGTCCTGATCGTGGCGCTCAAAAGCGCCTGTTGACTCTCGGTCGTGCGCGCCTTAATCCACGGCACCAGCTTGTACGTCACCAGCGCCGCCAGCAGCGCGATGATTGCCTGGAAAATGGGGGTCAAATCAATGTTCATATGCAATGCTCCCTCCTATCATTCGTAGAGAATCTCCAACCCGTATGCCTTGGCCGCCTCATGCTCAATGCGACAGCCACGCGCATTCTTCCAGCCCTTGCAAAAATAAGCAGCGTGACATAAGCTCATGTTTTCCAAGCTTTTGCAAGGAAGCACAGCGGTATTTGAACAACTCCCCGCGCTTCCATGTTATCCCTACTGTTTCATTCATCGGTAAATAGTGTGTTGACAACGTCGAACCCTTTCTCTTTCAGCGCCAGAATTGCCCGCTCCCTCGTCGCTGCGATCTCTTGATCTGTCTTGCCCGCCATCGGCTGGGAAACCATCGCCCTTTGCATGTACGTATCCCTCCTTATAATCTGTCTACCAGGTATTTGAGCACATAGCCCACAATGCCGCTTGCCAGCGCGGTAACGATGGTCAACCGCACTTTTTCATAGTTGGCCATAGGTTTGGCCTTGAGTTCATCCATATCGTCTGAAAGACAATCTACCTTTTCGTTGGTAAGCTGCTGCTCTCGGGCGAGTATCTCTACCGACGTCGCCAGTTTATGAACGCTCTCGGCGATACTGCGCACCTCGCCGATTTGGTTGAAGCACGTTTTGATCTGCTCCGTGTGGCGCGTCACCCTCTCGTCGAGAGCGACGTATTTTTGCGTCAATTCCTCGTTTGTCATGCCGTTTCCACCACCTTTGCATACTTGCCGCTGATCCAGCGGATTTCCCCGCCAATCAGTACCGGGGCCCACCCGTCCGGGTTGGCATTGACGTATTTTTCGCCATTCCTCGCCAGGCCCGCCTTGGGATATTGCGTGCCGGGGCCGGTGCGGATGTAGGCGTCGCCGCCGGAAACCACGACGTTGCCCGCGCTTGCGGGCTTGTCCTCCGCTTCCTCATCCTTGCCGTCGTCCACCTCCAGCGCTTCCAGCGCCTTCAGGCTGTCCGGCCCGAACTCGCCGTCCACGGCAATCCCCGCGTCTTTTTGCAGCGCCTTCACCGCGCCCTCGGTGTTGGGGCCGTACTCGCCGTCAATCTCTCCGGGGTCGTAGCCTGCCGCCTTGAGCCGCTGCTGCAGTTCCTCCACGTCCGCGCCGTAGTCCTCGTCGCGCAATATGCGCTCGCCCAGTTCCCAACCGGCGTTTTCCCCGCCGTCAAACAAATCGCCATCATTGAGCACAACCACCGTGTGCCCCTTGCTGCGCGTGCAAAGGATATCCCCGCGCGCCAGCATCCGCCCGCCCTTGCAGTGTTTGTCATCCGTGTATTTCACGAATTCGCCCAGACCCATGATCAACCGGGGCAGCGTGCCCGTGTACCAATCCGGCACGGCGCTGGCGTCCAGGCCGTTTTCATTGAAGCCGTAGGCCACGCACACCCGCACCAGCCGCGCGCAGTCCGTCTCGCAGGGCGAAGTCGCCCGCGCGGGGTCAAAGCCCTTGTTCTTGATTTGGTTCCATAAGGTCTGGTTTTGCAACTGGTCGTAGCCAATGTTGCGATTGGCGATTGAGTTTTCCATTGACACGGCGATGTCCTCCCGCACGCCAGGGTTCCGCGCCCGGAACACATACCATCTCTTGTCGTGGTCGTAATATGGCTGTTTGCGCAATTCCCGGCCCGTCTGGTTCCCCGCCTGTCCGCCGCTCGCCTTGCCGCGCTCGTCTATGCTCGCGCCGCCTATGTATACCGTTGCCATGTAAATTCCTCCCATTCTGTGTGTATATGGCAAAGGGCGCCGAAGCGCCCGCTTACCCTTCCGTTTTGGTGTATAGGATCGCAATCTCATAGGATTGCGCTGTCCAGGCGTCACCTTTAAACACGCGCACAGCGCCGCTGGCCTGTACGTTCACCGACAGCATCTGTTGGGGGTTGTTGTGGTAGGCAAAATTCACCGGGAACCGCGCTCCCGTATCCGCCAGCGCATACCCCTGCACCGCCACCAACGCATTAATGCCAGTGATTGTGCCGACGTCCGTCCCGCCGTTATTGGTAAGCGACGTACCCGTAAACACGCGGCAGTAAATCGCCTTGCCATTGTACCAGCGCATGCCTGTATCTGTCTCCTGCGTGGAGTAGGTCATATACCGGCGCGCGCCATACAGCATGTCTACAGGCTGGTGGAATCGGTACCCCACATCCTCACTTGCTCCGGGCGCGCTCCCGCCGAAGCCGATATTTCCCGTCGCCTCGTCTATGTCCATAAGCACGTCTTTTGTCGGCAGCTCGTCCAGAGCCGTAGACGTGGCATAGATGTCCGAAAGCCGCAGCCGGAATTCGTATCCAGACAGATCGCTGATTCCCCCGTCTGGCTCGCCGCCCACTTTCAGCATCGCGCTGTTGTTCACGCTTGTGGCCGAAAACGACAACGTATCCGTGTTCGCCCATGGGTTTTCCGCTTCGCCCTCTGCTGCTATTTCCCGGTACTGAACATTATATTTAATGCTGTTTTTCTGCGACCCGCCAACGACCAGGCTGCTCACGCTGCCCTGCACCGTCGCGCGCACGTATGTCCCGCCTATATCCTCCACATTCCCGCTGGTCACGCGCGCTACCTTAAACCCCGTGATTTTCGGCGTGCTCCACTCAAGCACTGTCAGCGTCCCTGTATATACCCTCGAAAGCCCCCGGCTGTCAATTACCGTATAGGTATAGGATACCGTCCCGCTGCCGGATATGGGCGAGTGGGAAATGCTTCCGTTCCCCGTGCGCGTATAGGTTTTGCCGTCGATTGTCAGTCGAAAAGAAGCTACGCTCGCCCCATACTTGGCCGTGCCCGTCAGAGCAAAACTCGCGCCGCTTTTGCTCTGCACATACGCCGCAATCCGCGCCGATGATGCTACGCCCGAAACCCAAGTTCTGGACACGGTGCAGGCCGCAGTTGGCGCTGCGTCGCTGGGCAGCGTCAGCGTTACGCTTGTACTCACCGTGCCGTAGCTCGTGCTGCCCACAAAAGTTTCCGCCTCTATGGTCAGCGTCGCCGTTGGTGTATCGGGAAAATGTTGTCCGGCGCTGGTGGGCACAGTATACGTGTGACTCGTCCCCGTGCCAAGATTTTGCTCTGCCAGTACCGTCGAACCGATCTTATAGCGCAGGGTCGTGGTGCTGCCGCCCACCACCTTGGAAAGCGTAGTCTTGATAGCCGTACTTCCCAGCACAGCGGAGTTTACGCTTGTCGAAGGTACATTGCCCAAAAGCTCATATGTAATCGCGATCGTCCAGCGCCCCAGCTCGGGATTTACCTGGATCGAGCGCCCGTCGTCGGGCTGGATCACGCCCAGGTATACCGGCTGGCCGGCGGCGAATCGCTCCCGCATGTAGCCTGCGAAGCGCGCCAGAGCGTCTCCAGAAAGCACGCGGGAAACTTCCGTGTACTTGTAAGAGCCGTTTGACGCCCCCGCCGCGGTAAACGCGCCGTCCAGCACGTTGCTGCCCCCATAGGTGCTCCAGGTGTTTACCGCCGCCGATGCAGACGGCTTGCAGCCCATGCGCAGACGCTTGGATACCGACGAGGAGTTGCGCACATATCCGTGGATTACAATTCCCGTGACGTTGATGCCAGCGCCGCCCAGCACTTCGCTGGTGGGATATGTAAAGATAAGCTGGCGCGGGTAGTATGAGCTGTTTGTCGTTAGGTAGTAGTATAGCGTCCGCCATCCTGCCGCTTCCGTGCAGGCGGTCGGCGTCAACGTAATCGCTGGCATAAAATCACCTCTTTTGCAGTCTCAGGTGTCCGCCCCCGCTGCGGAACACCATGCCTCCCATCATGAGAGCCTCCGATACGTCCATGCGTGGCGCGGAAACTTTGTTGTCACGCGCAGAAATATTTGCTCGGCCATCTTCGAGGATATCCCAGCCCTCGTTGTCCAGATGGAGCTGCGTTTTGCTGTCCGATCTGCCGATATCCACGTTGGAGCCAGATATGCGCACATATTCCTCGATGGTCAGCACCCTGCCGTCCACCTCTGCAATCTGCGTGCGGGCAAATTCTAAATCGCTGGCCGTCTGGCTGACCGTCGTCGCCATGGCTTTGTATTCATCCATCTCGACCACGATGTTTTTGATTTCATCCGGCGTGATAATTTGTTCCGCTATCTGTCCCACCTGGCCGTCCAGCAAGCCCAGCTCCGCCGCGAGCGCCTCCAGGTCAGTGTCCACGTCCGCAAGCGCCATGCGTACATCCGTGGTGTCGTTCACTGTCTCCCATCCCGAGCCTGCAATCGAGGCTGACAATGCGTCCGCGTCGGTGATAATGCTAATCTGCCCTTTTACCGGCGTAATTGCCGTAACCGCCGTCAGCGCTTCCGTTTCCGGTGCGGCCAGCTCGTACACAACCGTCACCGGCGTGCCCGCCGCGTATTGCGCGGCGAGATAGGCCCTCCAATCCTCCAGCGAATCCGCGTCCGTCATAATCCGTATAGCCCTGCCTCCGTTGTCGCTGACCGTCTGGGTAATCACCGGCACGGCGGATCCAAACAGCGGAATACTATGTAATCCAGTGTTTTCAAGACCGCATCGTGGTATTTCTTCGTGCATACATAGAAAACCGCTCCGCTTCTTCAATCAGTATGAGCAGTGCTGTGCTGGCCGTTGAAGGGCT
>DVJN01000148.1 GCA_018716755.1 Candidatus Alectryocaccomicrobium excrementavium
GGTGGCCTCGATTTCTTCGCCTGGCAGGGCAAAGGGCACAAACGCGGCCTTGCCCTCCGGCAGGCGGCCCACGCCGCGCAACTGGTGGTCGATGCCGGTGATTTGGATGCGCATTATTTGCCCAGGATCCCCACCAGATCCATCAGCGGGCGGTTGAGCGGCTGCGGATGGCCCACGGCCTCGCTGAAGGGCACATCGATGATGCGGTTTTCGCGGATGCCGATGGCGCGCCCATAGGTGTCTTCCTTGAGCAGCTCCACGGCGCGCGCGCCGAAGCGGCTGCCGAGGATGCGGTCCTGCGCGCTGGGCGAACCGCCGCGCTGTATGTAGCCCAGCACGGTCGCGCGGGTTTCCTGGCCGGAGAGCGCCTCGATGATGGAGGCGAGCTTGAAGCCGGTCATGGTGTCGGTGGCGATGTCCTTCAGGCTTTCGTGCGCCTCGCAGATGGCCTTCACATCGGAAGTGAGCGAGGCAAACGCGCCTTCCGCCATCACCAGGATGGTGGAACGCTTGCCGTTGAGCACGCCCCACTTGATGCGTTCGGCGATTTCCTCAATGCTCCAGGGGGCCTCGGGCACCATCACGTATTCCGCGCCGCAGGCCAGCGCCGTGTGCACGGCGATATCGCCGCAGTTGCGGCCCATGACGGTAATCAGGCTGGCGCGCTCGTGGGAATCGCTGGTTTCGCGCACGCGGTTGATGCACTCGCAGGCGGTGTTCAGCGCGGTATCGAAGCCGATGGTGAAATCGGTGTATTCCAGGTCGTTATCGATGGTGCCGGGGATGCCGATGGTGGGGAAGCCCTGGTCGGCCAGCGCCTTGAGCCCGGCGAACGTGCCGTCGCCGCCAATGCCGATCACGCCTTCCACGCCCAGCAGGTGCATGTTCTGGATCACCTGTTTCTGGCATTCGGGCTTGTGAAAATCCAGGCAGCGCGCGGTCATCAGGAAGGTGCCGCCGCGGTGGATCTTATCGCTGACGGATTTGCGCGTCATGATATCGAAATCGTCGTGCGTATCGCGGCTGCGCATGAGCATGCCGTTGTAGCCGCGCTTGAAGCCGACGACGGACATATCATAGTGAATGGCGGCGCGCACCACGGCGCGGACGGCGGCGTTCATGCCCGGGGCGTCTCCCCCGGAAGTCATAACTGCGATGCGTTGCATAGTATTCTTTCACTCCTGTTCGTGTAAATTCTCCAATATAAAGTCGCGCGCGGAGACGCTCTCGAGCCGCGTGGTCATGAGTTCCCAAGCCCCGAGCTGAACGCGCCGGTTCAGGCGGACCAAAAATCCTTCTTCTGTGAGCCGTTCCATCAGCCTTTGCGCTTCTACCTCTGAACGGGCGATGTGAACGACAATCCAATCGACGCCTTTCATGGTTTCATCCTCCGTATTCTTTATTATATACGGTCGCGCGGGATTTATCAAGCCTTTGCGGGCAAACTTATCGGGCGGGGCGCAAAAACCGGCGCAAAGTTTTCTGGAAAAACGTTCCATATATCTGCCACCTGCCCGCGCGGCCCCGCCGCAGGGCGGCATGCGCATCCCTGTGAACGCAATACGGCGGCGTGTGTACGCGCATCGCCGCGAATTTGCCAGCATACCGTGCCGCCGCTTCGGACAGCTTATCAAAGGCGGCGCCAAGCGCGTCAGCTTAAATGAGGGAATGATGGCATGATGAAGCGGCGATTTTTTCTTCCAATTCTCGCTCTGGCCATCGCGCTGTCGGGGGCAACGGCGCGGGCCGAGGACATTTATGTGGTGCCGGGCGGCCAATCCGTGGGCGTGGCCGTGGCAACCGAGGGGCTGGTTGTCATTGGCAACAGCGACCTGGGCAATGTGCCCAGCCCGGCGCGGCTGGCGGGCCTGCGCGCGGGCGACCGGCTCATTGCGCTGGATGGCGAAACGATTACCAGCGCGGAACACCTGCAGTATCTTCTGGACGGCAAGGACCGCGCGACAATTACCGTCGACCGCGATGGGCAGTCGCTTGAGGTGGACGTCGCGCCCATCAAAGACGGCCGCGATGGCGTCAACCGGCTGGGCGTGTGGGTGCGCGACAGCGCGGCGGGCGTGGGCACGCTTTCCTTTTATGATCCGCAATCGCTGCGCTATGGCGCGCTTGGGCACGCGATTACGGATGTGGACACCGGTACCATTCTTTCCGTAGATCGCGGGCTTTTATACGGCGCGCAGGTAGTGGACGTGCGGCGCGGCGAAACCGGGGAACCGGGGGAGCTGATCGGGCAATTTCAGATATCCGGCGAGGCGGCGGGCGATATTGAGAAGAACACGGCCTTCGGCGTGTTCGGTTTGCTGGAGGCTGCCATGGAAGGCGGGCTGTATGGCGCCGTACCCCTGGCCGAGCCGGAAAATGTGAAAACCGGCAGCGCGCAATTGCTCACCACGCTGGATGGCGGCGGCGTGCGTGCCTACGATTGCGAAATCACCCGCTGCGCGCGCCAGGATGAGCCGGAAACCCGCGGACTGACCATTAAGATCACGGACGAGGAATTGCTTGAAACCACCGGTGGGATCGCGCAGGGCATGAGCGGTTCCCCCATCCTGCAGGATGGCAAGCTCGTGGGCGTGGTGACGCACGTCTATATAGGGGATCCGCAGCAGGGATACGCGGTATACGCCCGCTGGATGTACGACCAGATGGCCGCGTAGCGGCCAGCGCCAGGATTGGTTCGCGCCATGCGCACGCGCGAGCCAATTTTGGCGGAAGCGCGCAAAAGCCTTCAGTATTAAATCCCCGGGTTTTGGAGGATTTTTCCTTACACCGTCGAATTGTTTTTTTCGGTAGAGGGGGCGGTGTGGATGCGTTCGCTAAAGACGGCGGTTTGCGTGGATTGCGACGCGAGCGCGCTGCTGGAAACGCTGGGCGTAACCACGCTTAGCGTGTGCCAAACGTATAAGGAAATGGTTTGGATGCTGAGCTACCGGCCGGATGTGATCGTGACCACCGGCCCGGCAGAATTGGCGGACCGCATCCGCGCGCGGGAACTCGCGACGTATCCGGCCATGATCTTTACACAGGTTTCGCCCGATAGCAGGCTCAATTGCCTGAAAGCCGGCCTGGATCCCGACAGCATGCGCCGCGCGCTGGAAGCGCTGCGCATCGGCCGGCAATGCGCGCCGCCGGGCGCGCGGAAAAAGGTGCTCGATCTGCTCGCGCAGCTGGGGTTTGGCGAGGAAAAGGGCCGGGATATGCTGCTGGAAGCGATCCTGTTCGCCTATCTCGACCGCAAACTGCTGGATGATATGATGGGCGGATTGTATGCGCTGGTGGGAGAGCGCTTTCATGTTTCGGCGGTTTACGCCAAGCAGCGCATATACCGCGCGATTGAGCGCGCGTGGACGCGGGGCGACGCGCAGGCGCAATACGAACTGTTTCTCAACACCATCGACGATATGCGCGCGAAGCCGACAAATACGGAAATGATCGCGCTCGTCGCGGATATACTACGCTTGGAGGGATATGAATGGCGAACATCCAACGGGTAGCGTTGATTGTGCTCGACGCCGTGGGCGCGGGCGCACAGGCAGATTCTGCAAAATATGGGGATGCGGGCGCGAACACGCTCAAACATGTGGTGGAAACATGCCGCCCTTCTATCCCAAACCTGGAAGAACTGGGCCTGCTCGCCACCATTGGCAAGGTGGATGAGGAAGAGCCGCCCATCGGCAATTATGGCATTATGCGCGCCAGGGCTGCGGGCAAGGACACCATTACCGGCCACTGGGAAATCGCGGGACTCACGCTGAAGGAGCCGTTCCCCACTTTCCCGGATGGATTCCCCGCGGAATTGATCGAGGAATTCGAGCGCGAAAGCGGCATGCAGGTAATCGGGAATAAGGCAGCCTCCGGTACGCAGATCATCGAGGAGCTTGGCCCGGAGCATTTGATGACGGGCAAGCTGATCGTTTACACCTCGGCGGATAGCGTGTTTCAAATTGCGGCGCACGAGGCGATCGTGCCGCCCATGGAGCTGTGGCACATTTGCCGCATTGCCCGCCGCGTTTGCCGGGGGAAATATGGCGTGGCCCGCGTCATCGCGCGGCCGTTCATCGGCACGCCCGGCGCATTTGAGCGCACGGGCAACCGCCGGGATTTTTCCGTCGACCCGCTGGGCACCACGCTGCTCGATGCGCTCAATGGCGAGGGCTTCGACGTATATGGCGTGGGCAAAATTGAGGACATTTTCAACCATCGTGGCATCACGGCCTCAAACCATGCCGCGGGCAACGAAGAATGCGTGAACGCCATCATCGATACGCTGAAAAAGCCGCACTGGAAAGGGCTGTTGTTTGCCAATCTGGTGGATACCGATATGCTCTATGGGCACAGGAACGATCCCGAGGGCTTTGCCCGCTGCCTGGAAGCGTTCGATCAGCGCCTGCCGGAAATCCTGCGCCTGCTGGGCGAGCGGGGCATGTTGATCATCACGGCGGACCATGGCTGCGATCCCACGATGCCCGGCACGGATCACACGCGCGAGAGCGTCCCCGTGCTGGTGTGGGGACTCAGCCTGCAGGAGGGCGTGAATCTGGGCGTGCGCGCCACATTCGCGGATGTTTCCGCGACAATCCTGGAAGCGCTGGGCGCCCGTGCCCGGCTCGATGGCGAATCCTTCTATCCCCTGGTCCGGCAATAAAAATGCAAATACCGGGATGATTCCCTTCGCGAAACGCACCCCGTGTGAAAGGCGCAACAGAGCGCTCTTTTGCACGGGGTGCGTTGATTGATTATGCAGTTTTTGCATGCGCTCAGCCCATGGCGCGAACGGCGGGGTGCCTGGCAGGATGCCGGGAAGCCTTTCGGCCAGGCGCGCGCCACGGAAAATGATATGGCTACGGTGAAAAAATACAAATTGCCCGCGAAAAACGTGTTAACATATCGGGCGGAGGATTGACAGCGCTTTCTATTGTGTATATAATATATGGAAAAGAAGCGGATGATTCTTCCTGCTATTTGGGCTGGCGCGCCGCTCGCGGCGCTTGAAATGGCGCAGTGCGAACAGGAAGGGAAGCGCAGCTTTTGAATGCGGCATCCTGGGCCGGCTGCTTTGGCGGCAAGGTGGGGACCGGGAAAAAAGTTTCTGTGGGCTGTATACTGTGTTATGCGTAGCAGCCGGTGGATTCTGTCATACAAAAGAGAACCAGAGAACCGCGCGCAAGGGGCAAGGGCGGATGGCGAAGCTTTGCCCGGCCCGGAAAGGATTGTGAATATGGCAGAATATAAATACGTTCGCTGCCTGTTTTGCACGGAGGGCATGGAGAACGTTGTGGCGGGCGCCATTCAGGCGAGCGGGCATGGCCGGGCGCTGGTTCCCAGGAGGATCAAAAAGATACTGGTAAACAAGCAATGGGTGGAAACGGCCGTTGCCCTGTTGCCAGGATATGTGTTTGTGTATTCCAACGAAGAAATGGCAAAATATCAGGGATTTAGCGGAGCGAAGTATATCCTCCGCACATTGACGTACGCGGATACACAGCAGGATATACTGGAGGGGCGCGACCGGGAATTTGCGGATTGGCTGTGGAGCCTGGATGGGCAGATCGGCATCATGAAAGCGCTGCAGGTAGGCGAAAAGGTGGAAGTGGTAGATGGCGTTTTCCGGCAGCTGCATGGCACGATTACGCGCATGGACCGGCGGCGAAAAGTCATGCGCGTGGAACTGGATGGCAACGGGATTTTTAAACAGATCTGGCTGACGTACGAAATCGTAGGCAGGCTGGAAAATGGACGGATTGTGGCGGAGGAACCAATAGGGCTGAAGGCCTGATAAAAGGGCAATCGGAGGGACGCAGGGTTGAAAGGCGGAACGGAGAAAGCGCACGCGCGCAGGCGGATGCGGCTGAAGGGCATAGCGCTGCTGATCGGATTGGCGGCGGTTTTGCTTGTGGCGTATCAGGGCGGGCGGTGGCTGGAAAACCGCAACGCTAAGCCGGAACCGCGCGGCGACCTGGCGCAGCGGCAGAGCAATCAGGAAACGATAGAGATCGATGGGGCGCTCTACCGCAGGCGCAGCGGGCTGACGGCGGTTTTGCTGATGGGCATTGATCAGGATAGCGACGCGGCGCCGGGCGGCTA
>DVJN01000149.1 GCA_018716755.1 Candidatus Alectryocaccomicrobium excrementavium
CGGCGAGCATGGACTGGGGTTGGCCCCGGGGGTTCCCGGCACGAGCCAATGGCCTGCGCTGATGCTCGACTGGCTTGCCCGCGAAGGGTTTTGAGCGGCACGGCGCGCATTTAGCGAAAATTGACAGCGATATATCGTGAACCTTTTGCCGGATATGTCGGTCTAACGGACAGACAATCGGCGAAATGAGGTGTTTCGTTTGGCAAAAAAACTGCTGCTTCTGCTCCTGGCGCTGTCGCTGTTGCTTTCTTCGTGCAGCTATCAGGTGGTGGAAGATCCTGAGGAACGCACGATTTTTGGCGCCGGGCAAACCGCTTACGCGCTGGAAGCGGACGCTCCGCAAGAGGGCGGCGAACATACGCTGACGGGCGATATAGCGCGTGCTCTACGGTGGATTGGCGAGCAGCTGCGCCGCTTCGCGCGCTGGGTGGAAAATGGCGGCGGCGAGGAAGGCCTCCCGCAGGGGGAAGAAACCCCTCTTGCCGGGGCGACGCCCGCGCCCACGCCCGTGCCTACCCCAGCGCCTACGCCCCTGGCGAACGGCGCGCGCGGTGACGAGGTAAAGACCATCCAGCAGCGTTTGCGCGAATGGGGCTTTATGACGGACTCGGCAGACGGCATCTTCGGCAAAAACACGGAAAACGGCGTGAAGGAATTGCAGAATTACCTGCACGAGCTGGGCGAGCTGGGCACAGCTTCTGAGGAATGGCTTTTGCCCGCCATAACGGGGGAAGAAATTGCGGAAGCAGAATTCGTGGCCGACGGTGTGATTTCCGATGAATTGAAGGAAATTTTGCTGGGCGTGGGCCAGTTCGCGCTCTATCGCGAAGAGCTTTCGCGCGGCTCGCAAGGTGCGGAAGTGCGGCGGTTGCAGACGCGGCTGAACACGCTGGATTACCTGACGGGCGGCATCGACGGGCAATTTGGCCCCCGCACTGCGGACGCGGTTTCCTATTTCCAGAAGCGCAACGGCCTAAAGCAGACAGGCGTCGCGGACCTCGATACGCAGATGCTGCTGTTTTCCGCCGAAGCGGTGAAATCTGACCGGCCGGAGTATCCCTACTATATCAAGGTAAGCATTGCCGACCAGCGCGTATACGCATACGCCTGGGAAAATGGCAGCTATTCCCGCCTGGTGCGCACCATGAAGTGCTCCACCGGCCTGCCGGAAACCCCCACGCCGACTGGCACCTATTCCATGGCCGGGCAGGCGGGCCGCTGGTACTACTTCTCGAAGTTCGAATGCTGGGCGCAGTATGCGTATCGCATCTATGGGCCGTATCTGTTCCACTCGGTGCTGTATTCGGAAAAGGATACGTCCACCCTGCGGCAGGGATCTGTGGACAATCTGGGCAGGCCCGCTTCGCACGGCTGTATCCGCCTCTCCGTGGAGGATGCCAAGTGGCTGTATAACAATTGCGCTGCGGGCACGACGGTGAAGATCTATTAGGCTTTCGCGGCGGCACACCCAACCGGTCTTTTATCCCGTGGAGCGCGTTCTCCACGGGATTTTTTGTGCTTTCTTAGGAAAAAATTCATGTTTTCCGGCGCAAAGTCTGCTACAATGGGGGAAAGGGGGAAACGCTATGCCCGATCACATTCTCATTGTGGACGACGAGGTGGAGATCGCCAGCCTCATCGAATTGTATTTGAAAAACGAGAACTATGCTGTGCATAAGTTCTATACGGCGAAGGAGGCGCTGGCGTGCATAGAAACCGAGCAGCTTGATCTCGCCATTTTGGATATCATGCTGCCGGACATGAGCGGCTTCGATCTGTGCCGGCATATCCGGGAAAAGCATACCTATCCCGTGATCATGCTCACCGCCAAAGATGGGGAAATGGACAAGATCACGGGGCTCACGCTGGGAGCGGATGATTATATTACCAAGCCATTCCGGCCGCTGGAAATGGTCGCGCGGGTGAAGGCGCAACTGCGCCGGTATAAGAAGTACAATCCCGCTCACGGGGCGGAAGAGGCGGGCGAGGTCATGGAGCACGCGGGGCTGGTGCTGAACGCGAAAACGCACGAGTGCCTGCTGGATGAACAGCCGCTCACGCTCACACCCACGGAATTTTCCCTCCTGCGCATTCTGCTGGAGAACAGGGGCAATGTGGTGAGCGCGGAGGAACTGTTCCACCAGATCTGGAAGGACGAGTATTACACCAAGAACAACAATACCATCACCGTGCACATCCGCCATTTGCGCGAAAAGCTGCGCGACAGCGTGGATCATCCCAGGTTTATCAAGACGATATGGGGAGTGGGGTACAAAATTGAAACGCATCCATCCAAGGGATAACGACTATTCGCAGTTGAAAAGAAAGCTGCTTTTCCGCCTGGCGGCGGTCGTGGTGGGGTCGATTTTCGGCATCATCGCCTTTTATTTTCTCATTTGGCGGGGACAGGGCGGCGATTTTGTGGTGTTCGTGCTTGAGAAGTTCTTGGGCATGGAGTATAGCACCGCGCTGGATGTGTACCGGCGGGTTTTCCGCGGCCACGCCGAATTGCTCTGGCTGGGCGCGGTCCTTGTGACCTTTTTCATTTTGCTGCGCGTGGTGCTCAATTGGTTCACGCGCTATTTCGCCTTTATCAATCAGGGGATTGGCAATCTCCTGGAGGAGGAGAGCGAGATTCGCCTACCGCCCGAAATGGCGGCTACGGAGCGCAAGCTAAACGCCGTAAAGGGCGAGCTGAAGCGGCGCACGCGGGAAGCAAAAGTGGCCGAACAGCGCAAGAACGATCTGGTGATGTATCTGGCGCACGACATCCGCACGCCGCTCACGAGCGTGATTGGCTATTTGAGCTTTTTATCCGAAGCGCCCGATATGCCGGTGGAACAACGGGC
>DVJN01000150.1 GCA_018716755.1 Candidatus Alectryocaccomicrobium excrementavium
TGTTCATCGATAACATCTTCCGCTTTGTGCAGGCGGGCAGCGAGGTTTCCACGCTGCTGGGCCGCATGCCTTCCGCCGTGGGCTACCAGCCCACCCTGGCCACGGACATGGGTACGCTGCAGGAGCGCATCGCTTCCACCTCTAGCGGTTCCGTCACCTCCGTGCAGGCGGTGTACGTGCCCGCGGACGACCTGACCGACCCGGCCCCGGCCACCACCTTCACGCACCTGGACGCCACCACCGTGCTCAGCCGCAAAATCGCCGAGCAGGGCATCTATCCCGCGGTGGATCCGCTGGAATCCACGTCCCGCATTCTGGAGGCGGATATCGTGGGCGAGGAGCACTATCAGGTGGCGCGCAGCGTGCAGGAAACCCTGCAAAAGTATAACGAATTGCAGGATATCATCGCCATCCTCGGCATGGACGAACTCAGCGACGAGGACAAAAAGATCGTTTTGCGCGCGCGCCGCATGCAGCGCTTCCTTTCGCAGCCCTTCCACGTGGCGGAAAAGTTCTCCGGCGTGCCGGGCCGCTATGTGCCCCGCGAGGAAACCATCCGCGGCTTCCGCGAAATCGTGGATGGCAAGATGGACGATTATCCCGAAGCGGCGTTTTTCAACGTGGGCGGCATAGACGAGGTGCGCGAAAAGGCCGAAAAGCTCAAGGAGGAATAATCCATGCGCACGTTTCAGCTGCACATCCTGGCGGCGGACCGCGTGTTCTTCGAGGGCGAATGCGAATCCGTGGTGGCGCCCACCGCCAGCGGGCAATATGGCGTGCAGGCCCACCACAGCAATATGATCGCGGCCATCGCGCCCGGTCAGCTCACTTTCCGCACGGCCCAGGGCGAAACGCGCTATGCGGCGGTTTCGGCGGGGATGATCAAGGTGGAGCACAACGATGTGCTCATCCTGGTGGACTCCGCGGAGCGCCCCGAGGATATCGACGTGGTGCGCGCCCAGCGCGAGGCGGATGAGGCGCGCGAAGCCATCTTGCAAAAGAACAGCATCCGCGAATACCGCTCGGCCCAGGCCGCGCTGGCCCGCTCCATCAACCGCCTGCGCGTGAAACAGCACACCGGCAGCATGATGGGGAAATAGGGCAAACCACAGCATTCAAAATGGCGTTGGAGGCAAATGTGCCGCCAGCGCCATTTTTCGTTCACAAAATATCCCCAAAAAGTTTGGCGGAAGATTGTAGAATGCGCGGCTCATTCGTGCTATATTGCAGGATGCGGGCGGAGCCCGCCCAACCCAAATGGAGAAAGAAGGAAATTGTATGAACCAAACGGTATCGCGCATTCTGTGGGCCATCGCCGGAATCCTGCTGATCGCAGCTGGCATTTTGTGCCTGGCGGACCCGGGTTTGGCTTTGGTTACGATGAGCTTGTATTTGGGCATTGCCATGCTGGTTTCCGGTATTATTGACATCATTATCTTCGCCAGGGGCAACGGCAGGATGATCGGCGCGGGCTGGTTTCTGGCCGATGGCATTTTAACGGTGCTGCTCTCCCTGTTCCTTTTGTTCCATCAGGCATTCACCCTGCTTTCGCTGCCATTCATCGCCGGCATGTGGCTGTTGTTCTCGGGCACCGGCAAATTTGTCAATTCGTTTGAACTCAGGCGGTTTGGCGTGCGGGGTTGGGGCTGGTTCACGGCATGGGGCGTTGTGTTGATGCTGGCCGGTTTCCTTTCGTTCGTGGATCCCATCGCGAATCTGTTCGTCCTCAGCGCTCTGGTGGGCGTGATGCTGGTTCTGCAGGGCATTGTATCCATCGGGCGCGCCTGTTTTTCGCACCGCCTGTGGCAATGATTTTCACAACGCCCTTTGCCTGCAAGAGAAAAAGGCGCGCAACCTTTGGCCCGCGAGGGGCGCGGTTGCGCGCCTTTTTTTGCGCACAATTGGGGCTTACGCCTTGATGGCGCCCGCCGTCATGCCCTCGATGAAGCTGTTCATCAACAGCAGGAAGAGGACGATCAGCGGCAGGGAAGTGACGATATAGCCCGCGAACGTGGGGCCGTAAAGCGTCGTGGAGAACGAGCTGGTGAACCGCAACAGGCCCAGAGAAATGGTGAATTTTTCCGGGTCGGTGGTGATGATCAGCGGCCAGAGGTAGTCGTTCCAGATGTCCAGCAGGGACATGATGGCGACCGTGCCCATCACCGGCTTGATCAGCGGCAGCGCGATCTTGTAATACGCCTGCACTTCGTTGCAGCCGTCGATGCGGGCGGCCTCGAAGAGCTCTTCCGGCTGCGAGCTGAAGAACGCGCGCATGATGAAAATGGAGAACGCCTGCTTGCCCGCGATGTAGCCGATGATGATGCCCACATAGGAATCCAGCAGCCGCAGATCGCGCAACAGGATGTATTGCGGGATCAGCATCAGCATGCTGGGGATCATCATCAGCGCCAGGATCGTGAGATACACGGTTTCCTTATAGGGGAAACGCAGGCGCGCAAACGTGTACGCGGACAGCGACGTCGTGAGCAGAATAAAGAAAATGCTGATGCCCGCGATGATGATGCTGTTTTTCAGATACGGCATAATCGCCTTAAACGCGTCGCGGTAATTTTCCAGGTGCACGGGATTGGGGAGCCCCCAGAAATCCGTGAAGAACTGGTTGTTGTCCTTGAACGAGGTGAGGAAGGTGAACAACAACGGATAAAAGGTGACCAGCACCAGGAATATCAGCAGGATATTGAGAATGGGGTTGTGAATGCGGACTTTCCGCCTGCTTGCTACCATGCGAATGCCTCCCTTCCGTTACGCGTCCATCTTGCTGCGCAAGCGCGTGCTGATGATCGTCAGTACCAGGATGATCACGAACATGACCGTGGCGATGGTGTTGGCCATGCTGTAGGA
>DVJN01000151.1 GCA_018716755.1 Candidatus Alectryocaccomicrobium excrementavium
CTACGCCCAAAGAGATCATCGTACCCAGCAGCGTCAAAATGAGCTGCAAAAAACAGGTCACGGTGATTTTGCCGCCGTGCCCACGGGCGAAAGCGGCCAGATAGCGGTTGATGAACATATGTCAGTCCTCCCGTTAAAAGAGAAAGGGGCTGGCCGACGACTGGCCAGCCTCCACAGGGCAGGGTTGGAAATTACGCGGCTTCGTCCGGGTGCAGCCCGGCGGCAATCAGCTCCACCGCGTCCATGCACTCCAGGCTGGGGAACATCGCCATGCCGGGCACGACGATGAAACGGTCGTTGACGACGGCGTCCATGTCCATTGTGGCGGGATTGGCCTTGAGTTCGGCAATCTTTTCATCGGCATAGCCCTCGCCATAGTAGTCGCATACGATGATGTACTCCGGGTCGCGATCCACCACGTCTTCCCACGATACGGCGACAAATTGTCCCTCCACATCGTTGAAAATGTTCTCCGCACCGGCCATCTCCAGCATCAGGCTCTGCAAGCCGGTATTTCCGACCGTGGACATATCCACGCCGCCGCCGGTATCGGAGTCAAAGTAGAACACGCGCACCGGCTCCAGCCCGGCCACAGACGCTTCCACAGATGCCTCGCGCTCGCGCAGCTGGGCGACCAGTTCCTCGGCGCGCTCCTCAACGCTGAAGATTTTTCCAATGTTAATGATGTCATTGTAGATGTTCTCGAAGGTTGCATCCTCGACGTAGGTGCCTTCGGTGGCGTAGATGTTCACGCCCGCCGCCTCAAAGTCCTCGACGGTACCCACACTGTTGGCGTAGAACGAATAGGCGTCGCCAAAGACAAATTCAGCGCCGGTGTCCAGCACCGTTTCCAGCGTTGGCACGCCGTAGCTGCCCTCCAGCACCGGGAAGGAGCCGACGGTTTCGCGGTATTCCTCGCTCACCTGGTCGAGTATGTACATGCTGGGGGCAATGGCGACGATCTTGTCCTCCAGCCCCAGCGCCACCATGATCTCCGCAATGCTGTAGGACAGCGCCACCGCCGTTTCCGGCGCTTCCTCATAGGTCGTCGTGCGGCCCATGTTCTCGATGACAACGGGTTCTTCTTCGGCCACAGCGCCGCCCGCAAACGCGGACAGTAGCAGCGTTAGGCACAACGCAAATGCCATGATCTTTTTCATAATCATCCTCCTCGAATCAATCAGTCGGTTAGCTTTATCTAACCAGAAGGTATTATACCGCCCAGCTCCGCGCCTGTAAACGTGAATATGTATAAATCCCAGTATGGATATGTCCGGATCAGTGTAAATTTTTACGGCAGACCTGAAACCATTTTGCCATCTGCAGGGCGACATCCACATTGTCCAGCGCCGGAAACACCCGCTTGACGCCGATTATGCGTATCTGTCCGCTGCGCAAGGCCGATGTCTCGGCCATCTCCGGGATGTGACGGAGAAGCGCCGCCTTTTGTTCACCATCGTCGCCATCATAGAAGCGATGCACGAGTATGATTTCCGGGTCTGCGCGCGCCACCTCCTCCCAGCCTACGGGAACGAACAAGCAGGCTCTGTCGGCAAAGACGTTGCAGCCTCCGGCCGCCTCAATCATATGGCTTTCCATCGAACGGCCGCAGGTAAAGGCGCGCGCTGCGATCTGCGCATCGAATACAAAGGCGCGCACGGGCGTTTCCGTTGATGCGCGCAATTTCGCCAGAACTTCTTCCTTTTTCCGCATTGCCTCGACCAGTTCCGCCGCTCTTGTCCTGCAGCCGAGGATCTCCCCAAGCGCGCGAATGTCCTCATATGTATCTTCAAAGTCTCCGTCGAGCTTATAAGTGGCCCGCATCGCGTAAATGTGCATGCCGTCGCGCTCAAACTGCGAGGCGTCGGCCACGCCCGTGCTCTCATGAAAGGCGTACGCTGTTCCGACGGCGAGCTCCGCGCCGCATGCCCGCACCGCCGCATAAGAGGGTACGCTGTGCCCCGGCCGTCCGGGTAAAAAGGTTGCCTTGGAGATAATGTCGCGGTATTCCTCCGCGCAGTCCGACAGGCTGGTTTCTGCTTTGGCGACACCGGCGATCCGCCCGCCTGCGCCAAGCGCTGCGCAGATCTCCGCGGCCGCGTAATCGAGGCAAACGATCTTCTCCGGCGAGCGGCGATAATGATGGATGCGGCCAAAGTTCTCGATCAGCATGCCATTTTGCACGCCATTCGGCGCGTCTTCCGTTTTGCCAGCGCTCAAGTGCACGGGAAACTGCCGGCGGTACTCGCCAGGCGTCATACCGAACCGGTTTCGATAAAGGGTGTAAAAGTGGTTTTTATCCTTTAGCCCGCAGGCGGTAACGATCTCCTGAACAGGACACGCGGTCTCCCGCAGCGCTCTCTGCGCGGCTTCCAGGCGCAGCTCTGTCAAATACTGCTGCGGACTGACGCCCAGCCGTCGGGAGAACTGCACATGCAGCGAGGATCGGCTGACACCCAGCGCCTTTGCCAGTCGCAGGATGGAAATGTCCTCCGAAAAATGGGCTTGCAGCGTGCGCCTCGTCCACTCCACCGCGTCGATGGGCACGGTCCTTTCCGGCTGCGCAAGCGCAGCATAAAATTCGCATAACAATGCGTAAAACGCTTCCTTGGCCCGTATACAATTCAGCGGCGAGCGCTTCGACCATGCCGCTTCCAACGAGTCGTAAATGCGCAGCACATCGGCGCTATGGATAGGGCGCGCGGCGAGCGTGCCATCCAGCGCCTTTTCCTCCATCAGCAGCCGCATCATTTCCCGTCCGACGGCCTGCGGCGCTTCTGTCTGATAGGCCACGCAGCGATACTCCGCTTTCCCTGAGGGCTCGATGACCACGCGTCGCCCCCGCGCGACCTGAAACATGGTATCTCCGCCAAGCGTATACGGTTTGTCCGCAATGGTCACGCGCGTATTTTTCCCCGATATGAAAAGAAAAAAGGGGCTTTCCTCTGTCAGCTCCATGTTATTACCGTTCAGCCGCTCATGCCGCACATCCGTGACACGCACGCAAACCGCGTCCCATAGAATCATGGCGTTCGTATAATCCATCGCACACACCTCGCTTCCGCCGGTATTGTAGCATAAGCCATTGGAAGGAACAAGCTGGGACGCATGAAATATTTGAATGTCGCATGAACACATATGCTCTGAAAGCCTTCCGGCAATCGCGGTGGCTTTCCGCATAGCGCATCCTGCCGATAGCCTGATCTCGGTGCGCTGGCAAAATCAAATCGTAACACGGTGTAACGATATAAAGCGTACA
>DVJN01000152.1 GCA_018716755.1 Candidatus Alectryocaccomicrobium excrementavium
TTTAAATTCCCTCGGCGTGCATTATCCGCCGGACGATCAGCTCATCTCCATGATCAATGAGCGGAACGATGTGCGGATTTCCGTCACCGACATGGTGCCGCGCGTATATTATGAGCACGATATGTATGGCGAGCTGCGGCCGGAAAAGCGGCACGACGTAATCACATATATCGTCTATCCCAGCAACCTGCAATTGGGCGAAGGGCAATATGCCATTGCCGTCAATATCGAGGCCAACTATTTTTTGGAAAAGACCATCAAGAGCATGAACATCATCAACGGCAAGTGCGCCATTCTCGATAAAAACGGCATCAGCCTGATGCAATCGCCACTGGGCGCTTTCTGCGCGGATCTTTCTGAAAAGCCCTATGTGCGCCAGATCCTCTCATCCCCGGAAAGCAACGGCTGTTTTCGCATGAATGTGGATGGAACGGATTCGCTGGTGGTCTATGTGCGCAGCGAAGAAAACAACGGCTGGCTGTATATCAGCGTGCTGGACTACCAAACGCTGTATCCCGGCATCAATCAAGTGCGCAACCACATGATCATCGCGCTGATTTCCATCACACTGGTGGCCATCGGCATGTCCTGCTTTGCTTCCAACGTGCTGTATAAGCCGCTGCATGCCGTGTACCGCCGCGTTGCCGGAAATTCCGGCGACGCCGCTCAGCCCGATGAATTGCGCTATATCGAAAATTCTTTCGCAGACGCGCAAAAGCGCATCGACCATATGCGCAAGCAGCTGGAAACATCCAGCATCCGCCTGTGCCTGCGCGCTTTGCTGCTGGGCAAGGCTCCCATAGAACCGCTTTATGAACAGCCGCTCCGGCTCATCCTCAACTCCGGGGAATACTATGCCGTGCTGCTTTGGGAAACCGCGGAGAACCAGCCGGAAGATATCGAGGAAACCGGTCTGGTTTCCATGCTTGTGGAGCCATTTGCCGGCGCCACGGCCTATGTCGACCTGCTGGACGCGCACAGTTTTGCCATTTTGCTGTGCGCCCAGCAGCCCATCGCACAGGACGCCCTGCGCGATTCGGTGGAATTTTGCCTTTCCATCCTGCGCAACCAGGGCGTCATTGCCCACGCTGGGGTTGGCGCCTGGGTGCATACACCGGAAGACATTCCTGATTCTTATGAAAACGCGCAGGACGCCCTGAAATACCGCTATATGCTGGACGGCGCGGCCATCCTCTGGGCGGATGTCGCCTGGCGGGAAGAACTGCTGCACGATTATCCCACCCGGGAAGAAAAGCTCCTCGTAGAGGCCGTGCGCCTTGGCAATATGGAAAAGTGCCGCCAGGCGCTGGCCGCGGTAAAGCAGCAGTTGGCTGGCGCATCGTATCAAATGGCCCGGCTGGTGCCCGAGCAAATCCTGCTCACCCTCCTGCGGGAATGCAACCTGGGGGAGGAAGCCAGCGAATTCCAGCGGCGCATTTTGCGCATATCGGATATGGAGCGGCTGGATCAAACCATTGCCTATATGGAAGAATCCATCGCGTTTATCGTGCACCGGTCCACCGCGCGGCGCGAAGCCAAGGCCGCCTGCCTGTCCGCCAGGGTGCTGGAACACATGCGGGAAAATATGTGCCACCCGGAATATAGCGCCACGGATGCCGCGGAGAGTTTCGGCCTTTCCGCCGCTTATATCAATAAGCGCATAAAGGCGGAAACGGGCCTGTCCTTCCGCGAGCACCTAAGCAACATGCGCATGCGGGAAGCCAGGCGTTTGCTGGAAGAAACGCACCACCCCATCAACCAGATCAGCGAGCAGGTTGGCATTGTGAACACCAATTACTTCTACCTGCTCTTCAAAAAGGCCTTTGGTTGCACGCCCTCGGATTACCGCCGCGCCTGTGCAGAAAATGAAGCGCCTCCCCTCTCCTAGCGTATAAAGCCTCCACAGCGGCCCGCCATAGACGCGCGGGCCGCTTTTTGCTGCGCAAAAATCCATTTTTTGGAGATTTGTCTTCAATTTGCAGTCCATTCCGTGCCCATCTTTGAAGAGATTCCCGCATTTTATTGTTGCATGCGTCATATTTTATGTTGTATACTGCAATCACTGGTCGCACTCCCCATTTTCCCATGGGCGCGTGGCCGCCGCAACCGACACACTGGAGGCGAGGAATTTGAAAAGCAAACGCCATCTGGCACGGGAAATCCACCACAATTGGCAATCGTACCTGTTGCTCCTGCCCGCGTGCCTGTACGTCTTTGTATACGGCTATTGCACTCTACCGTATGCACTGATTGCCTTCAAAGACTACAACTACCGCGACGGGCTGCTGGGAAGCCCCTGGAATGGGTTTGACAACTTTCGCTTCTTTTTCAATTCCACGGATGTGTGGAACGTCACGTGGAACACCGTCAAGCTCAACGCCCTGTTCCTGGTATTTACGCTGGGATGCGCCGTGCTGCTGGCGATCATGCTCAATGAACTGCACTGTCGCCGCTACAAAAAGCTTTCGCAAACCATTATGATTCTGCCGAATCTGCTCTCCTGGGTGGTCATCAGCTATGTAGTATACGGGATTTTGGGCTATCAATACGGATATCTGAACGCCACGCTGAAATCGCTGGGAGGCGCCGCGAAAAACTGGTACAACATGCCCGAAATCTGGACTTTTGTGCTGGTGCTGGTGCGCGTGTGGCAGGGCAGCGGTTACAATATGGTGGTGTTCCTGGCGGCGCTTACGGGCATGGATGATTCCATCAGCGAAGCCGCTCTGATCGATGGGGCCACGCGGCTGCAACGCATCTGGTACATCACGCTTCCTCTGCTGCTCCCCACCATCTGCATTATGGCGCTCATGTCCATCGGCAGAATTTTCAACGGCGATTTTGGCATGATTTATGCTCTGGTGGGCGATAACGGCATTCTCTTGCCCTATGTGGATGTCATCGACACCTATGTGTACCGCATGCTCCGCCAGCTGGGCGAACCGTCCTGGGCCACGGCCGTGGGTCTGTGGCAAAGCCTGATGGGCTTCATCATGATCTTTGCCAGCAACTGGATCGTGCGCAGGAAATTTGCCGACGGCGCTCTGTTCTAATGCTAAGGAGGGATTGCTGCATGGATATCACAAGAGGGCGTTCGCGCCTTTCCGGCATGGACATTGTGTGCTTTATCTGCATCACGCTGTTTACCCTGGCCTGCCTGTTGCCCATTGTGCTGGTGGTGGTCGTTTCCTTCACGGACGAGAGCTATCTGGTGAAGGAGGGCTATTCCTTCTTCCCCCGCGAGTTGTCCATCGCGGCCTATGAAAAGGTCTTTTCCACCAATCCCATGCGGGCCGACCGGTATTTTCTGGGCAACCAGCTGCTGAACAGCTATATTGTAACCATACTGCTCACACTCGTTGGCACCATCGTATCCGTGCTCATCACCAGCATGGCCGCGTATTCGCTTTCGAACAAGCAATTGCGGTTCCGTAATGGATTCGCCTTCTATTTCGTCATCACCATGTTGATCAACACGGGCGTCGTGCCCTGGTACATGATCAACCGGGCGCTGGGACTGCGGAACAATTTTGCCGCCCTGGTCGTTCCTTCGCTGTTTTCGCCCTTTAACATGATGCTCGTGCGCAACTACATGAATGGATTGCCAGAGGCTCTGCGCGAATCCGCGCGCATCGATGGCGCAAACGACTTTGTCATCTGTTTCCGCATCATCCTGCCGCTGTCCATCGCAGTGCTCGCGACCATCACGCTGTTCTATGGCCTGGGATTTTGGAACAACTGGTTCAATGCCATCATGCTGGTGGATGAGGATTCCCTGTATCCGCTGCAATACTATCTCATGGTCATCAAATCGCAGGCCACAGCGCTCAATGAACTCAAAAAGCTCGGCATTACCGATACGAATATCGTATTGCCCAGCGAATCGCTCAAAATGGCCACCGTTGTCGTCACCATTGGTCCGATCGTGCTTTTGTATCCGTTCCTGCAAAAGTACTTCATCCAGGGCATCGTGGTGGGCGGCGTGAAGGGATAATAAGGCCCCTGGGCCTTTATAAAAAAAGGAGGTTTCCCCATGGCAAAAAAACTGGCAACCTGGCTCTTGCTCCTCTCTGTGCTGACCTTTTCCGCTGCGGGCACGGTGTTCGCGGAAGAAGAGGCGCTCCCCATGCGCTGGCTGATCCCCGGCGAAGAACCCTATGATGTGGACATGGTGGAAGAAGCGCTGGAAGAAATGATGCGGGAAGACGGCCTGAACATCGATCTGGATTTCATGTTCTTCAACTGGGACGTGTGGGATCAGAAGGTCAACGTCATGCTGGCCTCGGGCGACGAGTTCGAGCTGATCAACACGCTGGATAATGGTTCTCCCAGCACCACTTCGCTCATGAGCAAAAACGCCATCATCCCGCTCAACGATCTGCTGGAAGAGTACGGGCAGGACATGCTCGCGCTGTTCGACGAGGCTTCCTGGCAGCAGGCCACCATCAACGGCAACATCATGGCGATCCCCGCCCCGTGGATCGATATGAAGGTGGAAAACTACATGTGCATGCGCCAGGATATGCTGGACAAATACGGCCTGGATCTGCCCAACACGCTGGATGAACTGCTCGCCGCCTGTGAAACCATCTACAATGGCGAGCTGGAAGAGACGGGCACGCCCTGGTACATCGCGCTGCGCGCGGAAGGCAATGTGGGCCTGTTCACGCCCCTGCAGCGCGGCATCGATGGATATCCCTTCAAGATCGTGGATCTGATGGTCATTCTGTTTGAGGATGGTTCCGCGGAATCCTATCTGGAAAGCGACCAGTTCAAGCAGTGGTGCGAATTTGCGTATGAGGCCAACCAGAAGGGCATGATTTTCCCGGATCTGCTGAGCATGAACACCGGCTCCGTTGGCGAGCCGACCGAGCGCGGAAACTTCCTGGCTTCTGACCGCAACTTCACCGGTGAACGCACCATCCGCGCCAATTACGATGAAAATGCCCGCCTGGTAAACTTCTATCTCAACCGTGAAGAGCCCACCGTGCGCTTCAGCGCGTATCCCAACTGCAACACCGTCTCCGCGACTTCGCCGCATCCCGAGGCCGCCATCATGTTCCTGAACTGGCTTTACAGCGATGCGTTCCACATGCAAACCCTGTTGTACGGCATTGAGGGTACCCACTGGATCGATGAGGGCGGCCGCGAGATGTCCTACACGGAATACAACACAAACGAAGAAGGAAATGGCGGCTACCAGTACGCCTTCCCCAGCTCCTGGATCAACTACGCGCCCTACCTGCGCTTTGAAAAGGGCACTGACTACGAAGGCTCCGCCACCATCGAATATTCTTACGACGAATCCACAAAAACTTCGCTGAACTCCGGCTTCATGTATGCCCCGGATAAGGCGGCGGCGGAATATGCCAACTGCAAATCCGTCATCACCACCTACATCAATCCGATCCTCCTGGGCTTCCAGAGCTACGATGAGGCCTTCCCCGCCGCATTGCAGCGCATGAAGGACGCCGGGCTGGATAAAGTCATCGAAGAAATCATCGAGCAGCATGAGGCGTTCCTCGCCAACAAGTAACGCCAGGTATGTGCCGGAAAGCGGCTGTGCATTTCGCGCAGCCGCTTTCCCCGGATTTTGGCATAAAAAAGAGGTGTTCACATGGCAACCCATCGAATCTATCGGGAACGATGCGAGGATTTGTCCCATCCTCTGGGGCTGGACAATCCCCATCCGCGCTTCAGCTGGGTATACGAGGGCGATAATCCCTCCAGCGCACAGGCAGAAATCCGCGTGGCCGTGCGGGAGAGCGAAGAGGCAAACGCTCCCATCCTGTGGGACTCCGGCTGGCAGGTTTGTGCAACAACCGCCATGGCGTATGACGGGCCGGCGCTTGCATCCTGCCACCGCTATGGATGGAAGGCGTATACCCGCCTGATCGATTCCCCGCAAACCACCGTGGCGGAATCGGCCGAGTGCTGGTTTGAAACCGGCATTCTGCCGCCGGACGCCTGGCACGCGCAATGGATCCGAGCAGACCCCGCGGAAGAAGCGCCCATCCTGCTGCGGCACTTTACGCTGAAAACGCATCCTGCCCGGGCGCGCGCGTACATCTGTGGCCTTGGCTTTTTCGTGCTGTGGGTGAATGGACGCCGCGTGGGAGCGGAAGTTTTGCAGCCCGTAAACACCGCCTACAGCCGCCAGAAATTGCGCAATATGCTGTATCCTTACGATTATCAGGGCGCCTACCGGGTGCCTTACCGCGTCTTTGATCTTGGCCCTTATCTGCGGGAGGGTGATAACCGCATAGAAGTGCATCTGGGCAACGGCTGGTACCACCAGAACCAGCGGCTGGTGGAGGGCGACCTGTGGTATGGCGAAACGCCCGTCCTCCTCTTTGAAGCGCGCATGGACGGGATAACGCTCGTTTCCGATGACCGCTGGCAATGGCGCGAAAGCCAAACGGTGCGCAATAACCTGTTTTATGGGGAAACCGTGGACAGGACGCGCGAACCCGGTGCGCCGCGGCCAGTGGAAACCGCCCCCGCCCCCATGGGCGCACTGCGGGCGCAAACGTGCCCTTCGGACGCCGTTCTTCAGGAATATCCCGTGGTGCGCGCCTTTCCTGCGCGCGATGGGCAGTGCATCCTGGATTTTGGCCAAAATCTTTCCGGCTGGATCGCCCTCTGCGCGCGCGCCCGGCGAGGCGACCGGCTGGAGTTGCGCTTTGCCGAAGAAATCTGCGCCGATGGCGAAGAATGGCGCTTGCAATACGACAGCGCCGGGGGCGAAAAGCAGATCCAAATGGACGCCTTCATCCTGGACGGCGGCGGGGAGGAGAGCCTGTGCCCGCAATTCTGCTGGCATGGTTTCCGCTATGCGCAGGTTGCGTTGCTGCGCGCAAATGAGCCCGTTGCCCTGTGCTTTAAAGATGGGGCGCTGAAAGCAGACGGATTCCAGGCCAGCGCGACAGCGCAGCTGGTGGCGGCAAACCTGGCAACCTCGGGCGCGTTTTCCTGCGGCTGCGATTTGCTCAACTGGTATCACCGCGCGTCGGTCATCAGCATGCGCTGCAACCAGCATTGCGGCGTGCCGCTGGATTGTCCGCACCGGGAACGGCTGGGCTACACTGGCGACGGGCAGGTCACCATGCCCGCCATGCTCCTGAACCTGGACGCCAACGCCTTTGCCGCCAAATGGATGCGCGATATCTTTGACGCCCAGAACCGGCAAACCGGCCACGTCCCGCACACGGCGCCTTTTTACAATGGCGGCGGCGGACCGGGCGGCTGGGGCGGCGCCGTGGTATTCGTGCCCTGGGCGCTGTACCGCCATACGGGGAACGCGTCCATCCTGCGCGAAGCCTGGCCGCACATCCTGCCCTGGCTGGAATACCTGCGAAACCACAGCGAAGGCGGCCTCGTCGTGCGGGAAGAAGACGGCGGCTGGTGCCTGGGCGACTGGTGTACCCCGGAACCCATTGCCATGGATCCCGCCCTGGTCAACACCGCGTTCGCCATTCAAATGCTGGAAATTTCCGCGCAAATCGCCGTCATTCTGGGCGAAGCGCGAGCGGCCGGCGCCTTGCACGCGGAAGCCCGGGAGCGCCGCGGCGCGTTTTACCGGGCCTTTGGCCAGGGCAGCGCCCTTCTGACGCAGGGCGGCATGGCCTTTGCCCTGTGGGCCAAAGCCATGCCCGAAGCGGAATATGCCAGCGCACTCAAGCGCCTGCTCGATCACATGCAATCGCGCGGCTGGCATTTTGATACCGGGATCTTCGCTACGCCCATCCTGCTAGACGTGCTCAGCGAAAACGGTTACGCGGACGCCGCTTTCCGCCTGATGACCGCACAGGGCTATCCCTCCTTTGCGCAGATGCGTTCGCGCGGCGCTACTACGCTATACGAACACTGGAACGGCGGCGGTTCGCACAACCACGCCATGTTTGGCGCCGCAGACGCCTGGCTATTCGCCTGGGCGGCGGGCTTGCGCCAGGAAACGGGCTCCGCCGGATGGCAGCGGATTGTATTGCAACCCGGAGCCATTGCCTCCCTGCATTCCGCTCAGGCCTCCATCGATACGCCGCTGGGCAGGTGCTCGCTGCGCTGGCAGCGCGAAGCCAATGCGTTGCATGTATCCGCCGCCATTCCCACCCTCGCACAGGCGGCTCTGCTGCTGCCGGATGGCAGCCGCCAGGCCCTGCCGCCCGGCATCCATGAAGCCTGTTATCCCCTTTCTTAAGCATCCCTGGCGGCTCATGTTTTCTCCTGAGCCGCCAGATTTTTTCCCTTGCCTGCCATGCTCCGCCATATTCGCTATTGACCCGCGCGGATTTTGCCGCTATAATGGTATAGGAAAAAGGGGGTGTCCGCATGACCATAACCACTTACGAAGAACTCCTCTCGCTGCTTGACAGCATGGGTTTTATCGCCTTTGGCGGGCGCACGGGCATCCCCAATCTGGCGGACGTTACGCGCGCGAGCGCGTGGCACACCGGGCGGGATACCGACCCCTGGGAATGGAAGCGCATGCTCTCTGAGCGGCGCGATGGGATTTACACGCGCGTAGCGGGCGGGCAGGCGCTGTTCATCTCGCACGCCTGGCACCCGGTTTTCATCGCTGCGTACACGCCCCAGCTTTCCATGGAAGAGCGCTGGGAAATGGGCCAGGTTTCCCAGGCCGCATGGGAACTGCACCGCCTGTTTTCGCAGCGGGACACCTGGGCCAAACACGACCTGCGCGCTCATGCGCCGGAAAAGGGCTTTCACGGCGCGCTGGAAACGTTGATGGCCGAAATGGAGATCGTCATGTCCGGCGAATCGCAACGCCTGTCGGTGGATTTGCGCCCCCTGGGCTGGCCCTCCATCGAATACATGCGCACAGACGTCTACGCGCCCGAAGCGGTTGAGCGCGCGGCGCAACTGGACGCGGAGGATGCGCGTCTAAAGATTATCACACAAAGAGGAAAGATTGCTGCCCTATGAAGTATATTCGAAGATTGCTCTGGTTCATCGCCTCGCGCATGATCATCCTCTGCGCGTGCGTAGCCATCCTGATCTGCGCGTTTTACATGGCGCTCAATTCCGGCAATATCTATATTCTGGTGACGGATGGCATGGCCAAGCGCGTGGAAGTCGCCCTCACACGGGAGGATGCGAGCGAGCTGAACAAGTATTTCAGCGCGGATTTTTTGAATAACGATCCCGTGATGCAGATCGCCTTTTCGGCCAATTCACCCTATATCGATTACAACATCACGGATTTCGACCATGTGATCACGCTCGAATGGCTGTGGGCCTGGCCCTGGCAGGACACGGCCTACTGCACCATCACGGAGCGCGTGCCCTCCATCGAGGGCAGCGTGATTTCCAGCCGCGTGAACGACGTGAGTGGCGATCCGCCCGCCTGGCAGGGCGGCGAATATGAGGTTACGCTCATGAAAAGCGGCGGACAATGGCGCATCGTGGGCCTGACGCAGACGCGCGTGATCCTGGAACCGACGCCCGCGCCTTCGGCCGCGCCCGCGCAGGAGGATGGCAATGAATGACCTGCCGGTGATCCTGGGGCCCATGGCTGGCGTGACCGATCTCAACGCGCGGCTGTTGGCGCTCGAACAGGGCGCTTCCTTTTGCGTTACGGAAATGCTCTCCGCCAAGGGCTATCTCTATGCCCCGCGCGACGCGCGCGCGACCGTTTCCCTCACGCGGCGCGATCCGCGGGAAACGCGCCTGGGCCTGCAGCTCTTTGGCCGCGAGCCGGATCTGATCGCCCGCGCGGCGGCGAAACTTTCGGATAAGGGCTTTGCCTTCATCGATCTGAACATGGGCTGTCCCGCGCCCAAGATTACGGGCAACGGCGAAGGCTCAGCGCTGATGCGCGAGCCGGAGCTGGCACAGGCCATCGCCGCCGCCGCCGTGCGCGCTACCCCTTTGCCCGTGACGGTAAAAATCCGCGCGGGATGGGACAGCGTCACCGCGCCCGATCTGGCCCGCCGCCTGGAAGACGCAGGCGTGCGCGCCATCGCCGTGCATGCGCGCACGCGCATGCAATTTTATTCCGGCAAGGCGGACTGGAGCGTGATCCGGGCAGTGAAGCGCGCGGTTTCCCTCCCCGTCGTCGGCAATGGAGACATCGTGGATGGCGAAAGTGCCGCCCGCATGCTGGGAGAAACCGGCTGCGACGGGCTGATGGTCGCGCGCGCCGCGCAGGGCAATCCATGGATTTTCGCGCAGATTCACGCGCATTTGCGCGGCGAGCCCTGGAGCGCGCCTTCGCTGGAAGAGCGCGTGCGCACCGCTCTGCGCCACCTCGATATGCAAATCGCCCTGGAAGGCGAAGAGCACGCTGTGCGCGAAATGCGCAAGCACATCGCATGGTATGTGAGCGGCCTGCCCGGCAGCGCCCGCCTGCGCGAAAAAATCAACACACTGCCCCGCGCGCAGCAGGTGCGCGACTGCCTGCAGGAATACGCGGCCAGGTTCTAGCCGCTCTTTTGCATTTTTCCGGGAACCGCCGCCCCCTTTTGCGGTGTTTCCCGCTTTTTTTGCGCGCCTGCCGCGCATTTCTCCCGCTTTTTTGCAGGAAAATAAACGCGAAAATTCATTTTTTAACGTTTGAAGCGGCAGGAACCCGGGGTTTTTCATAGAATATATAATGCGAGCTTGCAAAACCGAAAGGATGGTTGTGAATATGGGATTGGAACTTTCACAGCGCGTAGGGGCGATTGCCCCCTCTGTTACGCTGGCGATCGACGCGAAAGCCAAAAAATTGCGCGCGGAAGGGAAAAATGTGATTGGATTTGGCGCAGGCGAGCCGGATTTTCCCACGCCGGAATACATTTGCGCAGCCGCGAAAGACGCCATTGACCAGGGCATGACGCGCTATACCCCCGTGCCCGGTACGCTGGCCCTGCGCGAAGAAATTTGCAAGAAACTTTTGCGCGATAACGCGCTTTCCTATAAACCGGAAAATATTGTGGTTTCCAGTGGCGCCAAGCAATCGCTGTTCAACGCGCTTTCGGCGCTGCTCAACCCGGGCGACGAGGTGCTCATTCCTTCCCCCTGCTGGGTGAGCTATCCGGAAATGGTGCGCATGGCCTGGGGCGAGCCCGTGTATGTGAAAACCCGCGAAGAAGAGGATTTCCTGCCCACCGCAGCGGCGCTGGAAGCGGCCATCACGCCCAAAACCAAGGCGCTGATCCTCAATTCGCCCAACAACCCCAATGGCTGCGTGTATCCGGAAAAGCTGCTGCGGGATATCGCGGATCTGGCCGTGAAGCACGGCTTCTATGTGATTTCCGATGAAATTTATGAAAAGCTGATCTACGATGGGCAAAAGCACGTTTCCATCGCCTCGCTGGGCGAAGCGATCCGCGAGCAGACCATCGTGGTCAACGGCGTTTCCAAGTCCTACGCCATGACGGGCTGGCGCATTGGCTATGCCGCCGCGCCGGCGAAAATCGCCAAGGCCATGTCGAGCTTCCAGAGCCACAGCACCAGCAACGCGAATTCCATCGCGCAGCACGCCGCCGCCGTGGCCATGACCAATGGCGAGGCCATCATCGATGAAATGGTGAAGGAATTTGCCGCCCGCCGCGATTTGCTGGTGCGCCTCATCGCTGAAACGCCGCTGCTGAAGGCCAACACGCCCGAGGGCGCGTTCTATGTGATGCTCAACATTTCCGGCCTGCTCGGCAAGCGCTATCAGGGCGCGGAGATCACCGGCAGCGACAGTTTTGCCGAAATGCTCATCAATGCCAAGCAGGTGGCCGTCGTGCCCGGCAAGGCCTTTGGCGCGGACGACCATGTGCGCATGAGCTACGCCATCTCGCGCGAGAACATTGCCGAAGGCATGCGCCGCATCGCCGAATTCGTATCCGAACTGGAATAGGCCATACCGGATTTTTCCGTTTCCCAACCCATGGGCCGCCGCACTTTCCGTGCGGCGGCCCATCACAATTGCGGGCGGAATTCACGCACGTGTCCTTTAGCCCATTCTTTTGCACGCCCAATATATGCCGCCCCATAAAAACAAGCCCGCCAAAGAGACGATTCCCTTATTCCACAGCCAAATTTTGTTTTGATCCCCGGCAAACCGGATAAACAAGTAGATATATTCCAGTCCTGGAAACCGCAGCAGGCTTCGCGTGAAAAGAAGAACCAGCCACACAACCCCGCAAGCCAGGGTAGCGATGTGCTCCTGCCTGCACAGGAGCCCCAATAGCGCGCACAGGGACGATAAAAAGAACGCGGGGGGAAAATACATGGCGAGCAGTTCGCCCAGCGGCAATTCATATCGAGCCATTGACGCACCCGCCATGCTTAAGACGGCAAACAGGCTGGCGCCCCCAAAGGCTGCTGTATAGCGCCGCAATACCCAGGGAAAAAGCGATTTGCATTGGGCGGCGACAAGATCAAAATTGCCATCCGAGCGCGTCTTCCCCCATTCTCCCACGACGATGGCCGCAAAAAACGGGTATACGACTTCAAAAATGGCCGGATAAAAATCCAGCAGATCCCCCGCCAAAAGAGAAACCGCGATTGTGGCCGCCCCAACTGCCGCGGACACGATCCAGAAATTGATGCCAAAAATTTGGGCTTCCCTTGCCACGCGTCCCATCATTCCGCCCTCCAGAATTTGTGCTTCAAAAACAGCAAACTTCCGCACGCGATGCCGCTGCCAACCAGGAAACAGGCGTTCGCGATAACGCTCCCCATATCGATAAACGGCCATCGGGGATGAACCCAGATCAGGCGAACCAAATCGCCGGATGTGATGAGGTAAAACGGCATCGCCTCCGCCGAACCCACATAAGTGGCATTAAACCCAAACAGCGCCGCGGCCAGAATATAGAACAGCCGGATATCGGCCATTCCCGGCAAGGCAACCGAAACAAAGCTGACGAACAAACCGGCCGGAATGGCCGAAACCAATATGGCTTTGCCCAGGGGCACGGCGCATTCCAGCGGGGAAATTTCGAATGGAGCCGCCGCGGCGTAAATTGCCGTGTTGAGCGCAAGAAAAATGCACAGCATGGAGAAAACGTATAGGAAGCCGCCCAACAGCTTTCCCAATACATATTGCCATTTTTGCAGCGGCGATGCCATCAGCAACGGCTTCATTCCCGTCTTTGTGTCCAGGGGAAAACGCCCCGCCAACAAAAACATGAGGCCAAACAGCAAAATCAGGCTATCCAGGCTCATGATCCGATACACAAAATACGCTGGATCCCGCAAAAACTCCAGGCGGGCCAAATTCCCGGCAGAGGGAAAATTGTCCATGAGCGAAATCGCCGTTGCCGCCAAAAGGATGCCCCACGTTGCCAAATGGCGGAATTGCATTTTGTATTCATAATGGAGAACGGCCAACATTTTACGCATGCGCTTTCCCTCCCATGCAATATACATAGGCGTCTTCCAGCGTTGCTTCGACGGGTTGGGCCTGCGGGTAAAGGCCGTCTTCGTCCATAATGCGCGCTGTTAGCCCATGGCTCTCATATGTCGTGGATAGCACCACGGATTTCTTTTGCAGATCGATCAGCTGGGTTTCCTTTTCCAGGCGCAGTATTTTGACTTTGTCCTTCACCCGTTCCAGCAGCGCGGCGGACGTGCCCGCATAAAACAGCCGCCCCTTCCGCAAAACGGCCAGTTCCTCGCAGAGCTGGTGAATGTCTTCCACGATGTGCGTGGAAAGCAAAACGGTGCGCCCGTCCCTCGCGTATCGCGACAGCAAGCCGCGAAACCGCACCCGCTCCTCCGGATCGAGCCCGGCCGTCGGCTCGTCCACCACAAGAACCTGCGGATTGCCGATGAGCGCCTGCGCTATGCCAACCCTCCGCTTCATCCCGCCGGAAAGCTGCCCGATTTTGCGCCGGGCAAATTCCAGCATTTCCACTTCTTCCAGCACCGCGCTGATGGCCTTTTTGTCGCGAACCCCTTTGATTGCCGCCATATAGTTCACAAAATCCCACACGCAGAGCGAGGGATACATGGCAAGTTCCTGGGGCAGATATCCCACGCGCGCCCGAACTTCCTTTCCCTGCGTTGCGGTATCGAAGCCGCAAACGCGAATCTCGCCCGCCGACGGGCGCAACACGGTGACCAGCGCTTTCATCAGCGTGGTTTTTCCCGCGCCATTGTGGCCCAATAGGCCAAAAACGCCGCTGCCAACGCAAAAGCTGACGTCCTCAAGAGCGGTAACGCCGTTTTTGTATTGCTTGCTCACGTGAAGGATTTCCATGTTCGCTTTCATAAGAACCTCCATATAACTACAATAGTAGTTTTATAACGCTGAAAAAAAGGGTCACGCGCCGCAACCCGTGGAATATTCCGTGCCAACGCTATAGGCCGGATAGGGATAAAAGTGTTCCCGGCTGAACCGCAGGGAAAGCGCCACCGTAAACGCCAGCGAAACCACCAATGCCGCGCATAGCATCCGTTCCCTGATCTTTGAAGGTTTTGCGGTGATCCGTTGCAACCGGCGCTTTGCCAGCAAAAAGGCGAGCGCGCCAGCGCCCCTTCCCGGCTGCGTAGCCCGGATCGTGGACAATTCCAGCAGGCGCAGGATGGCCAAAGCATATTCCCTCTGCGCCATTTCCCCCCGCGAAGCCTTGAGGGCCTTGTCATCGCAATCCGTTTCGCAGTAAAGCGAGAACTCCCGCCTGGCGATCCAGGCAAAGGGGTTGAACCAGTTTGCCAGGCAAACGACATCATAGATGCGTTCCCAAAGCAAATGCCTCCGCTTCACATGGGTCAGTTCGTGAAAAAACACGGCGGACAGCTCGGTATCGGTCAATCGCTCCACAATCACTTTGTCCATGAGGAGCGCCGGGCGAATTGCGCCCGTGACGCAAACCGGGCTTTCCAGCGTCCCATAATACAGCGCAGGCGCCTTTTTCAGGCCAATGCTCTGCGCGCAATGGGCGCAAATGGCCGTTATCCGTTCGTCGTTGCAGCGCGGATATCCCTTTAGCGCCCGCTTTGCCAGAGCGGCGCGCACAATATCGCAGAGCAAAAACACCCCGCACCCGCCTGCCCATATCCAGCAGGCAATGCAATACCCGCTGAGCCAATCTTGCCTTTCCGGCGAGAGCAGGGATACTTCCGGCGAGAGGATTGGAACGCAAAACAGCGCCATGCCGCAGAGGGGCACCCACAGCGGCAATGCGCACCGCAAAACGCGCGCTGCAAAAAGCGACAACACGCAAAATATGCCGCCCATGGCCGATACAAAAAGAAGCACGTTAAAGATCTTGCCGAGTATCTGCATGGATTTCCTCCTGCTGCGCAATCAGGTTCTTCAGCTCCCGCAACTCCTCCGGCGAAAGATCGCCGCTTTTCACAAAGCCCATGACCATCTGGGACAAAGAGCCGTCATATACCCGGCTGAGAAAACTGCGGCTTTCCGCCATCCGGCAATCGCTTTCCGATATCGCCGGGTAATACAGATACCCCTTGCCCTGGCGCTCTGTGCGCAGCGCTCCCTTTTTCACCAGGCGGGCCAGATACGTTTGGATGGTCGTTTTGCTCCAAGCGGTTTGCCGCAACTGGTGCAAAATTTCGGGAAGGGTTTGCGGGGCATGGCTCCAAAGGATTTTCATCACCTGCCATTCGGATTCGGAAATGGAAAGTTGCGACTTCATAGGGCTCTCCTTTGATTGATATTCTGTAGTTTAGTATAAGTATAGCATTTAAACTACAAAGTGTCAATACTTAAAAAGGCAATTCCATGTAAATTGAAGAGCAGTGCCCATGGCCTTATAAGGCGGCCGGCAAAAAGGGCCTCCCCGCCGGAGAGGCCGCAGCTTGTCAAAAAGACTTTTTTGACAAGCTGACGCGGGCGGGGAGGCCGATGAACCATTGAACGCATTTGCCTACGTGAGTTCCACAATCGCGTATCCATCCACGCAGGGCACAGTCACGCTCTCACCTTCGACGGCGAGCGGGATGTCTTCGGGCACGAGGCGCGCGCGCGTAAACCCGCGCGGGATGTGCAGCGTGAGGTGCAGGTCGCGCGCCTGTGTGCGCTCCTCCACGATATCGATGGTCGCGCTCTTGCGCACGGGGACATAGCTCAAAATGTGCGCGCAGGTGCGGTTGCGCTCCGGCTGGTCGAGCAGCGACACCGTAACCGTGGACGCGCCATCGTGCCGCACGAGCCGGTCGGGCAGGAGCAGATCCAGCGCGTTTTTCACAATCTGCTTCACCCAGCCGGGCGCGCAATCGCGATACTGCGCAAAGAGCGGATGGGCGAAGAGCAGCACGCCGTTTGCCAAAGCCGCCGTGGGATATGCTTCTCCACCAGCGCTGGGCGTGTAGCGGTGCGAGCAGAATTTGCGGCCAGCGCGCGGGAAGTACGGTGCGCGCGCAAACAAAATGGTGCCCTGCACGTCCTCCAGCACCGTGCCCTGCTGATAAATTACGTATTCGTTGTCCGCTTCCAGCCCCTCCGCCAGCGGGCCATTCGCCACGATAAAATCCGGATACGCCACGCGATTGCCCGCGTATTTTGCCGGATAGCAGGCTGGATACGCATCATTTTCCATCAGCGCGCCGCGCCCGCAGGAGAGCACGCGCCCGCCAGCGGCGGCAAACGCAGCCAATTTTTCCGAAAGCGCCGGCGAACCCGCTACATCCTCGGGCACGATCAACAGCTTATAGGGCGAAAAATCCATTTCCGCATCGATAATATCGAATTGCAGGGCCAATTCTTCCAGCAGCTGCGCTGCGCCCAAAATGGACTCGGACATCTGGTGCTCATAGAGCGGATTTTCGTTTGTGAGGATAGCGGCTTCCACCAGCGGCGTGGAGGGACGCGCCCAGGCTTCGCGTCCGGCAAATGGGCGATACACCTTGCCGATCAGGCGATATGTGGCCGGATTCAGCTTGCCATTCGGCGGCAGCTGGTCGCCAATGCTGCAGGCGAAGCCAAAGCTGAGCATGCGGAACGACTCGAATTCCAGCGCGGCCAGATTTTTCAGCGAATGGAAATCGCCCCAGCTGGTGAGGAACTTGCCCGTCATGCCCATGCAATCCAGACCCAGCTTGCGTGCGTAGCGCGCCGTAACCGGGAAGTGCAGATAGCCCCAGCCACCGCTGGGCAGGCTTTCCAGCTCGAAATGCGTGTAGGCGTCTTTGCTTTCTTTGGTGCAGGGGCCAACGTGCCCGGCGTTGTAAAAAATGGTGCAGTGGTCGTTGTGCTCGCGCACGAAGGCGCTCATTTCGCGCTTAAAGCGATCCAGCGTAAATTTCGCAAACTCGCGCACCTGCTGCTCATCGCCAAAATCCATGCCCCGCTCCAGCATTTCCCTGCGGCAGGCCGCGCAAGTGCAGGAACGGATGCCCACGATATCGAAGAACAATCCGTCCAGCTCGTCCCCCAGCAGCTCCATCACTTCGAGAGTGTGCTCGCGCAGGTATTGCAGATACCCGGTGTTCATGCACAATGTCTGTCCAAATCCCGGTTCGCTGAATGGGCCGCCCTCATGCGCGCCATCCGGCTTGCGGATCAGCCATTCCGGGCGGGACACCGCCGTCTGGTAATCGAGCTGCACAGTGATATACACCGGCGCCTTGATGCCCCGCGCGTGCAGAGCGCGCACCTGGTCGACCATCAGGTTGCGGTTTACCAGGTGGGGATGCACGCGCTCGGGAAAACGCTTGGAATCGTAATAGAGCCAGCCGTGGTGGCAACGCGCGAACACGGTCATAGACGAAACCGCCGCTTCCTGCACGGTGCGGGCAAATTCCTCCGCGTCAAACTGGGCGCCAATGCCCTCAATCCATTCCGAAGTGTGGAAATCCAGGTGTACCTGCCGGGGTGATAACATTTGCATAGGGTTCCCTCCCAATCCATTTTTCCCTCGCCAGTTCCGCCGAAAAGCCGCCGGGCCGGCGCGAAACCTCCTGTTCACGCCGGCCCGGAACATAAGCCCTTCCGCCGCCGGATATCGCCACCGCATGGGCGCGCGAAATGGCGGCTATTTTTCCTTTTCGCTTTCCTTATCCTTCTTTTCGCCCTCGCCCGCTTCGGGTTCCGGCGGGGGATCCTTTTTCACAATCGCCCATTCCACGCGGCGGTCGGTGATCTCGGTTACGCGGATGGTCAGCCCAAAGCAATGCACCACCGGCTGCGAGCCGTCCTCGGGAATGGTAGTGAGCTGTGCGAAAACCAGGCCGCCCAGCGTATCGTATTCCTCGTCGGTGGGCAAATCGAGATCCAGCGCCTCGTTGAGCGTTTTGATCTCCACACCGCCGGACACGCGCCATTCGTCCTCCGAAATGGCGGCGATTTCCGGCTGCTCAGCCTCGTCGTATTCGTCGTAGATGTTGCCAACGATTTCTTCCAGCAGATCTTCCATGGTGATCACGCCGCTGGTGCCGCCGTATTCATCCACCACGATGGCCAGGTGCGCCTTTTCCCGCTGCATATCGCGGAAAAGCACATCCGCGCGCACGGACTCCGGCACAAAGCGGGCCGGACGCAGCATCTCGCGCAAGGGCTTGGGCGATTCGGCGCGCATGTTCAAAAGGTAATCGCGCGTGTTCAGCACGCCCACGATGTCGTCCAGATCGTCTTCATACACGGGAAAGCGCGAATACCCGGATTCCCGGATCAGCGCGATGATCTCCTCCGGCGTGTCCTCCACGGAAATGGCGGTCACATCCGTGCGGTGGGTCATGCACTCTTCGGCGGTGATGTTGTTAAATTCGAAGATATTGTCGATCATCTGCTTTTCGCCGGCTTCGATGGTGCCGCGTTCGCCGCCCAGATCGACCATCATGCGGATTTCTTCTTCCGTTACTTCGGATTCCTGTTCTTCCGGATTGATGTGCAGCAGGCGCAGCATCAAATTCGTAGACTTGGATAGCAGCCAGATCACGGGCTTCATCACCAGCGCCATGCCGTTGATCATGCCGCAAACAGCCCGGCCAACCGCGTCGGGCTTTTTCATGGCCACGCGCTTGGGTACGAGTTCGCCCAGCACCAGCGTGAAATACGACAGGATGATCGTAATCACGATAACGGCGATCGTATTGAGCGTCGCTCTGGGGATCAATGTAAATCCCTTATCAATCAGCCATTGCACAATGGGGTCGGAAAAATTGTCAGCGGCAAAGGCGCTGCCCAGGAAGCCAGCCAATGTGATGGCAATCTGAATGGTGGAAAGGAAGTCGGACGGCTCGCGCATCATTTTCAGCATGACGGCGGCCTTTTTGTCGCCCTCTTCCGCCTGCATGCGCAGCTTGTTTTCGTTGAGAGAGATGACGGCGATTTCACTGGCGGCAAACACGGCGTTTACCGCGATGAGCACGATTTGAAGCAGCAATTGTGGCCATATAGGGTCCACAGACGATACCCCCTAAAAATTCAGATGAAGCTATTATACCATATTCGCTTTGCGAATGCAATAGGCGGATATGAAATCGCGGTGGAATTTTGAAATTTTCGGATCGCCCCATCAATCGGCTGCGAATGCAGCATGGAAACGGCATGAAATCCGCGCTTTCTGAAGAACAATTTTGCGGCGCGCCCCACTGGGAACGCGCCGCAAAATAGCGTAACTCTTATACCTTATATGGATTAGAAAATGGAGTACATGATGAACATCACGCTCATCAGCGAGGAAACCAGCGAAACCACGGTGATCTGCGTATTGATGGACGGGCCGGCGGTATCCTTGAAGGGATCGCCAACCGTATCGCCCACGACCGCGGCTTTGTGCGCTTCAGAACCCTTGCCGCCCTCGTTGCCTGCCTCGACGTACTTCTTGGAGTTGTCCCACAGGCCGCCCGCGTTGGACATGAACAGGGCGAGCAGCAGGCCGCTGGCGATGTTGCCCAGCAGGAAGCCGCCGATGGCTTCCACGCCGCCGATGAAGCCCACCAGCAGCGTAGCCAGGATGGCCACCAGGCCAGCCGGGATCAGCTCGCGCAGAGCGCCCTGGGTGGCGATATCGATGCAACGGTTGTAATCCGGTTCCACGCCTTCCTTGCCTTCGCGCAGGCCGCGGATCTCGCGGAACTGGCGATGGATTTCAGCCAGCATGCGCTGCGCGTTGCGATCCACGCCCAGCATCAGCATGGCGGAGAACACGGCCGGTATGGCCGCGCCAATCAGGATGCCGAAGAACACGGTCGGGTTCATGATGTCGAAGCCCATGATCTGCTCCGCCGCGCGGCCCATTTCCACCAGCGCCGCGTTGACTTCGCTCATGTAAGCGCCCAGCAGGCTGATGACGGTGAGGCCCGCCGCACCGATGGCAAAGCCCTTGGTCACGGCCTTCACGGTGTTGCCCGCGCTGTCCAGTTCATCGGCCACGCGGATGGTTTCTTCGCCCAGGCCGCCCATTTCCGCCAGGCCGCGCGCGTTATCCACGATGGGGCCGAAGGCGTCGTTGCTGATGGTGATGCCCACGATGGAGAGCATGCCCACCGCCGCCATGGAAATGCCGAACAGAGGGTACTGGCCGCCCAGCGGTTCGCACAGCTTATAGGCCGCCAGCGCGCTGATGGCGATGCCGATCATGGCCGGAAGCACGGAGAGGAAACCATAGGAAATGCCCGAAAGCACGGTGAACGCCGGACCCGATTTGGAGGCGTGCGCCACATGCTTCACGATGGGCTTGGTGTCGTCAGTAAAGTAGTCGGTAACAATGCCGATCAAAACGCCCACGAACAGGCCGACCGTGGAAGCGCCCCAGATTTCCCAGCGGAAGCCGTCGAAAATCAGGGTGGCCAGCGCGGTGAGCACGATGTACACCGCCGTGGTGGTATAGGTGGAAGAGTTCAGCGCGCGGGTGGGGTTGCCGTTCTTGCCGATGCGCGCCATGGCAATGCCGAAAATCGATGCGAGCAGGCCCAGCGCCGAATAGCAGAACACCATTCCCACGTTGGCGGAACCCGTGGCTCCATCCAGCGCGGCGGCCATGATAAGGGCCGCGGCCATGGCGGCCACGTTCGAATCGAACAGGTCGGCGCCCATGCCGGCCACGTCGCCCACGTTGTCGCCCACGTTATCGGCGATAACGGCGGGGTTGCGCGGGTCGTCTTCCGGGATGCCCAGCTCGACTTTACCGGCCAGGTCGGCGCTCACGTCCGCCGTTTTGGTAAAGATACCGCCGCCCGCCTTGGCGAACAGGGCCAGGGAGCTGGCGCCGAAGGAGAAGCCCAGCAGGATGGAGGTGTCGCCGAAGATCAGCATCACGCCCATCACGCCCAGCAGGCACGCGCCCACAACCGCCAGGCCCATCACTGCGCCGCCGCGGAAGCCGATCAGAAACGCGGGACGGATGCCCTTGCTGGCCGCCACAGCGCTGCGCGCGTTCGCCAGAGAGGCGACGAACAGGCCCAGCTTACCCGCGATGGCGGAGAAGACCGTGCCGCAGATGTAAGCGATGGCCATCTTCACATTGTTCAAAGGAGCGGCGCTCGCCCAGATCGGGGAGGGCAGGAACAGGAGAATCAGAACGGCGGCGACGCCCGCGAAGCCCGCAAGAATGGTGTATTCCTTGCGCATAAAAGCGTTCGCGCCGCTCTGGATCAGGCCAGCGACTTTCACAATCTGCGGATTGCCCGGATCTTGCTGCCGTACCCATTTGATTAGGTAGGCAGCGTAGGCAAACGCGATTGCGATCGCCACAAAGCACAGCGCATACATGATGCCCAGCGATGGTTGCATACAGATCCCCTCTCACTTCATATTAAATGGTGGAACCGCCTGATTATAACAAATCGGGCGAGCATACAACAAGCACACGGATGTTACATTAGCGAAAACAAGCGAATTTTAGCAAAATTTTAGCAAAACGGCGCGGCGCATCCCTCTGCACGGAACGTTGACAGGCGGCGCGCGCCATGGTATAATAAATGCGCAGATGCGAAAAAGAGAAACTTTCTCCGCCGCGTTTCGCATTTTAAGAAAGGTTGGTACCGCAGAAGATATGAAGATTCGCCAGTGACCATTCAAGCAGCAAAGCGCCGCCGTGTGCGGCGGATTTCTTGCGCGCTTGAAGGGGGCTGGCGATGGAAGATAGGCCATAGCTCTCTTTTTGCGCGCGCAAAAAGGGGGTTTTTTTCTATGACGCAATTGCTATTAGAAGCGATGGATATACAGGTGGGCTTTGGCGCGCAAACGGTGCTGGCCGTCGAACGATTTGCGCTGTACGATGGCGAGCGCGTGGGGCTGATCGGCGCGAACGGCGCGGGCAAATCCACATTTCTGCGCGTTCTCTCCGGCGCTCTGGCGCCCGATGCCGGCGCAGTGCGGCGCATGGCGCCCGTATCGTTCATGGAACAGACGGGCGACGCGGCGGACGAATTTTCCGCGCGAGAGGCGGGCGAGTTCCGCGCCGTCGCTACCGCGCGCGATGGGCTGAGCGGTGGGGAAAAGACGCGCCGCCGGCTGGCCAGCGCGCTTTCCAAGAATGCGGCGGTGCTTTTGCTCGATGAACCCACCAGCGATTTGGATGAGGAAGGCATAAACCAGTTGCGCCAGCGCATCCGCTCGTTTCGCGGCGCAGTGGTGCTGGTTTCGCACGACCGCGCGCTGCTGGACGAGGTTTGCACCTCCATCGCGGAATTGGAGGGCGGCAAGCTCACGCTGTTCCCAGGCGGCTACACAGCCTATTGGCAGGAACGCGCGCGGCGGCGAGAATTCGCGCAGTTTGAATACGGCCAGTACCGTGCGGAGCAGGCGCGGCTTAGGCAAGCGATTCAACACAAGGCGGAGCAGGCCTCGCAGGTGCGCAAAGCGCCCAGCCGCATGGGCAATAGCGAGGCGCGGCTGCACAGGCGCGAAGCCACGGAAGTGGCAGAAAAACTGCAGGGCTCGCGCAAGGCGCTGGAATCGCGCCTCAATCATCTGGAGGCCAAGGAGCGCCCGCGTGAAGATCCCGCTATCCGCATGCGGCTGGGCGCGAGCGATCCTGTGCGGGCCCGCAACGCGCTGGAAATGCGGGATATGACCATCCGCTTTGGCGCGCGCGTTTTGTTGGAAAGTGCGCGGATGGTTCTGCCCGCCGGTTCGCGCACGGCTCTGCTCGGCCCCAACGGCTGCGGCAAGACCACGCTCGTCGCGCGCATCGTGGCCAGAGATCCGCGCGTGCGCATCCATCCGCAGGCGCGCATCGGCTACCTGGGGCAGGACGCGCTCGCTTCCCTCGAGGCGGACAAATCCGCGCTAGACAACGCGATGGCCCTAAGCGAACACCCCGTGGACGTGGCGCGCACCGTGCTGGCGCGCTTGAATCTGCGCGCGGACGATGTACATAAACCGCTGAGTGTGCTCAGCGGCGGCGAGCGCATGAAAGTGGCGTTGGCACGGCTGATGCTCTCCCGCGCAAACGTGCTTTTGCTCGACGAACCCACCAACCATATCGACATTTTTACGCTGGAAGCGCTGGAAAGCGTGCTGTGCGAATATGCGGGCACGCTGCTTGTCATCAGCCACGACCGGCGGTTTGTGGAAAAGATTGCCACGCGGCTGGTCTTTTTCCATGGGCATTCGCTGGAAACCTTCGAAGGCACGCTGGGCGAATGGCAGGCGCGGCAAAACCGCGCAGACGAGCCGGACGTGTATCTTGCCATTCTGGAAATGCGCATGGCTGAGATCACGGCCAAGATCTCCACCGGCAAGTTCGACCGCACCGTGCTGGACGAGGAATACGAGGCGCTCAGCCAAAAGAGGCAGGCACTTTTGAAGGGGGATTAGTGTCAAGGATTGCCCCGTACGCGAAAACATGATATAATAGAAGCGGG
>DVJN01000153.1 GCA_018716755.1 Candidatus Alectryocaccomicrobium excrementavium
GGATGTTTTATGATACCAGTGAGGCGTACCAATGTCAGGAGTTGTTTGAGGGCGAACATTTTTGTAGAATTGTGATCTTGCGTTTTTTCAAGCAGGCCTGAACAACACGAGAGGAAATGAGGGAGGAGAAAACATGGACAACCGGCTTACGCTTGCTGTGAAAGAATTTGCGTATTCCCTGGGCGCGGATCTGGTGGGTGTTGCGAATATCGAAAGGTATAAGGATGCTCCCATCAAAATGAGTCCGCAGGGGATTCTCCCCTGTGCAAAATCGGTCATCGTATGCGCTGTGCACCATCCGGATGCAGCCATTGAGCTGGACGGCGAAATTCACCCGCAGGTCATGGGGCCCTATCGCATTCAGTACATCATGAATGACAAACTGGACGTGCTCTCTTTCAAGATTGCGCGCATGCTGGACGACCTGGGCTATCGCACCGTGCCCATTGCCAGTTCCAACATCTGGCGGTATCGCGGCTATAAGGAAATGGACGCGGTATTCGCGCCGGATATCAGCCACATCTACAGCGGCGTATGCGCCGGGCTGGGCGAACTGGGCTGGAACGGCCTGTGCATCACGCCAGAATATGGCGCGCGCAACCGTTTCATTTCCATCATCACCGAAGCCGAGCTTACGCCCACACCGCTTTACAATGGGGAAAAACTGTGCGACATGTGTGGCGAATGCATTCGCCACTGCCCGACGGATGCGTACCGCAAAGAAGTGAATGGCGTAAAGGACGTAGTGGTGGAAGGCAAGCACCACAAATTTGCCAACAAAAACCTGTGGCGCTGCGCATGGGGCGAACATTTCGATATCGATCTGGATTTGCCGATTCCGGATGTCGTAAACGAAGAAGTGTTGCTGGAAAATATTCGCCAGCACGGCGCGCGCGGCGGGGAATTTGGCGTATGCCTGAAGGTCTGTCTGCCCAAGAATCTGCGCCAAAGCGACCCGGATTACTGCAAAATCTCCATGCGCAGAAAGCGCCACACCACGCCCAGCGATCTCCCGGTGCATCGCAATGTTTACGATAAAGTTCTCACCCACGCTCACCGCTGGGATCTGGACAGCGTGCATTTCCTGTCGCAGGAAACGCTCGATAAAGCGGGCGTACCCATTCGCCAGTACCTGCCCGACGGCGTGGCGGCCATTCTGCTCACTGCTTCCTGCCCGGCAGAATTCAAGGCGCCTGGCACGGACTTTACGGATTCTGCCAAACCGGTCGAAGTGGAGAACGCTCTGCGCATCGCGCAATTCAATGTGGACTTTACGGAACTGGACGTGTGCCGTGAATTGGAAACGCTGGGATATTCGGCCCTGCCCAAGACCACGATGGATCACAACCTTGTGCGCCGGTTGGTTGGCATTCCGGAAAGCGGCAACATCCGCACTTCTCTGGTGCTCACCAGCGCCCCGGTTGCGGATAAGGCGTATACGGATCTGAATCACGTGGACAATGGCGGCGATGTACGCAAGGCCATTGAAACCCTGGCACGCGAAAAGGGCGCGGATCTGTTTGGCGTGGCGAGCGCGCAAACCATCGCTTCGCTGGCAGATCAGCTGCGGGAAATCCGCAAAGAAGAAGTGCTCTATATCGCCAGGGACAAGAACCCGCGCATGATGCCATACGACCCCGTTACTTCCATCGAAAAGCGCAGGATCCGCTCGGCGGAAGATCTGCTGCCCGGTGCAAAGTCCGTCATTGTGATGGGCATGCATTATCCCGAAACCGCCGCGCTGCGCGTAGGCAAGCCGCCGGCCGAAGCCGTAGGTCCCTATGTCTTCACGCAGTATGAAGTGAACCGCCTGATTGGCCACCTGGGATTCAGCGTCGTGAAAGCCTTGAACGCTATGGGCTATCGCGCCATGTATACGCACGATTTGACGGGTGCCGGTTCCGTTGTGGGCAGCCCGCGCGGAGAATTCGCCGGCGCTTCGGCCAACGCTCTGGAAGCCGTCGCCGCCGGTTTGGGGCAGATCGCCCTCAACGGCAGCGTGAATACGGAAAAATACGGCATTCACCAGCGGTTTATCGCCGTGGTAACTGACGCCGATTTGGCTGCCAGCGAGGTCATGGAGGGCATGGTCAGCGCGTGCGCCAGCTGCAAGGCCTGCACCAAGGCTTGCCCGACCTGTGCCCTGTGCGAAAAGAACATCGTGAACCTTACTTTGGCGGGCAAAACGGTTCCGTACCTGCCCGTGGACGCAAACCGCTGCAATTGGGCCACAAAATATGCCCTCTCCTGCGAGGAAGGGAATATGTATGGCGGCAACTTCACGGATATCCCCTATCCGGAGCATCTCACGGAAGAAGCTCTCGCAGATGCGTTGCGCCAGCAGGATAACGTATTCAAATTCCGCCCGGTCATGGGTGAACGCTGCGTCGTAACCTGTCCCCTTGTAGAGGAAGTCAAACGTTAACGGACGAAACCTCCCATTTTGTTGCCGCCCTGCGGGAAATCGCCTTCCCGCAGGGCGGCAATCATTTTCTAAGCGCGGTTTTCCGGCGCAAACAGCGCTTCTTCCACCCGCAGGCAAAGCGCATGATACAGCGGAAGATGCTGTTCCTGAACGAGATAGGTCTGCGTTTGCGGCACATTCAAAAGGATATCGCTGTGTTTTGCCAGTTCTCCCCCTGTCGCGCCTGTCATGCCGATCACGGCCGCTCCAAGCGCCCGGGCAGCAATGGCCGCTCGGCGCACATTTTCTGCATTTCCAGATGTGGAAATAGCGATCAATACGTCGCCCGGCGCGGCATAGGCGATAACCTGCTGGGCAAACATGGACGCTCCATCGATATCATTCACAATAGCGGAGATGACCGCGCAGTTCGCCGTAAGGTCGATCACGGGCAATCCCTGCTGCAAATGGCGCGCCCAATCCTCGCCGATGGCCGCAATCTGTTCCGCGGGCAACGGGCGTTTTTGGCAAAAGCCCTTGACCAGTTCGCCCAGAATATGCGCGCAATCCGCGGCGCTTCCTCCATTGCCGCAAAGCAGCACTTTATGCCCGGTACGGAAGCAGGCAAGCAACGCCTGCACAGCCTTTTCAAAGTTCGGATGCATGTTTTTCTCTTCCCCCCATTCCGTAAATACCGACGGTCAACGCGGCCACATCGCCAATAGCGTCTCCCAGGGCCGCTGGCACAATAGAGCACACCTGGCGCGGATATATGAGCGCCTCCTCTTCGATCACGCGCAGCGCGGTCTCCCGAAACCAGGACTCCGCCCTGGCGTAAATGCTGCCGATCACGATTTTCTCCGGGTTCAAGAGATCAATCAGCATGGCCAGGCAGGCGCCAAGGCGCTGCGCACTTTGATGGAGTACGGCCTGCATAGCCGCATCGCCCGCCTCTGCGCGCTCTACAACCTCCTTGGCCGTGAAGCCGCCTGAAAGCTGGCGAATCCCGCCGCCCGAGCAGAAGCCTTCGTAGGAGCCCGCTTTGCCGTATCCCACGGGCCCGTCCGCCTCCGCGCGGACATGCCCCACTTCGCCCGCCATATCGTTTGTGCCGGAATACAGGCGGCCATCCAAAATCAATCCCGCGCCAAATCCCGTGCCAAAGGTGAGGAAAACCATGTTTTCGCACCCCTTGCCCGCGCCAAACCGCCATTCCGCCAGTGCGCAGGCGTTCGCGTCGTTTTGCAAAAAGGCCGGCGCGCCCAGGCGCTTTTCCAGCCATTCCACGATGGGCACGTCATCCCACCCGGGCAGGTTGGGCGGCGAAAGAATGCGGCCATTGCGGCTATCCAGCGGGCCGCCGCAGCTCACGCCAATCGCCACTGGCGCTTCTTGCGGCGCTTGGGCCAGCAGCGCTTCGAGCAGGCTTTGCCAGGAGGCAAAATCCGCCGTTGCCACGGCGCAGCGCGAAAGCACCTGGCAATCCTCCGTTCCCGTCACGAGCGCGCACTTTGTGCCCCCAATATCCAGTCCCCAATACAACGGTTTCATACGGTTTCCCCCATGGGCAGCGCGTCGATGACGCCGAGCCACCGCCGCCAATTTTCCACTGGATACGGCGGGAAGCCGGTAACGTAATAGCTGCCATACGTTTTCCCTTCCATCTGCCACTCGAAAACGAGCAACCGGCGGCTGGCCGGAATCACCCGGACGGCCCCCAGGCGCAGATTTTCATTGGCGGGCGAGCGTTCCGCTCCGGAAAGGAGCACTTCGCCCGTATCGCCGTCCTTCACCACATAGGTCACTTCATAGCTTTCGCGCCCGTCGTTCAAAAGATAAATCGCGTGTTCCCAACCGGCGTGCTCATCCGCCGCGATCAGCACCGGCCACTGCGCGCGGCAAACCGTTTGATAGGCGCGCTTTTTGCAGAAATAATAATCGACAATCGCATCGGAAATCTGCGGCCAACCATCGAGCATATTCCACCAGATGATGCCCGTGCGCCGCCATTTGTGGATGCGCGTGCGCTCAATGAAGAATTTGAGCGCCTCTGCCTGCGAAATCTGCGAAAGGAGCGAGAATTCTTCCAATGTCTCCGGAACCGAGCCAAAGAGCACCTGCACCTGGTCGGCCATCAGTTGGTTGCGGTTGTACCCGCGCTCGCCGTAGGGCAAATAGTCCGTGTCATGCGTCATCCAGGCTGAATTCGTGTACGGCCAGAGTTTTTCCTGCGGCAGAAAGCGCGCCAGGGACTCGGGCGACGGACACCCATGGTAGCCGCACTCACTGATAAAATGCGCGCGCGTATTTTTATAAAATTCATCCTTAAAGTAGCCGCGCGGGCCCCAATTGTGCTGTTCCGGCACGGAATACCGCGCCACACCATCCGCAATATAGGGCGAGGAAGGCAAAAATTTGCGGTATGGATCGTTCATGCGCACGGCGCGCGGCAGCACTTCGCGGGTGAGGGCATTGTAACGGTTGGCGCCCTCATAGCCCAATCCGTCATACATCTCATCCACTTCGTTGTCCCCCGCCCAAAGCAAAATGCAGGGATGGTTGCGCAGCTTGCGAATCACATGCTCCGCTTCCCGCTCAATCATTTGTGCAAAATCCTGCGATTGCGGATATATGGCGCAGGCCATGCAGAAATCCTGCCACACGAGCAGGCCCATCCGATCGCATAAATCGAAGAAAGCGTGATCCTCATACACGTTCCCGCCCCAGCAGCGCACGATATTGCATCCGGCCTGCGCGAACAATTCCAGCGCCTGCGCGTATCGCGCCGCATCGCGGCTATGGAAAGCGTCCATGGGCACCCAATTCGACCCCTTGCACAAAATGGGGCATCCATTGACGCGAACGAGGAATTCCCCCTCGCTGTCCGGCGCCATTTTGTGGTCTATGGAAATGGTGCGGATCCCAATGGTATCCGTGCGCACGTCCAATACTTCATCGCCGCGCAGCAGCTCCATGGTGACGGTGTACAAATTCGGTTCGCCATAGCCGCGCGGCCACCAAAGGAGTGGCTGCTCCACGGTCAGGCTGCCTTTGCCGCAAACAAACGGCGCCGCCTTTTCCCAAACCACGCTGCCGCAGCGCACGCGAACGCGATATTCATCCAAAGACACGTCTCGCGTCTCATACCGATAGGAAAATTGCAACTGCGCACGATGCTCATTGCATTCTTTGGTGGCGTAATACGCCTGCGTGATCCGGGCGCTGCCGCGCATTTCCAGCCATACCCCGCGCCACAGGCCGGAACATGGCAGGCGCGGCATGATATCCCAACCGAAAGCGTGCGGCGGCCTGCGCTGCCACATATAGTCGCTGGATTCTGCCCCCGTCAGCGCCACGGGATAATCTCGTTTTCTCGCTTCCAGCATGGCCGAGCGAATGATAACGCGCACCTGGTTTTCCGCTCCCGCACGCGCTGCAGCAGTGATATCGAATTCGTGGGCAATGAGCATATTATCTGCCTGGCCCACGAGCACTTTGTTGACATAAACATCCGCATATGTATTGATGCCATCAAAATGCAAAATCCATTGCTGTCCATTCGGAGCTTCCGGCAGGGAAAATTCCCGTTCATAGGCCCACATATACGTTTCATATTTGCGATAACGATAGAGGTTTTCATCATAAAAAGGATCGGGTTCCATACCAGCTTCCATCAGGGCAAGCTCCGCTTCGCCCGGCACGCGCGCGGAAAGGGACGGCCATTTTTCCACTGGTGGCATGTCCTCTTCCTGCGGATGGTAATACAGTTTCCATTCCCCATTTAATGCAATTTGCATTTGCGTCACCTCCCGCATCATCATACCGCAATTTATGGGAAATGGCAATAGCGAATCCATGCTGCCCGAATATTTTGTGAATCTCTATCTTGCACAGGATCTATTTTCCTGCTAAAATACCTATAGAAAAGCAAAAAGGGGTAAGATACGATGCGCGTACAATTTCGGCGGCTCACTGAAGCCGATTTGCCCAAAATCATGCGCATGAACCAGGATTTCCGCCAGGGATTTGCCGATCCGGAAGCCACGCAACGCTTTTTGCAAAATCCTGCAAACTGGTTCTTTGCCGCCCTTTGGGAGGAAACCGTTATTGGATTTGCCTATGGGTATGCTCTGCCTCGCTTGAACGGCAGCAAAAATATGCTCTATCTCCATGAAGTCGGCGTAGCGCAGCGGTATCAACGCCAGGGCATTGGAATGCAAATGATGTGCGCGCTCCAAAACATCTGTGTCAAAAGCAATATCGGCAAAATATTTCTCTTCACCGGTTCGCGCAACGCTCCTGCCAATGCGCTTTATCGAAAACTGGGCGGCGAAGTATCTCCTTCTTCAGGCGGAAATGACACCGCCTATTTCTTCCCAATCCAGCTGAGCGAAATACAATAGCGCCTGGCACAAAACCGCTGCCAGGCGCTATACAACGCTATGGATTTCTACTCTGCCAGTTCGCTGCGCTTGGAGCGCACATGGTTGCCCATATCGGTGAGCAGCTTGTCCAATTCGTCGAGCAAGCTGTCCGCATATCCAGCCGCAGCCAGGCGCTTGTCGCTGGCCTCCGCCAAAGCCTGGTTCACCGTGTTGCGCGCCTCTTCATTCGCTCTTTGCATGATTTCGGTTTCGCTCACCATTTCTTCCGCCTGTGCGCGCGCTTCCTCCAAAATACGGGCTGCTTTGGCCTCTGCGTTCGCCACCATGCTTTCCGCGCGGTCTTCCGCTGTGCGCGTAATGCTATCCGCTCGCGCATTGGCATTTTCCAATTGATTTTTCGCGCGCGCGTTGGCCGCGCTCAAAATGCGCTGCTCTTCCGCTTTGGCGTTGCGAAGAATGTTCTCCTGCTCATAGTACACTTTGGACGCGCCGCGTATCGCCACCGGCAACTTATTGTACATATCATTCAAAATATTCAAGCACTCATCTACATCCACCATCCGCTTTCCGCGGCTCATAAAAGATGAAGGGGCATTTTGAAGAGCAGCGCGCAAGTAATCAAACAGCTGAAGGAAATACGTCAGTTCCCCGCGCTCCATTTCCTCTACTCTTCCGTTGTTGCCTGCATTGCTCTTGATATCCGCGTGTTCGCGATCCATTGTCAACACTCCTTTATCGAGTTCACTATGTCATCCGCAATTTGCGCGGGAACCATCCCAGCAATATCGCCACCGTGGCGCGCTATATCCATCACAATCGTGGAAGACAGATAAGCCAGTTCCGGCCGTGCGACAAAAAACAGGGTGTCCAGCCCTGAAAGATGGCGGTTGGCCTGTGCCAGTGGCATTTCATAGCCCAAATCGCTCTCGCCACGCACGCCGCGCACGATGATGCCCGCACCGCACCGCCTGGCTACATCGACCAACAGGCCATTGTCCCACACAACGCGTACATTGGGCAAATCCGCTGTGGCGATTTCCAGCCAGCGCGCCCGCTTTTGCGGCGAAAACGCGTAGCGCTTCTCCGGGTTTGCCAGCACCGCCACAACAAGGCCATCCAGCACAGAAGCGGCGCGGCAAATCATATCCATATGCCCCATTGTGGGCACTGAAAAGCTCCCTGCATATAGCCCGATCATTCTTGCCTCCCAATGAACACAAGCCGCGTATCGCCATATTTGCGCTCATCCAAAATCGCCAATCCGACCGGCAGCGCAAAATTCCCACTCGCAGCGCGTTCGGCAACGATGCGGCCCCCGGGCGCAAGCAAATTCCGCTGCCACAGTTGCTCCAACGCGCTGGTGTACGCCTCCTCCATGCGATACGGCGGATCCAGAAAGACCAAATCAAAAGCTTCGCCCAATGAGGCGAGCAGGGCGCGGTAATCCCGGCAAACAATCGTCGCGCGCGGCAACTCCGCCTCGCCCAGCACGCTGAGCGCATTGCGGCGGATAACATTTACCGCAGCGGGATCTTTGTCCCCAATTACCGCACGCTCAGCGCCCCGGCTGAGCGCTTCCAGCGCCAGCGCGCCAGATCCGCCAAAAGGATCCAACACACGCGCCCCTGGGATTCGGGCCGCGAGGATATTAAACAACGCTTCCCGCACGCGATCCGCCGTTGGCCTTGTATTAACGCCGGACGGGGCAAACAACCGCCGCCCCCGCGCGCTCCCGCCGATAATGCGCATAGATTCTCTCCCTATTATATCATATCCCCGCGCAGAATGCAACGCCTCGCGCGCCCAACGAAGAGGCGCGAGGCGTCTGCGCGCAAATCTTAAATTTCCGGCTGGTTTCTATCCTTGCGCGGTTTGGGCGTCACGCGCAGGCGGCGGCGCTTTTTCTTGCTTCCCTTCATCATTTCCTTCATCTTGCGCTCGTAATACACCGGCCCACGCAAATAGCCAATCAAAACGAACGCCGGCACAATCAGGGAAGCTGGAATGTAGCAAAGGCGCACAATGGCAGTATCGATGGTTTCAATCCAGGGCGAAAACAGCTGCACATAAGGCATAAACAGAATGGTGACGATGAGATCCATCGTGTTGAGCGTATCCTCCGGCCACGACAGGTACAGGATATAATTTACAATCGCGATCACCAAAAACGGCAACACCGTATAGATATACGCCCGCACGCCCACACGCCAGTCGTATACCTCGTTATAGCGCTCCGGCGCGATTTCGCGGCCTTCTGCCTGCTGTTTATCGATCAGCTTTTGCATCGCCACCGCCTTATCGCCCAAATAAGCCCCTTCATTCAACGCGTACATACACACGCCGGCAATCAACGCAAGCGAAAAGGCAAACGCCCACCACCCACTCATGGACAGCAGAAAGATCAAGCTCACGACCAGCAATACACCCTGCAGCATCAGACCGCGCCGCACCAGGTACTTTTCCCGTTTCATTTCAGTTCCCCCTTTATGCAATCGCAAACGCCTTCTTCGGTGACGATGGCATGCACCAGCACGTCATGCGCCTCCCAAGGAAGCCCGTCCACAATTTGAAATGAATACGCGAGCGCGACAAAGCGGCCGCGTTTTCCCGCAAGAAAGCGGTCGTAATACCCCGCGCCAAAGCCGAGCCTGACCCCGCAGCGCGAAAAAGCGATTCCCGGAAGCAACACGACTTGCATTTCTTCCGCATCTTCGTTTCCTTCCGGCTCCAGGATTCCCATGCGGCCCGGGCGCAATTGCGATAGTTCATACACGCGCACTGCGCGCATGCGCCCACCGCCCAGCGTGCGGGGATAATACAGCGCAGTTCCCTGCGCCAACAAGCGCCGTGCCAGCGCGCCCGTGGGAACTTCGCCAAAGCTATCCGCGTACAAAAGGACGCTTTGCGCACCTTCCAGCAGCGGCCACGCATATTCCGCAATGCGCGCGCCCAAGCGCGCGCGTTCCTCCGGCAAAAGCGCCATCCGCATAGCGCGCATCTGTGCGCGAAGTTCAGCCTTCGTCATCCCACTCGCGCCGCACGCGCGGCGAAAAGCCCAGCATGATCTCATAGGGAATGGTCTGCGCCCGCTCCGCCAGTTCGTCCGGCGATATGCGCTCGCCTCCCTGCGCCCCCATCAGAGTAAAGGCATCCTCCATGCCGGCCTCAGGCACATCTGTAATATCTACCATCAGCATATCCATACATACGCGCCCAATCACGGGCACGCGTTTGCCGCGCACCAGCACATCCGCGCGGTTGCCTAAAATGCGCGGATACCCGTCGCCATAACCAATGGGCAGCGTAGCGACGCGAGTGTCGCGCGCCGCGGTAAACGTACGGCCATAGCCGACCGTTTCTCCCGCCTGGATCCAGGCAATCCGCACCGCCCGCGTGGTCAGCTCCTGCGCGTATTGCAGGGAAAAGCCCGGAACACCCGTGCCATAGAGCGCTATACCCGCCCGCACGGCATCGTAGCGCAGCGCTGGATTGGCCATGGCAGAACTGGCAGCCATATGGCACAAAGGAGAAAAGCCCCGTGCCCGTACCTGGGCCAGTGCCGCGTCAAACCGCTCCGCCTGTGTGCGCGTGAATTCTTCGTCTCCATCCGCCGCGGCAAAATGGGAAAAAACGCCTTCCATCCGCACATCCGGGCACGTTTGCCACGCGTCCAGCAACGCATCCAGCGCATTCCAGCACGCGCCGATTCTCCGCATCCCTGTATCCACCTTCAGATGCGCGCGCGCCTGCTTTTGCACCGCGGCCGCTATGCTTTGCGCGCAAAGGAGCGTGCTCTCGCCGAACAACGCGAAGGAAATGTCCGCCGAGATCATCGCTTCCAGCAATTCTTCATCCGGCGCGCCCAGCACCAAAATGGGCTGGGTAATTCCTGCTTTCCGCAGTTCCAGCGCTTCTTCCGCCGTAGCCACGGCAAAACCCGCCGCGCCGGCGCGCTGACAGGCGCGCGCCACAGGGACGGCGCCATGTCCATACGCATCGGCTTTCACCACGGCCATTACCGGCGATTGGGTCTTTTGCGCGATTTCACGCAAATTGGCGGCAATGGCCGCGGTGGAAATGGTCAATTTTGTCGGTCTCACAGCACGCGCACCTGTTCCTGCGTGAGCAGGGTTACATTGTGCGCGCGGAACAGGCGCTCCGCTGCTTCCAGATCCGCCACGCGGAAAATCACCAACGCATGGCTGCCAGAAGAACGGACAAACGAATACACGTAATTCACGCCAATATCTTCTTCCGCCAACGCTTCCAGCACTTCGCTCAATCCGCCGGGCCTATCGGGCACGGATACAGCCAGCACGTCCGTCAGCTTCACCGTATACCCTGCGGCCTTCAGCTCGTTCACGGCCCGATCCGTGTCGGACACAATTGCGCGCAGAATGCCATAGTGCTCGGTATCCGCGATGGACAGCGCGATCAGGTCGATTCCTTTGGCGCCCAACAGCCGTGTAAGTTCCGCGAGCGTACCCGTGGAATTCTCTAGGAACACCGAAATCTGCTTTACGTACATTCCCTTCACACCTTTCTTCGTCCTATTAGAGTTTACGCTTATCGATCACGCGCTTCGCCTTGCCTTCGGAGCGCGGAATGGATTTTGGCGCAACGAGCTTGATGTTCGCGCTGATGCCCACCACAGATTTGATGCGCTCGTTGATCTGCTTTTCCAGCGTTTCGAGCTGGCCGACGGTATCCGCGAACACGTCTTCGGTGATTTCCACCTGAATTTCCAGCGTGTCCGTCGCGCCCTGACGGTCGACAACGAGCATATAGTGCGGCGCCACGCCATGGATGCTCACCAGCACCGATTCGATCTGGCTGGGGAACACGTTCACACCGCGGATGATGAGCATATCGTCCGTGCGGCCCATGATGCGCTTCATGCGCACAAAAGTGCGCCCGCAAGCGCAGGGCGACGCGTCGAGCTGGCAGAGGTCGTGCGTGCGGAAGCGCAGCATCGGCATGCCTTCCTTGGTGATCGTGGTAAAGACCAGTTCGCCCTTTTCCCCATAGGGCAGGGGCTTTTCCGTCACGGGGTCGATGATTTCCACGATCACATGGTCCTCATTGACGTGCATGCCCTGCTTCTCCAGGCATTCATAGGCGACGCCCGGGCCGCAGATTTCCGTGAGGCCATAAATATCCAGCGCATCGATATTGAGCAACGTTTCCAGCCGCTTGCGCATGGCTTCCGTCCACGGCTCCGCGCCAAAGGTGCCCGCCCGCAGCTTCAGCGAAGACAGCGGGATGCCCATTTCATGGATGGTTTCCGCAATATGGATCGCGTAAGAGGGCGTGCAGCTCAAAATGGTCGTGCCCACGTCCTGCATCATCATGATCTGCTTGGCCGTGTTGCCGCTCGACATGGGGATGACCATCGCGCCCAGCTTCGTCGCGCCCTGATGCGCGCCCATGCCGCCCGTGAACAGGCCGTATCCATACGCCACTTGCACGATATCGTCCGCCGTGGCGTTGGCTGCGCCGATCGTGCGCGCCATCATTTCCGACCAATTGTCCAAATCGTTCCGCGTGTAGCCCGCCAAAATCGGCTTGCCCGTCGTTCCCGAAGACCCCTGCAAACGCACGATTTCCCTGCGCGGCACGGCAAACAACCCGGTGGGATATTCGTCGCGCAAATCCGTCTTCTGCATAAAGGGCAGATATTGCAGATCGTCCAGCGAACGAATGTCTTCCGGCTTAACGCCCTTTTCGTCCATGCGGCGGCGGTACAGCGGCACATTGTCGTATTCGCGGCGCACGACGTCCTTCAAGCGCTCCAATTGAAGCGCGCGCAGTTGCTCTCGCGGCATGCATTCGGCCGCAGGGTTCCAGATGCGATGGGTTGCCATGGGTTATATTCCTCCTGTAAATCTTATCGGTTGTAGCCCGCGTCGAACGCGCGCAAGTTGATCTCCAAAAATTTCGGCGGCACGCACGCGCGCACGGCATCGCGCCAAATTTCCGCATCGCCGCCCACGCGCCGGGCCAAAGCGCCGATGAGCACCACGTTCACCGCGCGTCCGTCGCCCGCTTCGTGCGCCAAGGTCAAGGCGTCGAAGGCGTCCAGCGCGCATTTTTGCGTTAGGCTCTCGAGCACGTTCTCCGGATACTTGGCCGCGCCCGTCACCACGGGCATGGGCGACATTTTCTGCGTGTTGGCAATCATGACGCCGCCTTTTTTCAAATATCCCACCGCGCGCATCGCTTCCAGCTGTTCAAAGGCCAGCACATAATCCGCGCCGCCTTCTTCCACCATGGGCGCGTATACGCGCTCGCCCATGCGCACAAACGTAACCACGCTGCCGCCGCGCTGCGCCATGCCGTGGATCTCCGAGGCCTTCACATCCAGGCCAAGTTTCAACGCGAGCGTGCTCAAAATGCGGCTGGCCAAGAGCGTACCCTGGCCGCCCACGCCCACAATCACGATATTCAAATTGCGAATCTCGCTCATTTTGCCTCGCTCCCTTCCACAATCGCGCCAAAGGGACACACATTCTGGCAGTGTCCGCAGCCCACGCACAGATCCGGATTGATCCGCACGCCCTTTTCCATCCGCTCGATGGCAGGGCATCCCAGCTTCATGCAGCTGAGGCAATTGCGGCAGGCGTCTGCCTTGATGGAAAGCGGGCTCTTGCGGCTCTTTTTATCCAGCAGCATGCAGGGCCGGCGCGCCACAATGACGGACACGCCGTCAAACGCGTTTTCTTCCTTTATGGCCGCTTCCAGCGCCTTCATATCAAAGGGATCGCACACGCGGATATGCTCCTTGGGCACACCGCACGCCTCGCAAAGCTGCGTGAGCGAAATCTGCGTGGTGCGCTCGCCGTGGATATCGAATCCCGTGGAAGGATTGGGCTGATGCCCCGTCATACCGGTGGTGGAATTGTCCAAAATCATCACGGTGACGCGCGCGCGGTTGTAGCACGCGCTGATCAGCGAAGTCGCGCCCGAATGCAGGAACGTGCTGTCGCCCAGCACCGCCACCGTCTTTTCCGCGGCGCTATCGCCCAACATGCGGTTGTATCCCTGGCTCATGCCGATGGAAGCGCCCATGCACAGCGTGGAGTCCAGCGCGGAAAGCGGCGGGAGCGCGCCCAGCGTGTAGCAGCCAATATCGCCCGTAACCGTGCACTTGAGCTTGTTGAGCACCGCGTATACGCCGCGATGCGGGCAGCCCGGGCAGAGCACCGGCGGACGCGCGGGCACGGGATCCGGCTGCGCGGCCGTGGGGATTTCCTTGCCCAGAAGCTTTGCGACCTTATGCGCGGACAGTTCGCCCTGCCGCCCCGTAAGCGCCTTGCCAGTCACGGGGATGCCATGCGCGGCCACCTGTTCTTCAATCACCGGCTCCAGTTCTTCAAACACATACAGCGTTTCCACCTGGCGTGCAAAATCCGCGATCAAATCCATGGGCAGCGGATTGACAATGCCCAGCTTCAGCACCGAAATTTCCGGCGCGACTTCTTTGACATATTGATATGCCATGCCCGAGCAGATCACGCCAATTTTCGTATCGCCCATTTCCACGCGGTTCACCGGCAGGGCAGACGCGTCCTTGGCCAGGTCGTTCATCCGCTTTTCCACCACCACGTGGCGGCCCTTGGCCATGCCGGGCATCATCACCCATTTGGAAATGTCCTTCTGATAGGGTTTGAGCGCCGCTTCCACGCGTTCCTGGGGATGCACCACGCTGCGCGCGTGCGCCACGCGCGTGGTGGTGCGCACGAACACGGGCGTATCGTATTTTTCGCTCAATTCAAACGCCAGCTTGGTAAACGCGCGGCATTCGTCGCTGTCGCTGGGTTCCAGCATGGGCACCTGCGAACCGCGCGCGTGCATGCGGCTATCCTGCTCGTTCTGCGAGGAATGCATGCCCGGATCGTCCGCCACGACCACCACCAAGCCGCCATTCACGCCCGTATAGGCGAGCGTATACAGCGGATCGCTGGCCACGTTGAGCCCCACGTGCTTCATGCAGCAAATGGAGCGCGCGCCCGCCATGCTCGCGCCCGCGCACACTTCAAGCGCCACCTTTTCATTCGCGGCCCATTCCGCATAAATTTCCGGGTATTTGGCGCAATATTCCGTAATTTCCGTGCTCGGCGTGCCCGGATAGCTCGATACCAGCCGCACGCCCGCCTCATAAGCGCCGCGCGCAATGGCTTCATTCCCCAGCATAAAATCGTTCATATGTGCTCGACCTTCTTCCCCATTCTTATCCCCTGTTTACTGATTGCGCAAATCGGTCACGCGGCGCGCCTTGCCCTCGAAACGCTTGAGCGTGTTGGGCGATACGAAGCGGATCGCCATATCCAGCTGGCAAATCGCGCGAATGCGGCCTGCGATGTGGTTGCGGAGCCGTTCCAGCTCGGCGAAATTGTCGAGGTTCTCCTCATCCGTAAGTTCCACCCGAACCTCGATCTTATCCATGTAATTTTCGCGGGTTACAACGATCTCATAGTGCGGCCCGATGCCGGTAACGCCAAGCAGGGCGGATTCAATCTGCGAGGGGAATACGTTCACGCCGCGAATGATGAGCATATCGTCCGAACGGCCCTTGCACTTTTCCATGCGCAGCGTCGTGCGTCCGCATTCGCAAGGCTCGGTAATGATACGCGTGATGTCCCGCGTGCGGTAGCGGATCATGGGCATGGCGAATTTCGAAAGCGTGGTGATCACCATTTCGCCCTCCGCCCCATCGGGCAAAACCTCGCCCGTCTGCGGGTCGATAATTTCGCACAGGAAATGGTCTTCATTGATGTGCATGCCCTTTTTGTACTCGCATTCGCCGGAAACGCCCGGCCCCATCACTTCCGTAAGGCCATAATTTTCCGTGGCGATGATGCCCCAGCGGCGCTCGAGTTCCGCGCGCATTTCTTCCGTCGAACCTTCCGCGCCGAACAGGCCCACGCGCAGCTTAATATCCTGCATGGCGCCCGCTTTTTCCGCCGCTTCCGCCAGATACATGGCATAAGACGGCGTGGCCACCAGCACCGTGGCACCAAAATCGCGCATCAGTTGAACCTGGCGCACGGTGTTACCACTGGAAACGGGCACAACCGCCGCGCCGATCTTTTCCAGGCCGTAATGCAGGCCCAGCGCGCCGGTGAACAGTCCATAGCCAAAGGAAATCTGCGCAATATCGCCCTTGCGCGCGCCTGCGGCCGTAACCAGCCGGGCAATGCACTCGCTCCATACGTCCAGATCTTCCCGCGTATAGCCCGCAACGATGGGCTTGCCCGTGGTGCCGGAAGACGCATGAATGCGCACGATATCCTCCATCGGCACAGCAAACAGGCCATAAGGGTAATGGTCGCGCAAATCGGTCTTTACAGTGAAATCCAGCTTTTGAATGTCCTCCAGGCGCGTAACGTCCTCCGGGATGAACCCCACCCGCGCCATCTTCTCGCGGTAAAAGGGCACGTTGTCGCGGGCGTGGATCAAAATCCTTTTCAATTTTTGCAGCTGAATGGACCGAATGGTTTCGCGATCGGCCTGCTCAATACCGGGATTCCATATCATAACTACCAGCCTCCTCAAAATCCTACCGTATCCTACCGTTCTACCAGGCACGGTTGTACATTGTAATATTATAACGCATTTCCGCGATAAAATCAAACGCTTGGCGCTTGATTTTCCGAAAAACGCATCGTAAAATAATGTGGCAAATCTGCGCATAGAACGAAGCAATTGTGAAAGTTCCGCGAAGCACGCGGAAACACCGCAGTTTCCCGCGGAAGAGCGCTCGCATTTCTCCTGCCGTTTTATGCTTGATATTGTAAGATTATAATGCGTTTTCACCGCCGAATCCCCTGCGTCCGCTTGATTTTGGCGCGGGAATCCGGTAAAATATTCCTGTATTTTGGCGCGCTTGGAGGTGCGATTGTGAAAATTGAAAAAAATGAACGGCTTGTGTTGATTGGCGATTCGGTGACAGACTGCGGCAGGGCCCGGCCCATAGGCGAACGTGGCGGGCTTGGCAGCGGCTATCCCGCCCTGCTGAATGCCATGCTGAGCAGCCGCCATCCGGAACTGGCCATCCGTGTGACCAACATGGGCGTCAGCGGCAATACGGTGCGCGATTTGAAGGCACGCTGGCAGAGCGATGTTTTGGATTTGCAGCCCGCATGGGTCAGCGTCATGATCGGGATCAACGATGTTTGGCGGCAATTCGACTGTCCCTTGCAACCGGAGACCCATGTGCTGCCCGAAGAATATCACGCCACGCTGGAGGCCCTCGTGCGCCAGACCATGCCGCATGTGAAGGGCCTTCTTCTGGTAACCCCGGTTTATATGGATACCAACCGCCAGGATCCCATGCGTGCCCGGCGAGACGAATACGCCGCCATCGTGCGGGACATCGCGGCGCGCACAGGCGCAGCGCTGGCCGATCCACAGCCCGCGTTTGACCGGCATTTTTCGCACTGTCACCCCATGAGCATGTCGTGGGATTATGTACATCCCGATCTCACCGGGCATATGATGATCGCGGACGCCATTTATCAGGCGCTGGAGGCATAGCAACAGAAACTTGCGCAAAATCCCGCTTTGGCCCTTGCAATTTTACACAAGGAATGGTATACTGCTGAAGTATGAAATAAGCGCGAGAGGTGAAATAGTATGAAACACATCCAGACGATTCAAAAGCCCTGCCTGGCGCAGAGCGCCAAAAACGGTGGCTGTGGCGAATGCCAGGCCTCCTGCCAGTCCGCTTGCAAAACGAGCTGCACCGTAGCCAACCAGAGCTGCAAGAAGTAAAACGCAAACGGAAATCCTTAAAGTTCTTCGCGGCCTGTGCCGCGAAGAACTTTTTCTGGAAAGAAAAATTCAACGCCAAGAGAGGTTAGAATATGCTGCATACATTCGAAGCGCTCGGCCGCTATATCGCCATGGATGCGGACAGCGGCGCGGTTCATCTGTTGGATGAAATGGCTTTCGACGCGCTCAATGCCATCCAGGCGGGCGATGTAGCTCCGCTTTATCAAAAATACGACGAAAGCGACGTTCGTGAACTGCTGGAGGAAATTGACGCACTCAAGGCACAGGGCGCTCTTTTCGCCGAACATGATTATTCCCATCTGGAAATCGAAAAGAGTGGCATCGTGAAGGCCATGTGCCTGCACGCCGCGCACGATTGCAACCTGCGCTGCAAATACTGCTTCGCGTCCACGGGCGATTTTCATGGCCCGCGTGGATTGCTGCCCGTGGAAACGGGCAAGCGCGCGCTGGACTGGCTGGTGGCCCATTCCGGTAACCGCAAAAATCTGGAAGTCGATTTCTTTGGCGGCGAACCGTTGATGAATTTCGGTGCGCTGAAAGAAATCGTCGCTTACGGACGGGAAATTGAAAAGCGCACCGGGAAGGTTTTCTGGTTTACGACCACCACCAACTGTATTGGCCTCACAGACGAAGTAGCCGACTATCTGAATGAAGAAATGCACAACGTCGTGCTCTCAATCGATGGGCGGCGCGAAATCCATGATTTCATGCGCCCCACCATCAATGGCAAGGGCAGTTACGACCTGGTGCTGAAAAACGCGCTTGCCTTTGTGAAAAAACGCGGCGATAAGAGCTATTACGTGCGCGGCACCTTCACGGCGCGCAATCTGGATTTCGCCAGCGACGTTCTCGCCCTGGCCGACGCAGGCTTCGAGCAGATTTCCATTGAACCGGTGGTGCTCCCCAGCGATTCGCCCTATGCGCTCACAGAAGCCATGCTGCCCGCCATTTTTGCAGAATACGACCGGCTGGCAGCAGAATATGTCAAGCGCCGCCGGGATGGGCGCTGGTTCAATTTCTTCCATTTCATGGTAGATCTCGACCACGGCCCGTGCGTGAAAAAGCGCGTGAAAGGCTGCGGCGCAGGCGGCGAATACGTGGCCGTAACGCCGGAGGGCGACATCTACCCCTGCCACCAGTTCGTCGGGCGGCCGGGCTTCCGCATGGGCAGTGTGCTCAGCGGAGCATTCGATACCGCCATGCAAAGCCGCTTCGAGGACAATTGCCTGCTCACCAGGCCGCAGTGTTCTTCCTGCTGGGCGCGCTTTTACTGTGGCGGCGGCTGTTCTGCCAATGCGCAGGCTTTCAGCGGAGACATTCGCATTCCCTATTCCATGGAATGCCAGCTGGAAAAGAAACGCCTGGAATGTGCGCTGGCCATCGCCGCCATTGAGCGCGAATCTTCGGCGCAATAGCTTTACAGATGCCTGCCTGTTTTCTTTCCGCTGCGGCATTTTTTCGTCCAGGCGTATTCCCCTCCCTCCCGCGCATATACTCTGCCGACGGGAGGGATTTTTCATGTTAAGTTAAGGGCAAAACTTGCATCCACACGCAGGTAGGCGCTACACATTCCAAAGAAGGCTTCGATTGCGCTGCGCATTGCTTTGCCGAAATGAAATGAGAAACGGGCATTGGATTTCAAATCAGAAAAGCAGCCTACTTTTCCATGCTCAGTTTTCCTGTGCGCTTTTCCCCTGGAAAATTGTAAATTCGCGGATCGATTTTTGCTATTCACAGCAAAATCCAGCAAAATTCTGAATTTTTTCCGCCCACATGGCAAATTTTCCACTTTACACCTGCATACTCACATGATACAATTGCCGCATCATTTGGAGGTGACGGCAATGACAACAAGAGCACAGGCGCTGCGGCGGCGGGGAGAAATCCTTCTGCGCAAGTATGGCGCGCTATATTTTCTGCTTCTCTTTCCCGTTGCATTTATCGTGCTATTCTGCTATGTACCCATGTATGGCGCAGTAATCGCGTTCCAGGATTATTCTATCGTAAAGGGTTTTTCTGGTAGCCCATGGGTGGGGCTAAAACATTTTCGCGCTTTTTTTCTGAATTATCAGTTTTCCCGCATACTCTATAATACCATTACCATTAGCCTCTATTCAATCGCTACCTTCCCGGTATCCATCATTCTGGCGATTCT
>DVJN01000154.1 GCA_018716755.1 Candidatus Alectryocaccomicrobium excrementavium
ATTTTTCCGTTTCGCACCGCCCTGCGCTTCGCTTGCGCGGTGTTCCGTGCCTGCGCACTTCGTGTGCTCGGCACTTCAGCCCTTCGGGCCTTCACTTCTTCGCAAAAAATGCCAGAAATGACGTACACGCCGTCATTTCTGATTGAAGCCTCGCTCTTCCGATACTTTGTCAATGCTCTGAATTTTTTGTAAAGGATAAAATTGCGCGGGCCATTGGATGGGCAGCGCGCTTTTATTAAGGTACTGGGATTCCTTCGAGGGGTGCGGTGGAGATGAAGATTCAACTGGGGCGCGCTTCGGCGGGCCACACGCTCTTGCGCTATTTTCTTTCGTATTTTCTGGTGGTTGGCATACTGCTGCTGGGCTTTGCGCTGCTCGCCTACAATTTTCTGGCAAGCGCCGTTTCCGAGCGGATTTATGCGCAAACGGAGCAGCGGCTGGATTATGTGGCGGAGCGGCTGGAGGCAGAACTGCGGTCCGCGTTTGAAATGAACGCGGCGCTGACAGAAAACATCGACATCGTGCTTTCCCGCTATGACGACAGCGCTTACAGCCAGTTTGTGGCCAACCGGCGGCTCAACGACTTTGCCGAGATCAATCCTTTCATCGAGGCAGCCGTGTATTATGACCGGGCGAACGGGCGCGTGCTTTGCACCCGGCGCCATGTGGAATGCGAGGACGGCGTGTTTTCCATTTTCTCAGGGGGACACGCGCCTGGACTTTGAACTGCGAAAGTACCAGGACGCGCGCATGCAGCAGCTGGTGTATGTGGAAAATGGGGAAGCGGCCTATCTGATCTATTGCCCGGTGGTTGCAGAAGGTGCGGGCTATGACGTGTTTTACATTCTCAACCGACTGGAACTGGCCAGCCTGCTGGATAGCGCGCTTTCGGACGACGTGGTGTACGTGGCCTTTCTGGATGAAACGGGTCGGGTGGTGGCCGAGAGCGGGCGCATGGGCGATGAGCAGGGAAGGGATGAAAGCGTTTCCCGAGATTTCACCGTGCTCAATCCATTCACGATTGCGGCGCGGATTTCCAGCGACAGCATGATGGCGCAATTGAGCGAGGTGTTGCAGCGCGCGTATTATGCGATCATTGCCTTCAGCGCGTTGGCCCTGTTGCTGGTGCTCCTGGCCATGCGGAGCACATATATGCCCCTGCGCGAGCTCACGCAAAAATTTGTGAAGGAGCCGCAGCCGGAGCATGGATATATTGAACAATTGGATCGCGTGTTTTCCCACACCGTGTCGGAGAACCGCTCGTTGCAAAGCAAGATCAGCCAATACCGGATTTCCATGCAAAAATCCGTATTGGACGCGCTCATCAGCAGCGGTTCGGAGGGCGGAGAACGCGATTTTGGCAATATCGAGCCGTTTTTCACCATGGAGCCGGACAACCGCATCTTTGTGGTGTGCATGCGCTGCAAGGGCGAGGCGTTTCCCGCCCAGGAAGTGGCGGAAATCATCCGCACATCGCTTCCCGAGGGGGATGCGTGCGCCATTTTGGAGGCGCAGGAAGAAAGGGCGGCCATGAGCTTGACGGATGGGACTACATGAAATCCACTGACGGGCATATTTATTCTCTACCGGAACTCCTGCCCCAACTCCACTATATCGGCAGTGCCAACGACACCTTCTGGATCAACAAGGCATGGATGGATACCCTGGGCCTGGAAGAGCCGAAGAGCTTTGACGAGCTGTACGAAGTGCTCAAGGCATTCAAAGAAGGCGATCCCAATGGCAATGGTGAAGCAGATGAAATCCCCTTATCCATCTCGGATAACAAATACAACTCCCTGCTGTCATATGCAGACTTTGCATATGATGCCGATACCCGGACAGCAGTGATCGACGGTGTTCTCACCTACATCCCTACATCGGATTACTACAAAGAGTTCCTCGCATGGCTCACCAAGCTGTATGCAGATGGTCTGCTCTATGCCAACAGCTTCACGCAGACGGGCGAACAAGAAAGCGCTATCGGCCAGTCTGGCGACGTGCTGGGATCATTTGTTAATGCGGGCGCGTTTCTCGTTGTAGGCCGTGACAACGACGACGATTACATCATCCTCACACCCTTCCATGAGGGCACTTATCCGTTGAGAAGCAGTGTCAATGTCGGTACATTTGTGGTGACCGACCGCTGCGAGAACGTCGAGCCCCTGCTTGCCGCGATGGATTACTTCTACACTGAAGAAGGTGGTATTCTGGCGTGGCTGGGCGTAGAAGGCAAGACGTATGAGGTCGACGAAGACGGTGACTGGCACTGGCTCGTGGGCAACGGCTATGGCGATGATATTGCAACCATACGCGCCTCGAATGCTCTACAGGGTGGAGCGGGGAGCCATACATCCGTTTTGCCCGCTTTCTGGTTTGAGCATATGTCGGTAGAAGCGGATCCCGACGAGGTGTACCTCAACGGCGAACGCGCTAAGGCGAGTGCGACAGGCGTCGTGCCGCTGCCGATGATGAACTATACCGAGGCGGAGAACGAGGAAATCGCCACCATCAAGACCGATGTCGATGCCTACATCAACCAGTATGTGGCGCAGGTTGTCACCGGCGCCGTGACGCTGGAAGACAGCTGGGACGACTATGTTGCCACCCTGGATAAGATGGGCCTGGAACGCCTGATTGAGATCTATCAGGACGTGTACGCCCGCGCCATCGCGGAATAATTCCGCCTGATGGGCTCCACGGCCGGGGGAAAGCGGATTTCCTTTCCCCCGGCCAATTCGTGGTTAAACACAACGCTCATGTCTTTGCTTCGTCCCTTCTCATGGCCCCTTCTTTTTTGCCGCCTGCCTGCTGCCTGTGTGCGCTACATTTGAAATATACAAATGATTAACTTGTGCGAACGGGAAAAATGGCATATAATTTTTTATAAGGGATAGGACTGTGCCTGCCATTTGCTGGCAGCGCGCTTTTATAAAGGTATCGGGTTACTTTGAAGGGTGCGGTGGAGATGAAGATTCAGCTGGGGCGCGCTTCGGCGGGTCACACGCTTTTGCGCTATTTTCTTTCGTATTTTCTGGTGGCAGGGATACTGCTGCTGAGCTTTGTGCTGATCGCCTACAATTTGCTGGCGGGCGCTGTTTCCGAGCGGATTTATGCGCAAACGGAGCAGCGGCTGGATTATGTGGCCAGCCGGCTGGAGGCGGAACTGCAATCCGCCTTTGAATTGAACGCGGCGCTGACCGGCAACATCGATATCATCCTCTCCCGCTATGACGACAGCGCCTATGGCCAGTTCATGGCGGGCCGGCAGATCAACGACTTCGCCGGGATCAATCCCTTCATTGATACGGCCGTGTTTTACGACCGGGAGGACGGCCGCGTGTTTTCTTCCCGGCGCTATGTGGAATGCGAGGACGGCGTGTTTTCCATTTTTGCTGGAGATACGCGCCTGGACTTTGAATTGCAAAAGTATCAGGATGCGCGGCTGCAACAGCTGGCGTATGTGGAAAATGGGGACGCGGCCTATTTGATCTATTGCCCGTCCACCTCGGCGCTCGCGGGGTATGACGCGTTTTATATCCTCAACCTGGTGGAACTGGAGAACCTGCTCGCCGGCGCGCTTTCAGACGATGTGACCTATGTCGCTTTCCTGGATGGGGAGGGCCGGGTCGTGGCGGAAAGCGGGCAGGCGGAAAGCGAGCAGGATGTGGATGGAAGCGTTTCGCGGGGATTTACTGTGCGCAACCCGTTCACGTTCACGGCGCAGATTTCCAATTCGAGCATGCTGGCGCAGTTCAACGCGGTGCTGCAACGCACGTTCTATACGCTGATTGGGCTGGGCGGCGTGGCCGTGCTGCTGGTGCTCCTGGCCATGCGGAGCACATATATGCCTCTGCGCAAGCTCACGCAAAAATTTGTGCAGGAACCCGAGCCGGAGCAGGGCTATATTGAGCAGCTGGATCGCGTGTTTTCCCACACCATGTCGGAAAACCGCACCCTGCAGGACAAGATCAACCAGTATAAGCTATCCATGCAAAAGTCCGTGCTGGACGCGGTCATCAGCGACAGCGCCAAGAGCAACGCCCGCGATTTTGGCAACATCGAGCCGTTCTTCACCATGGAGGCGGATAACCGCATCTTTGTGCTGTGCATGTGCGGCGAGGGCGAGGCGTTCCCCGCCCGGGAAGTGGCGGAAATCATCCGCACCTCGCTCCCGGAGGGCGATGCCTGCGTGCTTTTGGGCGTGCAGGGCAGCGGCGCGGCCTTTGTGTTCAACTATTCCGGGCCTGAGCAGCCCAAGGAAGCGGTCATCCAGCTGCTTTTGACGGATTTCTATCAGGAAAAAGGCTATCTGGCGGCGCTGAGCAACGGCTCCAATTCGCCGATGGATATTCCCGCTCTGTATGAAAACGCCCGGCGCGCGAGCCAGTTCTGGCCGCATGAGCCGGTGGTGCTCTACGATGCGGTGCGCGAACGGCTCTCTTCCCAAGACGCTGTGGCGTATCCGCACAAACAGATCAACGCGCTGGCCAACCAGCTGGCAGAAACCCGCTTTGGCGCCGCGCGCGCGGAGGTGCGAGAGCTCTTTTTGCTATTGGATGGTTCGGAAGCGTCGGCCCAGCAGCCGGAAATGCACAGCTTTTTTGTGCGCAGCATCTTGATCGATATTCTTTCGACCGTCGTCAGCGCCATGAACCAGGCGCATATCAAATTCAAGGATTACAGTAAGCTGTATTTTGAAACGCTGTATTTCTGCCGCAGCTTCTCTTATGAGCAGAAAAGAGGGGAAATCCAGGGACATATTGGGCGGCTGCTCGATGTGTTTGAGGAGAGCGTGGCGAACAAGAGCATCACCGCTGCGCAGATTCAGCGCGTGGTGCAGGAGAACTGCTTTTCCCCGGATTTTTCCATCGCAGCGCTGGCCGAGCGCTTTCAGGTGAGCATCGCTTATATGAGCCTGCAGTTTAAAAAGGAAACGGGCGAGAATTTTCTCGATTATGTGTGGAAGCTTCGCCTGGAAAAGGCAAAGCAGCTTTTGCGGGAGAGCGATATGTCCATCGACGAGGTCAGCGCCGCCGTGGGCTATGCCAACGCCTCCAGCTTCCGCCGCAAATTCAAGCAGGAAACGGGAATTTCGCCTTCGCAGCTGCGCAATGGCGAGGATGCGCCCTAGAAAGGGGATTTTTGCCGGAAACGCGCAATATTTTGCGCGCGCAAAAAAATATTGCGCCCTGATGGGCAGGCGGGGGATTGCCAATTTGCCCGGTTGGCAGTTCTTCGCCCATTTTTTTCGCGCACATTTTTTTGCAGCGTGTGCGTAAAAAACTGTGCGTTGACGAATGAGCATATTCCAGGTATACTTTACACCAGAATCATAAGAAGCGCTTCATTATGATCCGGTTGTCCGAAAACCACAGGGTGGTAACTTGTATGGTTTTGACAGGAGGTTTATGAACAATGAAGAGGAAGCTGACTTTGTGGCTGGCGGTGGTTATGGCGGTTATGTCCATGGGTATTGCCACGGCCGTGGCGGAAGAAGCCGCGCCCACCGAGTACACCGCGTTTGCCATGCTCAATGGCGAATATGCTCTGGGCGACACCCTCGCGTGGAAGACCTGGGAAGATATGTTCAACATCCATGTGGAAATTGAATCCGTGCTGGGCGCGGACCTGACGGAAAAGCGCAACCTCGTGCTGGCTTCCGGCGAATATCCGGACATCTTCATTAAAGCGGGCCTGGGCATGAGCGACCTCACCAAGTATGGTACGCAGGGCCTCTTCGTGCCGCTGCAGGACATGATCCGCGAGCAGATGCCCAACCTCACCGCCATTCTGGACGAGCGCGACGCGTGGGATTATATGATGTCCTCTGACGGCAACATCTATTCCCTGCCCGAGATCAGCCTGCTGGGCGGTGCGAACGGCACCTACTGGATCAACAAGAAGTGGATGGACACCCTGGGCCTGGAAGAGCCGAAGAGCTTTGACGAGCTGTACGAAGTGCTCCGCGCCTTCAAAACGGGCGATCCCAATGGCAACGGCGAGGCCGATGAAATCCCGCTGTTCTGCGTGAGCAACTACGATCAGCTGCTCTCCTACGCGGATTTCGCCTATGACGCCAGCACCAAGACGGCTTTGATCGACGGCGTGCTGACCTACATCCCCACCACGGATTACTACAAGGAATTCCTGGGCGACATCGCCGCGCTCTTTGCTGAGGGCGTGCTCGATCCCAACGTCCTCACCCAGACGGGCGAGCAGCAGGCGGCCATTGGCCAGTCTGGCGATGTGATGGGCTCCTTCTTCGATGCGGGCGCGTTCCTCACCGTGGGCCGCGACAACGACGATGATTATATCCTCCTCACCCCCTTCCAGGAAGGCACCTATCCGCTGACCATCGGCGTGACCCCGGGCACCTTCGTTGTGACCGACTACTGCGAGAACGTTGAGCCCCTGCTGGCCGCGATGGACTACTTCTACTCTGAAGAGGGCGGCATCCTGGCCTGGATGGGCGTGGAAGGCGAAACCTACGAAATCGGCGAAGACGGCGACTGGCGCTGGATCGTTGGCACCGGTTATGGCGACGATGTGCAGGCCGTGCGTTCCTCCAACACCATTCAGGGCGCCGCGAACCATCCGTCCATTCAGCCGGACTTCTGGTTCACCAACATGTCCGCGGAAGTGGACCCCGACGAAGTGTACCTCAATGGCGAGCGCGCCAAGGCCGCTGACATGGGCGTTGTGCCGCTGCCGATGATGAGCTACACCGACGAGGAGAACGAGGAAATCGCCACCATCAAGACCGACGTGGACGCCTACATCAACCAGTATGTGGCGCAGGTCTTCACCGGCGCTGTGACGCTGGAGGATAGCTGGGACAGCTACGTTTCCACTCTGAACAACATGGGTCTGGAGCGCCTGATTGAGATCTATCAGGACGTGTACGCCCGCGCCATCGCGGAATAATTCCATCCGCCTGGCATCTTACCGGGGGAAGGGGGCGCCCTTTCCCCCGGCTATATGCTTCTGAACAGAAAGAGGTGTTTCCATGACCAATGTGGTGAACGCGCGTAGAAAGAGCTTTTTTCGTCGGCTCCTGGACGACATGCGGGTCAACTGGATCCTGTATGTGCTGATATTGCCGGTTTTTGCCTACTATATTATCTTTGCCTACGCGCCGATGTATGGCATTCAGCTTGCGTTCAAGGACTACCGCATCAAGCTCGGCATCATGGGCAGCCCATGGGTCGGTTTGGAGCACTTTGAACGGTTTTTCAGCGCCTACAATTTCCGGCAGCTGCTGCTCAACACGCTGGGCATCAGCGTTTACAGCCTGATCGCAGGCTTCCCGATTCCCATCATTTTTGCGCTCATGCTCAATTACCTCATCAGCCACAAGCTGCGCAAAGTGGTGCAGATGGTTTCCTACGCGCCGTATTTTATCTCTACCGTGGTTATCTGCGGTATGCTCACCATTTTCATGGATCCGAATTCGGGCATTTTCAATGTAGTACGAGGATTCTTTGGTATGGAGCCCGTGAACGCGCTCGGCAAACCGGAATGGTTTAAGAGCATATACGTATGGAGCGGCGTATGGCAGGGCATGGGCTGGAGTTCCATCATCTATATTTCCGCGCTTTCCGGCGTCGATCCGCAGACGCATGAGGCGGCCATCATCGATGGCGCCACCAAGGTGCAGCGCATGATCCATGTGGACTTGCCCGCTATCAAGCCTACCGTGGTGATGCTGCTCATTTTGCAGCTGGGTTCTCTGATGAACGTCGGCTTCGAAAAAGTCTATTTGCTGAAGAACAGCCTGAACCAGAGCGCTTCCGCGATCATTTCCACCTATACTTACGAAGTGGGCTTGATCAACAGCGATTATGGGTATTCCACGGCTGTGGGCCTGTTTAACTCCGTCATCAATGTGATTTTGCTCGTGGGCGCGAACTGGTTCTGCCGGAAGGTCGCCGACGAAAGCCTGTTCTAAAAGGAGGAGTATCGGAATGGAGAAATTGCCTGTCAATCGCTTGATCAAACCGACCTTCTCCGATC
>DVJN01000155.1 GCA_018716755.1 Candidatus Alectryocaccomicrobium excrementavium
GGCGCGGATCTCGTGGGCTTTGGCGATATTGCGCATTTCGCGGGCGCAGCGCCGCAGCGGGATCCTTTGCAGATTTTGCCCAGCGCCAAAACCGTTCTGGGCTTTGCCTTCCGGCAGCCGCGGGCGCTGTATGAGGCCGCCGTGCGCGGCTGGCAATTCATGAACCTCACGCAGATGGGCGTGAAGGTGATCGACGAGGAATTGAGCGAAATTTTTCTGCTGAAAATGGCGCGCCTGATCGAAAACGAGGGATACGACGCCTGCGTGCAGCGCCGCGTTTCCAACCTGAAATTTAAGGGCGATGCGTCGCAAAACCCCGAAGTGGCCGATACATACGAGCTGGTGCACGCTGAGGCGGTGGCGCCGGGCAAGCCTGCGCCGGAAGTGATCCTGGATTTCGCGCAGGCGGCGGAAATCTGCGGCATGGGCCGGCAGGGCCTGTCCGGCAGCGTGCTTACGCCGCGCTTTGGGCCGTTCCAGCGGTTTGTGTTCATCATCACCAATCTGCCCCTGGACGCGTATGACGCGCCCTTTGCCGGGGAGCTGTGCGACCGCTGCATGGCCTGCGCCGGGGCCTGCAAGGGGCATGCCATCGGCGAGGATGGGCTGGATACCTGGCAATGCAGCGTATATTACCGGGGCGCGTTTCGCGATAACCCCTATATGACGGAGGATGTGCTGGCGGGCCGCGCGGATCGGGACGCCATTTTGGATGGGGAAAAGCGCTTCGACGCCCAGTCCGCCCGGGAAATCTATCCCGAATTGCGCTTTTTGCCCATGAATTTGACCAAATACGCGCCGTGCATGTGCGGCAAGGCCTGCGACCTCGCCTGTTACCGGCATTTGAAGGAGAGTGGAAAGCTGTGAAGGAACTTCGGCAGGCCATCGCCGGTTGCCTCAGGGCGAATGGCGCAGATCTGGTTGGCTTTGGCGGCATGGAACGGTTTGAGGAGCCCTTTTTGCGCGAAATGATGCCCGGGGCGAAAACGGTGATCTGCGCGGCGTTTCGCGTGTTGCGCGGCGCGCACCGCGGCATTGAGGATGGCACCACTTATTATCAGTACGCCACGATGGGCGTGGAAGCGATGGAAGAAAACGTCATGCCGCTGGCGCTTTTGCGTGCGTGTGCCCTGCTGGAGGATGCGGGCTATTCCGCGCTGCCCCAGCGGCGGCACCAGACGGTGATGCGCGGCGAGGAGGGCACCAACCCCGAAGTGGACTTTGAGAGCATCATGCACGGCCGCAAAACAGAGCCGGAGCTGGATTTCGACCGGGTGGCCGTGCGCTGTGGGCTGGGAGAAATCGGGCTGCATGGCGGCCTTTTAACGGCAGAATATGGCCCGCTGGTGCGCCTGTGCGCCATCGTTACCGACGCGGCGCTGGAAAGCGACCCCATCGCGCCCGCGCATTTGTGCGACTGTTGCGGCGCGTGCCTGCGCGCGTGCCCGGGCGGCGCGATCGATGAAAACGGCCAGCGGGATGCGTGGCAGTGTACCGTGTATTACCACGGCGCCAATATGCACAAGAATCCCTTCCTGCCGCCGGAGGCCTTCGGCGCCGATCCGCAGCGCGAGGAGATCCTTGCGGGCCGGGCGCGGCTGTCGCCGGAGCGCGCCCGGGAAGTGATCCGCCAGATCATCTATTATCCGCCCGTCAAGCATGGATACGCGGCCTCCATTTGCGGCAGGGCGTGCCACCGCGCTTGCTATGTGCATCTGGAGGAAAATGGCAAGCTGAACCGGCGGTTTGTGGAACCGCTGCGCCGGCGGCCAGAATGGGAACTGCCCATGCTGTAAAGCAGCATTGCCCCGGGCGTTTCCTCGCACTGTTCAAAAGCCCGCTCCGGCCTGATTGCCGGAACGGGCTTTTTTTGCGGGGCAAACCGCCGCTTAGACGGCGGAAATGGTTTCAAACGAATTGCGAATGTAGTCGCGCACGGCGGACAAATCGGCATAGCGGCCCGCTTCGCAGCGGAAATGGAATGCGTATAAGCGGGCGCCATTGGCCACAATGGCCACATACCCCTGCACGGCGACGCCATTCATGGTGCCGGAATAGGTGGAACACATCGCTGGCCGGTCGACCAGCCTGTCTCCCTCGGCGAATTCCGAATAGGTGAAATCCTCCGCAAACTGCTGGGAGATATACTGCATGTAGGTGTTGCACTCCGCCAGATAGGTTTCCTGATTGACCTCTCGCGAAAAGGTTTTCACCGCGAGCGACACCAGGGAGGGGATTTCGCCGTTGTTCACCGGCTCGCGGAAGGAAACGATGTTGTCCCCGTCGCGCTGTATCCAGTGGGCTGGCACGAGGAATTTCAGCCGGATGATGTTGTTCCGGTATTCGACATAGCTGTATTGCGCGGCGGAGAGACGGACCACGGGCGTGGGCGATGGGGCGGGCGTGGGCGTGGGCGTTGCCGCCGGGCCCTCGTCCTCCTCACCGGAACAGCCGCCCAGGAACACCAGCATGGCGGCCAGCAATATCAGCAAAAATCGCTTCATTCCTTCTTTTCCCCTGCTTCGCGGATTGCGACGCGCCGGATCTTGCCCGAGATGGTCTTGGGCAGTTCCGATACGAATTCTACAATGCGCGGATATTTATAGGGCGCGGTCGTGCGCTTCACATGGTCCTGCAATTCCTTTTTCAGCTCGTCGCTGGGCACGTAGCCCGCGTTGAGCACGATGGTCGCCTTCACGGCCTGGCCGCGCACCGGGTCGGGCACGGCGGTGATGGCCGTTTCCATCACGGCAGGATGCTCCAGCAGCGCGCTTTCCACTTCGAACGGCCCGATGCGGTAGCCGGAGGATTTGATCACGTCGTCCGCGCGGCCCACATACCAGAAATAGCCCCACTCATCGCGCCAGGCCAGATCCAGCGTGTGATAGATGCCATCCGACCACACGCTCTTCGTGCGCTCGGGATCGCGGTAATAGCCCATGAACATGCCCGGCGGCGGGTTCTTGCGCACGCGCACCACGATTTCGCCCACCACGCCGGGCGGGCAGGTGTTGCCGTCGTCGTCGATCAGGTCCACGTCGAACAGGGGCGAAGGTTTGCCCATGGAGCCGGGGCAGATCTTCATCCAGGGGAAGGTGCCAATGGTGACGCACAGCTCGGTTTGCCCATAGATCTCATACAGCTCGTGCCCGGTCTGCTCCTTCCACTTGTTATACAGCTCGGGGCTGAGCGGCTCGCCCGCGATGGAGCAATGCTTCAGGGCGGAAAGATCGTATTGAGAAACGTCTTCCAGCAGCATGAAGCGATAGATGGTCGGCGGCGCGCAGAAGGTGGTCACGCGGTGCTTTTCCAGGATGGCCAGCATGTTTTTGGGGATGAATTTTTCAAAATCGTACGCCATCACGGCGCTGCCCGCCATCCACTGTCCATAGAGCTTGCCCCACACGCTTTTGGCCCAGCCGGTTTCCGAAACCGTGAGGTGCAAGCCGCCGTCAATGCACTGCTGCCAGTAGACCGCGGTCTGAATGTGCCCCAGCGGGTAGGCGAAATTGTGCGCCACCATCTTGGGCATACCCGAAGTGCCGGAGGTGAAGTAGAGCAGCATGATGTCATCGGGCGCGAGCACGGGGCGCTCGAGAGGAGCGTCGCTCTCGCCGTCCAGATCGAGCTGTTCCCAGCCTTCGCGCGCGCCGTCCACGATCACCAGCTTTTCGAGGGTGGGGCAATCGCCCACGGCCTCGTCCGCATGGGCGGGGAATGCGCCGTCGTCCACGGCGATGATCATTTTGATATCTGCCGCGTCCGCGCGGTACACGATGTCCTTCTTGGTGAGCAGGTGCGTGGCGGGCACGGTGATCGCGCCCAGCTTGTGCAGTGCCATGATGGTATACCAGAAGGAATAGTGCCGCTTGAGCACCAGCATCACGGCGTCGCCCTTATGGATGCCCATTTTTTGCAGCGCGCGCGCGGCCTGGTTGGATTTTTTCGCGATATCGCCAAAGGTCAGCGTCTTTTCGCGGCCGTCCACATGCTCCCACACGAGAGCGGTGCGGTCCGGCTCCGCTTCGGCGATTTTGTCCAGCACGTCGAACGCGTAGTTGAAATTCTCCGGCACGTTCACGTGGAAGTTCTTCAGATAATCTTCATACGAACCAAACTTGGTCTGATCCAGAAATTGCTCGTAAAACGCCATGTAAGTCCGTCCTCCTACTTGATGACCACCGCGATGAAATGGCAATCGGAATCCACCGCGTACATGGCATGGGGGATGGCGGAATCGTAATAGATGGAATCGCCCGGGCCGAGATACACATCATTCCCGCCCAACACGATTTTCATGTGCCCTTCCAGCACATAATCGAATTCCTGGCCCTCATGCGAATGCGCCGGCTTTTCCTTGCCGCTGGGGTCGTAATCCACTGTGACCATAAAGGGCTCGGCCTTTTTATCGCGGAAATTGTAGGCCAGATGCTCGTATTGATACGCCTTGCGGCGCTCAAACGCGAGGCCCTTTCCCGCGCGCGTGAGGATATATCCCTTCAGCTTGGGGCTTTCGCCGGTGAGCAAATCGGAAATATCCACGCCGAGAACCCCGGCAATGTTGAACAGGTGGCTGAAGGAAAAATCGCGCGTGCCCGCTTCATAGGCTATATATTCTTCCAGCGGCACACCTGCGCGTTCGGCAACCTGTTCCTGGGAAAGACCGGCAATATCCCGCAGATCGCATATTCGCATGGCGACGGTTTGAATGGGATCTGACATTTATACGACCTCCTTTGTGTCCCCGTGAAGGGCAATTTGCTCGTTGAGCAGATCTATATCCCCGCAGCCGTGGGTCACCACAAGATCGCCCGGCTGCCAGTGGGATCGAAGGTAAGCTTCCGCATCGTCGAACGTGGGCGTATAGTGCACGTCCACGCCGCGCGCGCGGATGGGGGCAATGAGCATTTCGCTCGATATATCGCCGGGATCGCTTTCGCGGGCGGCGCAGATATCGGTGATCAGCAGGTGATCCACCGGGTCAAAGGTTTCTACAAAGCCCTGGAAAAGGGATTTCGTGCGCGAATAGGTGTGCGGCTGCCACACGGACCATAGCTCCTGGTGCGGCTGAAGCTTGGCAATGGCCAGCGCGTTTTTGATTTCGGTGGGGTTGTGCCCGTAATCCTGATAGACGCGCACGCCGTCGGTCACGCTGGTCAGCTCAAAGCGCCGGTGCGCGCCCGCAAAGCGGCCCAGGGACTCGGCCACTGCGTGCATGGGCAGGCTGAGCTTTTCGGCCAGCGCGATGGCGGCCAGCGCGTTTTTTACATTGTGCTCGCCCGCCACTTTCAGCTCCACTTCGCATAGCGGGTGGCCGAACAGCGTGGCCGTGAAGCAGGCGCAGCCCACTTCGTCGTAAGAAAGGTTTTCCGCGCGGATTTCGTTTTGCGGCTCAATGCCGTAGGTTCGCGTGCGGCAGGAAAGCTGAGAAAGCACGCGGCGCACGCGCGCGTCGTCCCCACAGCCAATTACAAAGCCGTAATGCGGCACCAGGCGGGCAAATTGCAGGAAAGCGGCCTCGATATCGTCGATATCGCGGTAGCAATCGAGATGGTCTTCATCGATGTTGAGGATCAGAGCGATTTTGGGCTCGAATTGGAGGAATGTCCGGTTGAATTCGCATGCCTCGCACAGGAAATATTCCCGGCCGCCCAGCCGCGTGGAGCCGCCGATGGCATCCAGCTCTCCCCCCACGTGCACGGTGGGGTTCAGGCCGTTTTCGCACATTACCTGCGCGATCATTGCCGTAACGGTGGTTTTGCCGTGCGTGCCGCTCACGCCGATGGGGCAAACGTGCTCGCGGCAGAGCAGCCCCAGCAGTTCCGCGCGTTCGATCTGGGGAATGCCCAGTTCCCGCGCGGCGGCGCGCTCGGGGTTGTCCGGCGCGATGGCGGCGGAATACACCACCAGATCCGCATTGCGCACCAAGTCCGCCTCGTGCCCGATCTGCACGGGGATGCCCGCCTGCGCGAGCGCATCGGTTTTGTGTGAAGCGGTGCGGTCCGAGCCAGTGACTTCCATTCCCAGCTGCTGCATCAGCCGCGCAAGGCCGCTCATCGAGCAACCGCCCGCGCCGATGAAATGCACCCTTTTGCCCACGTATTGTTTCAGATCGATGCTCACATCCACCGCTCCTTCCATGCCGATAAACCATTATACGCTATGCAATGTCAAGCTATCTAGAGGAATTGCGTGGAAATCTGGTTCTATTATGTTAAAAATGCAATTTGCGAGCGGATTTTATCCGGGAGAGATGGAAAAACCAACATATTATGAATTATAATAGGCAGAAATGTTCGGCTTTTTTGGGAGGACGCCGCCATGGAGAAAGTGAAGCGGAATGTGCGCATGGCCGTAATCGCCCAGCGGCTTACGGATACGCCCAATCAAATCCACACTCTGAACGAGTTCGCCAGCCTTTTTGGGGCCGCAAAATCGACCATCAGCGAGGATATTACGCTGCTCGCGGAAGCGTTTGGCCAGTATGGCGGCGGCGCCATCGAAACCGTGCCGGGCGCGGCGGGGGGCGTGCGCTACCGTTCCATCCTCAGCCGCGCGCAGATGGAGGAGACGGTTTTTTCGCTGAGCGAGCGCCTGCGGGATCCGGCCCGCATTTTGCCGGGCGGCTTTTTGTACACTTCGGATCTGTCCAGCGACCCGGGAATGGCGACGCGCGTGGGCGCCATTTTCGCCACGCTGTTTTTGCCGGAACAGCCTGAGGCCGTGCTCACCATGGAAACGAAGGGCATTCCCATCGCTTTGATGACGGCTAAGCACCTCAGCGTGCCCCTGCTCATCGCCCGGCGCGATTCGCGCGCATACGAGGGGTCGGCGGTGAAGATCAATTATGTCGCCGGGCCCAATGGCGACCGCGTGGAAACCATGACGCTCGAGCGCCGGGCCATCGCCCCGGGCCAGCGGATTTTGATCGTGGATGATTTTGCCAAAAATGGCGGCACGCTCAATGGCATGGCGGATCTGGTGAACGAATTCCAGGCGCATGTGGTGGGCGTGGGCGTGATGGTGGCGGCGCGGGAACTGCATTTGCGCCATGCGCACAATGTGCGTCCTCTCGTGCGCGTGCGGAATATGGAGCGCTTTCACGAAGGCGTGGAAGTGGAGCCGATTCGGTTTTAAAATTTAAAAGGGGAAACGCTGCACCGGAAGATTCCATCCCAAAAGGGCTTTGGCACGAATTGCCAAAGCCCTTTTGCACAATGGTTATGCTTTTGCGAGCAGTTCGCCCAGCAACTGATCCACCATCATCAGCATGCGCGGATAATGGAATGGCCCTTTATAGGTTGAGCCTTTGCAGGCGGGCAGGGTGGGATTTCCATCGCGGCGCAGGTAGCCGTACCACTCGCCGTAATCGCGGTCGGGGAACACGCGCATGCTGTATTCCCAGGCGCGGTGGAACCACTGCGCATAGGTTTCGTCGCCGGTGTCGCGATAGAGCATCAGCGAGGCGATGAGCATTTCGGTGTGCGGCCACCACAGCTTCATATCGTGCTCGTAGGCCTCGGGTGGATGGCCGAGCGCGTCCACAAAGTAGAAAAGGCCCTGATATTCCTCATCCCAGCCCATCTTGACCGCCATATCGAACATGTTTTTCGCCGTCTCCAGGATGGATGGCTCTTTGGCATAAGCGGCCTGCTCGAGCAGGAACCAGGCGCATTCGATATCGTGCCCGGGATTGACCACGCGCCCGGCCACGCAGTCCGTCATGGTTTGCCCATCGGGGCGCACGGTTTCCAGCGTGCAGCCCAGTTCGGGCTTGATGTGCAGGCCGATGGCGCTGACGCAGGCGCGTGCGCGTTCGTCGTACAGCGCGCGTTTTTCCGCATCGCAGCGGCGCATCACGCTCGTCATGTTCAAATAGATCATGGGATCGGCCAGGGCGCGGGCCGGGCGCGTCTCGGGGTCGGTTTTGGCCCCCATGCCCACGGGGTCTTCTCCGCCGTTGTTGAGGTGCCAGACCATGTCGTAATACTTGCGCGCGCGGGCCAGGCACGCTTCGTCGCCGGTGAGGGCAGCGTATTCGGCATTTGCCATCATGGCAAAGCCTTCCGAGAAGCAATACCGGCGCTGGCGAAGCGGCTTGCCTTCGCGCGTGACAGTGAAATAGAGCCTGCCACCGGCGGCGTGGTTCACGCAATGCGCCTCGATGAAATCGATGCAGCTTTTGCTTGCGCGCAGCCATTCCTCGCGCTTGCCATACAGCGCGCACAGGCGGGCGAACGTCCACCCGCAGCGCCCTTGCATCCATACGCTTTTGTCAGAGGCAAACACGTTACCCGTCCGGTCCAGGCAGGTCAGCACGCCGCCATATTCCTCATCCAGACCATTTTTCAGCCAGAAATCCACGCACGCACCCAGCTGCGCGCGAATTTCGCGGCGGTATCCTTCCAATGCTTTGCGTTCCATGGTTAAAAGATCCCTCCCATTTGCTTTGAGTGGATTTAAACCGGCGCGGGCAATTCCTCATAGCGGATTTTGCGGACGCGCAGGCGGTTGAGGCAGGCACCGTCTCCCAGGCCACCGGCACAGTAGGAGAGCAGTACGCCGTCGTTCGCGAGGAAAAGGGAGATGTAGCAGTAGCCGCTGCCGGGGTCGTCTTCAATGGCGGTGGGCTGCAGTTCTCCGCGCGCGTGACCGCGGAGGCGCACCAGGCTCAGCGGCGTTCTGCCCCCGGTCCACACGCCATTTACATGAACCGGCCGGCCGTTGTACAGGGGAATGGGGTTATACACGGCCAGCAGTGTGCCGTCGGGCAGGTGTTTCATGGACAGGGCCGATATGGGGCCCGTAAAGGCGGATGGCGAAGCGGGCGTCCAGGTTTCGCCGCCATCCATGGAAAAGGTTTCATATTGGCGGCCCAGGTCGGTACGCGCCCAGCCCCAGAGCACGCCGGCGCCCATTTCCACCACACCCGGCTCCTGCATGCCGGTTTTGCTCGCTCCGGCGGGGGCCAGCACGCACTTGCCCGGGCCTTCATGCCATGTGTGCCCGTCATCATCGGAATACACGCCAACGAACTCCGAACGGCTGTCAAAATACACGGAGCCATCGTCGCATACGACGCGGCGGTGCAGCGCGCAGGGCAGGTAGATCCTGCCGCTCGCCAGGCGCACAATGCGATCGTTGTTTACCACGTAATGCCCGGGATAGGGCATGCAGACGGATGGCTGCGACCAGGTGCGCCCCTCATCCGCGGAGCGGCGCAGGATCATGCGCATATCGGATTCGCTCTTGCGTTCCAGATAAAACAGGCCAATGCTGCCATCTTCCATGCGCAAAAGGGAAACGGACATCACGTTCTTCGCCTGGGTTTCCTCGTGGGAAACCACCAGGCCCAGGGGCGAAAAATGCTCGCCCTCATCGTTTGAAACCATCGCGTGCAGGTCTGCGGTCGAGTCGTCCGCCGCTTCGCTTCCTGGGAAATGGGAGTACACAAAGAGGATGCTTCCATCCTTCCGGCGTAGCATGGCACCTTCACTGTTACGGGGATTGCCCGGCGAGGGCGGTATGTCCAGGGTGATTTTTCCGAGCATGGCGTTCCCTCCCAATCTTTGCTGGAATGTAGTTCTACCGGTATTATACCATATGCCGTGAATTTGTCAATCATTTTATCCTACATTTCCATAGAGATATTTCGTGAAACTTGAAAATTGCCCCCAGAAATTGCTGAAATTGTGAGAATGGAGAGGGAATAAGCAAAAAATTCATCCTACAATTTGCGGCCGAGGAGGCGGGCACCGGGCCTGCGTGATGCAAGGCTCAAATTTGGCTTGACAACGGAGAACAAGCATGTTATGATAAAACCGGTGATGAAAATGCCTCTTTTTTTCCGGCAAACGCTCTGCTCCACGCATGCAAGAAAGATGGGACATTGTGTGGAGCCAAATGCGCGGGCATAGCGCCCGTTTCCCATCGGCCATAGGCGGCGCTTTGGCGCTGGCGGTGTTTGCCGCTGGCGCGAAGGATTTTCGCGCCGTTTCCTCCTGCTCCACGGCCAAAGGCGCGTGGTGTGGTTGGCGTGCCGATGGATAGAAAATGCGATGGAGCCTCCGGCAGTGTGCTGTCGGAGGTTTTTTCTATGCCATGGAGGATAAAGCACATGTGGAGATGTCAGATTTTTTTGCGCCTTGGGGGCAAAAACGCTGCGGCGCGCGTGGCTGTGCAGGCCGCTGTGTACGGCCTGAGCTATTGCTATGGCGCGTTTTATACGATTGTTCTGTTCCGGCAACTGGTGAACGCCATCCAGGCGCGCGCTTCCTTTGAAAGCGTACTGGGCCTGCTGGCGGTGTTTTGCGCGATGGGCGTTGCGAATACCCTTCTTAAAGGCTGGTACGAGCACCGGTTCGTGCCGCGCAGCGACTGTGCCATTGAGCAGGCGCTGGCAGCCTCGGTATATCAAAAAGCGGCCAGCGCGGATCTCGCCTGCTTTGAGGACAGCGGCTATTACGACCGCATGGGCCGCGCCGCGGCAACCGCGCGCGAAAGCGCCCTGGCGGCGCTGGACGCCATGAGCGATCTGCTCGCCACGGCATTTATACTCGTTGCCAACGCGCTCTACGTCGTTTGGGTGGATGGAACGCTCCTTCCGCTCATCGCGCTGCCCGCTGCGTTGGCGCTACATTGGCAGCGCAAAAAAGGCGCGCTGGAAGGGCGCATGGAAGAAGCGTGCGAACCGTACCGGCGGCGCACGGCGTATGCGCGGCGCGTTTCCCTGCTGAAGGAATACGCGCAGGAAATCCGCCTCACCGGTGCGGGCAAAATCGCGGCGGCGCGCTTTCGGGAAGGGTGCGCAGGGCTGATGCGCGTGGCCCGGGAACGCGGCTGGCGCATTGCCCTCTATGAAATTGGCGCGGAATTTTTGCTGCGCGTGGTGCTGTATGCGGGCCTGTATGGCTACGCGGCCTGGCGCTACCTTGCGTGCGCCGCGTTTACGCTGGGCGATTTCGCGGCGATTTCCGGCGCGATCAACAATGTGGTCTGGTTTGTGGAAAAAAGTGGGGAGCACATCGCCACCTTGCGCAAGCAGGCGCACGCCGCCGGGCAATTGGACGCGTTTATGCGCGAGGAAGTCCGTGTGCGCGGCGGCAGCGAACCCTGCGCCTTTCAAAACGAAATCATGCTAAAGGATATACGGTTCTCCTACCCCGGCGCAAAGCGCGCCGCGCTCACGGGCGTTTCGCTCACGCTCCGCCGGGGAGAAAGCATCGCGCTGGTGGGCGAAAACGGCGCGGGCAAAACCACGCTCGTAAAGCTGCTTCTGCGGCTGTACGATCCAGAGGCGGGCGAGATTCTCCTGGATGGAAGGCCCTATTGCGCCTACCGGCTCGATTCCCTGCGCGCGCAATTCGCCGTGGCGTTTCAGGATTCGCGCCTGTATCCCTTCAGCGTTTCCGAAAATGTGCGCGCAGGCCGCGTCGAAAGCGAAGAAGCCGTGCGCGAAGCGCTGAATCGCGCGGGGCTTGCGGGGCTCGCGCCATCGCGCGCGGTTACGCGGGAATTCGACGCGGACGGCTGGAACCCCTCCGGCGGCCAGGCGCAGCGCCTGTTTGCGGCGCGGGTTTTTGCCTCCGGCGCGCCCATCGCAATTTTGGATGAACCCAGCGCCATGCTCAATCCGCTGGCGGAAGAAGCGCTGTTTGCGGCCCTCCGGGAAGGCAGCCGCGGGCGCACCACCATCTTCATTTCCCACCGGTTGACCAGCGTTAAATGGGTGGACCGCGTGGTGATGATGCAAAATGGAACCATCGCTGAACAGGGCACGCACGAAGAACTGCTCGCGCGCGGCGGCGCGTATGCCCGGCTCTTTTTTGCCCAGGCAGAACGATACCGAAAGGAGGGCGCGCCTCATGAAACTTAAGGCCATCCTCGCAGACAACGCATACCTTTTGAAAATCGTATTCCGGCACGCGCGAGGCTACGCGGCGCTCACCGTATGCACGGCGATCCTGATCGCGGCGGACAACGTGGCGGCGAATGCGCTGATGCCCCGTTATCTTACGGACGCGCTCGCCCGCCGCGCTCCGCTGCGCGAAATTTGTTCCGTGCTGGCGCTGATGGCCGCGCTGCTGTGCGCGCGCTTTACCTTGCGCGCCTTGCAGGAAAAATGCCTGCGGCCGCGCGCGCTCGTGCGCCTGCGCGAAGCCGCGCTTCCGCCGCTGTATGAAAAAGCCGCCAGCGTGGACTTGGCCCATTACGACGATCCCCGCTTTGGCGACGCCTTTGTGCTGGCCGCGCGCGAAGCGGACGAGCGTGCCATGAAGGCGTTCGACACGGCCGTGCGCCTGTTTTCCACATTGCTGATGACGGCGGGATACGCAGGCGCAATCGCGTCGCTCGAACCCTACGCCTTTTTACCCGTCGCGCTCTATGTGGCGGTTTCCCTGCTCATCGACGCGCGCCGCGCCCATATCACACACGATTGCGATGCCGCGCTCAAGCCGCATGAACGGCGGCGCGAGAGCGCGCAGCGCATATTCACGCTTCCCGATTTCGCCAAGGAGCTGCGCGTTTTCCCCATTGCCGGGCCGGTATTCGCCATGCTTAACCGCGCGCTTACGGGCGCGCGCGATCAGCGGCTTGCCAGCGGACGCCGCCTGCTGCGCCTGGGCCTGATCGACGAACTCGCCACGGAACAACTGATCCTCAACGGCGGCGTGTACGGCTATCTGGCGTTTGCCGCGTTGGTGCGCCATTCCATCAGCGTGGGCGGCATGCTTTCGCTGGCGTTTGCCACGGAGAATACCATCTGGCGCATGCGCGATATCGCCGTCCTGCTGCCGGAAATGGCTTCGCACGCGCTGTATGCCCGGGATTTGCGCGCATTTTATGAAACGCAAAGCCATATAGCCAGCGGCACGCGCCTGCCGCCCAGCCATGGCACGCTGGAATTGCAAAACGTAGGCTTTGCCTATGATTCTGGCGTTCCGGTGCTCAAGGGCGTGAACCTTACCTTGCGGCCGGGCGAAAAGCTGGCTCTGGTGGGCGAAAACGGCGCGGGAAAATCCACGATCGTGAAACTGCTTTTGCGGTTGTACGAGCCGGCCGAAGGCGCGATTCTGCTGGATGGCGTGCCCATCCGGGAATACGATTTGCCGCGTTACCGCGCGCTGTTCGCCACAGCCATGCAGGATTTTCACATTTTTGCGGCGTCCCTCGCGGAAAACGTGGCGATGGACGTGGAAGTCGACGAAGCGCGCGCAATGGCGGCGCTCCGCCGGGCCAATTTCCCGGATTCCGTGCCGCTCGCCGCGCAGATGACCCGGGAATTCGTTTCGCAGGGTACCGTGCTCTCGGGCGGGCAGGCCCAGCGGCTCGCCACAGCGCGCGCACTGTATCACGAGCGCCCCTTCCTGGTGCTGGACGAACCTTCCGCCGCGCTTGATCCGCTCGCCGAAGCGCGTTTTAACCGCACTTTTGCGGAAAATGCCGCGGGAAAAAGCTCGCTGTTCATTTCGCACCGGCTGTCCACGGTCACGCTCGCAGACCGCATCTGCGTGCTGGAAGGCGGCCGCGTTGCGGAAGAAGGAACGCACGAAGCGCTCCTGCGCAAAAATGGCCTGTATGCCCGCATGTGGCGCGCGCAAGCTGGCACATATGCCAGGGGAATCCCCGCTTCGCGCGCTTAGCGGCGCCTTTTTCGCCCGAGGACGGGCAGATCATATGCCGGCTGTTTCCTGCGCTGGCGATTCAACGTGGGAGCGGTTGACAGAAAACCCAAAAATGATTATAATAGAAAAAGAATATCAATGGAGGAGACAGCATCCATGCAACACGATAAGCTATATGTCCAGGCATTTCGCGAGATTCGAGCCTATATCACCCGAAACAATTTGCAGCCGGGGGATTTATTGCCGTCGGAACAGGCCATGTGCGAAATGCTGGGTGTGAGCCGGAACGTTTTGCGGGAAGCCATCAAGTCCATGGAATTGATGGGAATGGCGCAGTCGCGCCCGGGGCGCGGAACGGAACTCAAGGCGTTCAGCCTGGATTTTGTGTTCCAGAACGTCATGTTTTTCACGGTGGGCGAGGATTCCAAGGCGATTCGCGAAATGCTCATGATCCGCAAAAAGCTGGAACTCGCCTATATGCGGGAGGCGTACCATTCTCTCAAGCCGGAGGACATCGCGCACATTCGCGAGATTTTGGAACGCATCAAGCACGAATGGCAGCAGCACATTTTCTTCCACGCGGACGATAAGGACTTCCATATGGCGCTCTTCAGCCGGCTGAACAATCCCACGCTGCTTTCCCTGATGGACGCTATCTGGTCGGTGGATGAGAATTTTCAGAAGGAAGAAAAATTCAAGTATCTGGACGATACCGTCATCAAGCACGAAAAGATTGTGCACGCCCTGGAAGCGCACAACGAGGAGGCCTTTGTGGCGGCGATGCTCACGCACTTTTCTTCCGGGAAATATACCTCGCAGGACAGTTTTGAGGAGTATTGAGGCCTGCTGGAAAGGGCGGACTGCGGGGGATGGAAGGGCTGCCTTTCCGAGGCGCACGGACGATTTTTCCCGCACGGGCTTTTTTGCTTGACATGCGCATGAAATTGGCATACAATGAAAGAAAGCATACGAAAGGCGGCGAGAGCGAATGAATCGGCACCGGTCTTCCATCAAGGTATTCACGGGGAACGCCAATCCGGAACTTGCGGCGGGGATCGCCCGCCACATGGGCATCCCGCTGGGCAAGGCCAATGTTTCCACATTTTCCGACGGGGAAATCTGCTGCGAAATTCAGGAGTCCGTGCGCGGGCATGATGTGTTTATCATCCAGCCGCTTTCGCGCCCGGTGAACAACCATCTGATGGAACTGCTGATCATGATCGACGCGGCCAAGCGCGCTTCTGCGGAGCGGATCACTGCCGTCGTGCCCTATTATGGCTATGCGCGGCAGGACCGCAAGGTGCATCCGCGCGACCCGATCACGGCCAAGCTGGTGGCAGATCTGATTACCACGGCGGGCGCGACGCGGCTGCTCACCATGGATCTGCACGCGGCGCAGGTGCAGGGGTATTTCAATATCCCGGTGGACCATATCCTCGGCGCGCCCATCCTGGCCGCCCACTATCTGGAGCGCCGCTTTGATGGCGACGATCTGGTGGTCGTTTCGCCCGATCTGGGCAGCGTTTCGCGCGCGCGCCAGTTTGCCAGCCGGTTGAACGCGCCGCTGGCCATTGTGGATAAGCGGCGGCCCAAGGCGAACATGTCTGAGGTGATGAACATCATCGGCGATGTGGAGGGCAAGCGCGCTCTGCTGGTGGACGATATGATCGACACGGCCGGCACGCTGTGCGGCGCGGCGGCGGCCATCGCGGAAAAGGGCGCCAAGGAAATTCACGCCTGCTGTACGCACGGCGTTTTTTCCGGGCCCGCGCTGGAGCGGCTGGATAAGAGCGTGATAGAGGAAATCGTGTGCACGGATACGATTCGCCTGCCGTCGGCTGGCCCGGTGAGCAAGATCCGTGTGCTGTCGATGGCGGAAACGTTCGCCACGGCGATCGACCGCATTTATGAACAACTGCCCATCAGCGATATGTTTGGCTGAGATAGAGAAGCTGCGCCCGCCCCCGGCCGTTCTTCATGGAAAGATGGGAAAAAGGCGGCCTGGCGGCGGGCACTTTTTGGGCCATTGGGAGGAAAACGATGATTTTGATTGTGGGCCTGGGCAATCCTGGCGCGAAGTACGCGCGCACCCGGCACAACGTGGGATTTGACGTGGTGGAAATCCTGGCGGCGCGCAACCATATCGAGCTGAACCGCACCCGTTGCAAGGCGAAAGTGGGGGAAGGCCGCATAGGCGATGTGCGCGTGGCGCTCGCGCAGCCGCAGACGTATATGAATTTGAGCGGCGAGGCTGTGACGCAGCTGGTGAACTGGTATAAGGTCGAGCCGCAGGAATTGCTCGTGGTTTACGACGATGTGGATTTGCCCTTTGGCCGGGTGCGCATTCGCCCCAAGGGCAGCGCGGGCACGCACAATGGCATGCGCAATATCCTGTATCTCCTGGGACGCGATGATTTTCCCCGCCTGCGCGTGGGCATTGGCAGGCCACCGGAACATTGGGACATGAAGGACTTTGTCATCAGCGGCTATGACACGCCGGAGGACCGCAAAACCGCTTTTCAGGCGTATTTGTTTGCGGCGGAATGCGTTGAAACGTTTGTCAAAGACGGGTTTGCGCGGGCGCAGCAGTTTGCGTCTACACAGCCCGCGGATTTTGCCCACCGGGAGGAAGCATGACTGAGCACCAGATTTCCTGCCTTCTTGAGCCGCTGCGCGGCTCAGGGAGTTTTGCCGCGCTCAAAAACGCGGTTGCATCGGGCGCGTGCGCCGCTTACGCGTATGGCATAGAGGAATCACAGCGCACGCACGCGCTCGCCGCGCTGATGGAGGAAACGGAGCGCACCCTGATCGCCGTCGTGCCAAACGACATCGTGGGCCAGCGCGTTGTGGAGGACATGAACGCGTTGGTTCCCGGCGCAGCGGCGTTGCTGCCGGCACGGGAAGTTTCCTTTATGCGCAGTGCCGCGTCCAGCCGCGATCTCACCATCCGGCGGCTGGAAACGATTGGGCGCCTGGTGACGGGTCAGCTGCGCGCGCTCGTTTTACCGGCAGACGCGTGGATGCACCGCCTGATGCCGCGCGAGCAATTTGAAAAGCATATCATTCGTGTTTCGCAGACGGACCGGCTCGATCCGCACGACCTCACCGAACGTTTGGCGGCGGCCGGGTATGAGAACGTGCACATGGTCGAGGCGCACGGGCAGTTCGCTGTGCGCGGCGGCATTGTGGATGCCTTCCCCGTAGGCGCGACGACGGCTGTGCGCCTGGAATTTTTCGATGATGAGATCGATTCCCTGCGCGAGTTTGACGTGCTCACCCAGCGCTCGGTGGGCAAGCGCGAATCGGTTATTTTCTATCCCGCCAGCGAAACCCTGCTTTCTGCGGAGGAAGCGGGCGCGGCGGCGGACCGGCTGGCGAAGCCGCTGGCCGCCGGCCAGGGGGAAAAGCCGGCCGTCAATCGCCAGCGGGAGATCGAAAAGGAATTTGATTTGCCTCCGTTTGAGGACATTTTTGCCCTGTCTGACGATGAGGGCGATCTGCCGGACGCATTTGATTTGCCCGCGAAGGGGAAAAAGGGCAAGGCGGGCGAAAAGGCCGCGGCGCCAAAGGCGGCGCCGCCCGCCCCGCCCGTTTCCGCCAAAAGCGGCTATATGGGCGTGGTAGACGCCTTGCGCCACGGCCGGCATTCGGATGCACTGTCCTCCCTGATGGGCATTTTATACGATCACACGGAAACGATCGTCGATTACGCGGATCATCCCATCCTCGCGCTGGATCAGCCTGCGCGCCTGCGCGAGCGCTGCGAAAACCGGGCGCTGGAATTTGCCGAGCACTTCAAGGTGGCGCTGGAGCGCGGCGAGGCGTTTGGCGAGCAGGCGAAGCTGCTTTTGTCCTACGATGAGCTGATCGCGGGACTGGATGGACGGCCCATCGTGCTGCTGGATGGATTTTTGCGCACGGTGAGCGATTTCCGCCCCACGCAGCTGATCAAGTTCGAATCGCTGCCCGCCATGGGCTACGCGGGGAACGTGAAGCTGCTGGCGCAGCGCGTGAACGAATTGCGCCAGCAGAACTACCGCATTGCACTGCTGGCGGGCGGCGTGGCGCGCGGCGAGCGGCTCGCGCACGCGCTGGCCGGGTTCGATTGCCCCGCGAAGTTTTACGAGGAGCCGCCACAGCGCCTGGTGGCCGGGGAAGCGGCCATTTTGCCCATCGCGCTCACCAAGGGGTTCCAGTATCCCGAAGTCCAGCTCTATGTCGCCTCGGAAACGGATATTTTCGGCGCGAACAAGCAGCGGACGCGCACGCGCGCGCATTCGGGCGAGAAGATTGCCGCGTTTACCGAATTGAGCGTGGGCGATTATGTGGTGCACGAGGATCACGGCATCGGCCAATACATGGGCACGGTGCGCCTGGCGAGCGAGGGCGTGTACCGCGATTTTCTGCACATTCGCTATCAGGGCGCGGATAAGCTCTACGTACCGGTCGACCAGCTCGACCGCGTGCAGAAGTATATTGGTTCCGAGGGCGAAGCGCCCAAGATTAACCGCCTTTCCGGCGGCGATTGGCAGCGCCAAAAGGCCAGGGCCAAGGCGTCCGTGCGGGAGCTGGCCGGGGAACTGGTCAAGCTCTATGCCGAGCGCGCGTCCGTCAAGGGCTATGCCTTCGAGCCGGACACGCCGTGGCAGCGGGAATTTGAGGAGAGCTTTCCTTATGAGGAAACGCCGGATCAGCTGGTGGCCATTCAGGAGATCAAGCGCGACATGGAGTCGGACAAGGTGATGGACCGCCTGCTGTGCGGCGATGTGGGCTATGGCAAAACGGAGGTGGCCCTGCGCGCGATTTTCAAGGCCGTGATGAGCGGCAAGCAGGCGGCCCTGCTCGCGCCGACCACCATCCTGGTGCAGCAGCACTACGCCACGATGATGAACCGCTTCCATGGCTTTCCCGTGCATGTGGACACCATCAGCCGCTTTCGCACGCCCGGCGAGCAGAAACAGGTGCTCGAGGATCTCAGGGAAGGCAAGATCGACGTGATCATCGGCACGCACCGCCTGCTGGGCAAGGATGTGAAATACAAGGATCTGGGCCTGTTGGTGGTCGACGAGGAGCAGCGCTTTGGCGTGGCGCACAAAGAAGCCATCAAGAAGCTGAAAAAGAGCGTGGATGTGCTCACGCTTTCGGCCACGCCCATACCGCGCACGCTGCACATGTCCATGGTGGGCATTCGCGATATGAGCCTGCTGCAGTCGCCGCCCGAGGAGCGCTATCCGGTGCAGACCTATGTGGTGGAATATTCCGATGGCCTGGTGCGCGACGCGATTCTGCGCGAGCTTTCCCGCGGCGGGCAGGTGTATTTCCTGTACAACCGCGTGCAGACCATCGAGGCGATGTACAACCGGCTGAAAAAGCTGGTGCCCGAAGCGCGCATCGCCGTGGGGCACGGGCAAATGCGCGAGCACGCGCTGGAAGACGTGATGCTCGATTTCTACGAGGGCAAGTTCGATGTGCTGCTATGCACCACGATCATTGAGGCGGGGCTGGACGTGCCGCGCGCCAACACGCTCATCGTGTGCGACGCGGACCGCTTCGGGCTCTCGCAACTGTATCAGCTGCGCGGCCGCGTGGGCCGCAGCAACCGGCTGGCGTATGCCTATCTCACCGTGAATCCCAACAAGGTGATGACGGAAAACGCGGATAAGCGCCTGAGCGCGATTCGCGAATTTACGGAATTTGGCTCCGGTTTCCGCGTGGCCATGCGCGATCTGGAGATCCGCGGCATGGGCAACCTGCTGGGCGCGGAGCAGAGCGGGCATATGGCCGCCATTGGCTATGACCTGTACGTGAAGATGATTGAGGAAACCGTGCGCGAGTTGCGTGGGGATGCGTCCCAGGGCGATATCGAAACGCGTATGGAGATCCGCGTGGACGCCTATGTGCCGCACGAATACATTTCCAACGAGCTGTTGCGCGTGGAAATGTACAAAAAGATTGCGGGCATCACTTCGCGCGAGGCGCGCGAGGACATTCTGGAAGAGTTGATCGACCGCTTTGGCGATCCGAGCCGCCCGGTGATGAACCTGATCGATATTGCTCAGCTCAAGAGTCATTGTTCGCGCATGGGCATTGATCTGGTTACGGTAAAGGGCAACGATCTGGTGATGCGTTTTGCGCAAAACGCCAAGATCGATGTGGTGAAGCTGGCGGACGCCATTTCCCGGCATGAGGATTGCCTGCGCCTGCAGGGCGGAGCGGTCACTTCTCTGGTGTATACCCGGAAAAACGCCACGGCGGAAGAACTTTTGCAAAGCGCCGTGGGCGTGATGGAGGATGTGGCGAAGGAGGCAGTGTGATGGCGTTTTTGCCCGTGACGGCGGAAGAAATGCGCGCGCGGGGCTGGGAACAGCCGGATTTTGTGTATGTAACGGGGGATGCCTATGTGGATCATCCCTCTTTTGGCCTGGCCATCATTTCGCGCGTGTTGGAAGCCCATGGCTATCGCGTGGCCATGCTGCCGCAACCCGATTGGCATACCTGCGAAGATTTCACGCGCTTTGGCAGGCCGCGCCTGGGTTTCCTCGTTACGGCGGGGGTCATCGATTCCATGGTGAACCACTACACCGCCGCCAAAAAGCCGCGCAGCCAGGATGCGTACTCGCCCGGCGGTCAGGCGGGGCACCGCCCGGACCGCGCCACCATTGTGTATTGCAACCGCATCCGCGAGGCGTATGGCAATGTGCCCATCGCCATCGGCGGAGTGGAAGCCTCGCTGCGCCGCTTTGCGCATTACGATTATTGGGACGACCGCGTGCGCAACTCCATTCTGGTGGATAGCGGCGCGGACGTGCTGATGTTCGGAATGGGCGAGCGCGTGATTTTGCAGGTTGCCCAGTGGCTGGCGGAAGGGCGCCCCGTGGAGCAGATGCGCGTTCCCGGCACCTGCGTGATGGCGCACGTGCCGGAAGAAAACTACATTGCAATCCCCCCGGCGGCGGAAGTGGCGCGCGATAAACGGGCATATGCCCGCGCGTTTCTGGAGCAATACCGCCAGCAGGATCCGGTGGTCGGCAGGGGACTGTGCCAGCCGCACGGCAAACGCTATCTTCTGCAAAATCCGCCCGATATGCCTTTATCCACGCAGGAATTGGACGAGGTCTACCGCTTGCCATTCGAGCGCGCATACCATCCCATGTATGAAAAGGATGGCGGCATTCCCGCGCTGGAAGAAGTGCAATTTTCCATCGCCGCCACGCGCGGCTGCTTTGGCGCATGCAGCTTTTGCGCGCTTACTTTCCATCAGGGGCGCATCGTTTCCGCCCGCAGCCGGGAATCCATCGTGGAAGAGGGGAAATTGCTCACGCGCCTGCCGGGATTTAAGGGCTATATTCACGATGTGGGCGGGCCGACAGCCAATTTCCGCCGCCCTGCCTGCGATAAGCAGCTGCAAAAGGGCGCTTGTCCCAACCGGCAATGCCTGTTTCCGCAGCCGTGCAAGAACATCCGCGCGGATCATTCGGAGTTTGTGGGCATCCTGCGGGAGCTGCGCGCATTGCCAGGCGTAAAGAAGGTCTTTATCCGCTCGGGCATCCGCTATGACTATTTGCTGCTGGACAAGTCTCCCGCGTTTTTGCGCGAACTCACGGAGCACCACGTTTCCGGCCAGCTCAAGGTTGCGCCGGAGCACGTGAGCGCCAACGCGCTTTCCATGATGGGCAAGCCCGGGCCGCAGGTGTTTGAGGAATTCCGCCGGCGCTTCGAGGCGGAGAACCGGCGCCTGGGCAAAAAGCAATATCTGGTGCCGTATTTCATGTCCAGCCATCCGGGCTGCACGCTGGAGGACGCCATCGAGCTCGCGCTTTATCTGCGCCGGGAAAACATGCGCCCGGAACAGGTGCAGGACTTCTATCCCACGCCGGGTACGCTCTCCACGGCCATGTACTATACAGGGCTGGATCCGCGCACGATGAAGAGCGTGTATGTGCCCCGCTCGCCCGGCGAAAAGGCCATGCAGCGCGCGCTTTTGCAGGCCTCGCGTCCGGAAAACCGCGCATTGGTTTTGCGGGCGCTTAAACAGGCCGGACGCATGGATCTGGTGGGCTATGGGCGGGATTGCCTCATCGCGCCGGAAAAGCGCGCAACCGCGCAGGACGCGCGCCAGCCCATGGGCGGGAAACAGAGGGGGAAACACGCCGGCGCACCGGAATTCCGGCGCGGCTTTGAGCGCAAGGGGCCGCAGGAAAAATCCGGCGCGGAACGCGCCCGCCGTCCGCAAGGCAATCGGGAAGATAAAGCCGCGCGCGGCGCGCGGCGTGGAAATAAGGCTTCTTTGGCGAAAGGCAGCCGCAAGCGCGGCTGTTAGCAAAAGGGGCTCGGGGTATTATTGCAGGCCGGGGTTTGGAGCAGGATAGAACTGCGCCCAACCCCGGCTTTTTCGCCAGAACAGGGTGGCGTATCGCACTTGCCGCTCCATAAAAGTTTTACCGGATTTTTTCGCGGATTTGGATTGACACTGCGTCAGAATGGCGCTATAGTATGAATGCTGACAGAGAGTCAGAATGCTATGGAAAGCTGGGCGGCGCGCAAAACGCGCTTCGCCACGCGCGCGGATCGCGCAGGGGAAAGGAGTGTTTGCAATGAGCAAAAAGATTTTGGTAGCGTATTTTTCCGCCAGCGGACAGACAGCTCGTGCGGCGCGGGCTGTGGCGGAGGCTGTGGGCGCGGATCGGTTCGAAATCCGGCCGGCGCAGCCTTACACGTCTGCCGATTTGGATTGGACGGACAAAAAGAGCCGCAGCTCTGTGGAGATGAACGACCCGGCCTGCCGGCCGGCCATGGCGGATGCCGTGCCGGATCTGTCCCAGTATGACGCTATCTTCCTCGGTTTTCCCATTTGGTGGTATGTGGAGCCGCGCATTGTGGACACCTTTCTGGAAAGCCAGGACATTTCCGGCAAGGTATTCGTTCCTTTTGCCACTTCGGGCGGCAGCGGGATCGATGGCGCGGCGCGGAACTTGCAAAAGGCGTATCCGCTGGCTGTGTGGAAACCAGGCAAGCTGGTGAATGCCGCGAACGCGGCCTCGTGGGCCAAAGGCGCCTTGGACGAATGATAGAGAAAGGGAAGTGGCCTTTATGAAATCCAAGGTTTTCTTCACGCGGCAGATCACGCCGGAAAGCGTGGTGGAACTGTATCGCAAGCTGGATATCGCACTGCCGGGCAAGATCGCCGTCAAGGTGCACACGGGCGAGAAGGGCAATCAGAACTACCTGCGGCCGGAATTCTGGCGGCCCATGGTGGAAGAAGTGCATGGCACCGTGGTGGAGTGCAATACCGCTTATGGCGACGCTACGGGAGGCGTGCGCGACAACACCGAATCCCACCGCAAGCTGCTGGAAGAGCATGGGTGGACGAAGTATTTTGCGGTCGATTTGATGGACGCCGAAGGGCCGGACGTCGTGTGGCCCATCCCGAATGGCAAGGTGCTGAAGGAAAACCGGGTGGGCAAGCACATTCTGGAATATGATTCTATGCTCGTACTGGCGCATTTCAAGGGGCATCCGGCTGGTGGATATGGCGGAGCGCTGAAGCAACTCTCCATTGGTTGCGCTTCCCGCGCGGGCAAGGCGCTGATCCATTCGGCGGGCAAGACGGACGACCGCTTTGAAACTTGGAAGCAGCACGCCAGCAATGTGGTTTTCCCGGAAGCCATGGCGGATGCGGCCATGAGCGTGGTGGAGCACTTTAAGGGAAAGATCGCTTTCATCAACGTAATGAAGAATTTGTCCGTGGACTGCGATTGCTGCGCCGTGGCGGAGGATCCCTGCATGAAGGATATCGGCGTTCTGGCGTCGCTGGACCCGGTGGCCATCGACCAGGCGTGCATCGATCTCGTCGTCCAATCCGGCGACCCGGGCCGCGAGCATTTTATGGAGCGCGTGAACAGCCGCAACGGCATCCACACCATCGAAGCCGCCGCTGCGCTGGGCTATGGATCGCGCGAGTATGAGCTGATCGAATGCTAAGGCAAAGCGTGCAATAGGGGGTGATGGGCGTGCCCGTGGGTTCGGAAGCGCTCACGAGAGCGCGAAAAGAAGAAATCGTAAACGCCTGCGCCGCGCTGTATAAAACCATGGGGTTTCGGGAAATAACCCTCGATGCGATTGGGAAACGGACGTCCTTCACCCGCACGTCCATTTACAATTATTTTCACACCAAGGAAGAGATTTTCCTCGCCCTGCTGCAGCGCGAGCACGAGGCGTGGATCGCGGATATGCAGGAGATTTTTGCGGGGCCGGCATTGCCATCCGGCGCGTTTGCGGAAGCGTTCGCGCACGCGTTGGAAGGCAGAGGCTGCATGCTGAAATTGATGAGCATGAACCTTTACGAGCTGGAAGGCAACAGCCGCATGGAAAATCTGGTGGCGTTTAAAAGGGTTTATGCCCAGGCGATGCAAACCATTGCCCAGGGGCTTGCGAAATTTTTCCCGCAAATGGGGAAGAGCGGCGTGGATGCGTTCTTATACGCGTTTTTCCCTTTTTTGTTCGGCATCTATCCATATACGGCGGCAACCGGCAAGCAGAGGGCCGCTATGGATCTTGCGGGGATGCGGTATACCCCGCGCACGGTTTTTGAAATCACCCGGGCGCTGGTCGAAAAATTGCTGCCCGCGCAAGGGTGAGGCAAAGGGCTGGGAATTCGATGGCCGCGGCACGAACGAATGCGTGCCGCGGCCATGGTTTTATGCCGGTCCCGCGCTTTTTTGCACGAGCGTCGTTCCGCCCATGCCGAGCGCAGTTTTGATACCAATCCCGGCAAAATCGGCAAATAGCAGGAGCAGTTTCCAGATTTCCGCAAGCGGCGCGGGCAGGCGGCTTTGCAGCCAGATTTGCCCGCTGAAGCCGGGAATGCGCTGCTCTTTCAAGAGGAAGCGGCTGGTTTGTAGGTGGTAATCGCGAATGCTGATCCGCTCCTCCAGCATGCGCAAGGCGTCTTCATCCGAAATTGCGCCCTGGGGCGCGATGGCATTCCAGCGCATGGCCAGGTTTTGCAAAATCAGCCGCGCTTCGGGAAAGATCACATACCGCCCGCCGCTTTTGAAGGAAGCGGGTGTCCATATGCGCAATTGGTGCGAAGGCGCATCCGGCATTTCTGCCGCCCGGTTCCAAAATTCGCCCAGGGTGGCAAAGCGTTCGCGCCCTTCCAGGGTCACTTTAAGGGGCTGCGCGCATTCCCGCAGCTTCAGCTGCGAAAGCGCTTCCAGCGGCGCGAGCAGCAGGTTTTCGGCTTCGTCGCCCAGCAGGGAAACGCGCCAGCACGCGCGGGGCGCAGCCCTGTCCACAATCCAATATTGGCTCAGGGGTGTGAAGCTCTGCTCGTGGAACCACTCCGCCGCTTCGGCGGGCATTTGCTCCAGCAGCGCGGAATACAGCCAGTATCCCCAGGAAGCGTCCGCCTGCGTGTTCTCGGGCAGGGAAACCGTGAATTGAAAGCGCGTAATCAATCCAGCTTCACCTCGCACAGGCCAAATTCATGCAGCTCCCGGGCGCTCTGGCCGTATTTGAGCATGTGGGGCGATATGCCATGTTCGCTGACGTCCTCTTCGTGCTTGTGGCCGCCAAAATTTTTCTGCATCATGCGGCTGACTTCACCCAGCGCCCGGTCGTATCCCATATAGGGGTATACGAGCGTTTTGCTGAAGAAGCCGCTGCCGCCGCCCAGGAAGAGATACGCGCCGCGCGTGGGCGCGTTTGCGTCGATGGTAGGGAAGCGGGCGTTGAACTTTGCGCGGTAGTAGGCGAAAAATTCCGCTACGGCCGCCAGAATATCGCTGGCCTGCAGCCGGTTGCCCAGGATGGAGCGATCCAGCGTGAGCTGGAAGGAAAGCTCCACTCCCGGGCGCACGCATTCGCGCACTACGGTGGGCGTTTGCTCCATGCCATCCGTGCGCACATCCACCTTGCGCGCCAGTGTGAGCTGCGCGTCGGAAATAGGCATGCTGTCGGACACAGAAAGGCCGCGCAGCAGGCTATTGATGGCATTGTCCTGCTGCCTGGGATTTTGCGCCAGCACGTTGAGATAACTTTCCTCCGGAATTTTGCCGCGCTTTTGTTCTGGTAAGGAACCGCGACGGCGAATCTCCCGGAACAAAATGGCCGTGCGCAGCGCGCCCTTCACGCTGCTGCCTGGCACATAGGCTTCGCCCGCGCCGTTGCGCACAAATGCGCTGATTTCTTTTAGACTATGGTCCGCATCCAGTACGTTTCCCACGCCGATGGTGTAGCGGATCAATTTTTCGCGCGCCTGAGGCGAAATGTGCAGTCGGTCGAGGAGATTTTGCAGATTTTCATCCCCGTCTTTGTTTTCCTTGCTTTTATTGTGGAGCACAAATTTCTCATAGGCGTCGAGATTGCCGCTCTCCACCAGCCACTGGAAGAGCGCTTCTTCCCGGAGGATGGAAACAGTGAGGCGTTGCGGGTCGAACAAATAATCGTGCTTGTAGTATTTGTACCCCGAGCCCACGAACAGCGGCCCCAGGGTGCGCAAAGTAAGGCGATAGGTTTGCAGGTGTGCCTCGGTTTTCACAGTTTCACCCCCAACCAAAGCGGGCGATTGTAGCGATAGACGGTTTGCCCGGCGGATGTGCCCACGGCGCTCAGCTCCCCGCCAAAGCGCGCGCGGAAGGAGGAACCCGCCTGAAACACGCACTGCCCACGCTTTTTGCGCGGCGCGCCTGTATCGGCAGGATTGTGGATGAAGCCGCCCCGGCGGATCATCTGGTATTGTGCGCCTTCCAACGCGCTTTCCAGCTCGCTTTCGGCGGGCAGGCAGGCGGAGAGCGTGATTTGCACGGGCGCCTGCGCGTCGCGCAGGGCCTGGGCGAGCCATTCCGTCTGCGAATTGCTGGAAGATTCCAGCTTGATCGTGCTTTCCAGGCGGAATTTGCCAAATCCGCTGGAGATTTTGCCGCCGATGCCGCTGAACTGCAGCAGCTTCAGGAGGCGGTGCACTTCGCCCTCCAGCGCCGCATCCTCATAGCCCAGCAGGAAATAGAGCCCGCAATTGGCTTCGAACCGGTATGCGCCCACGAAATAGGGAACCGTTTCCCCGCCCTCGGGCACAGCGGCGCGCGTGCGCTCCTCGATCGCACCAAAAGGGCGGGATAAGGCTTTAAAATCCAGGCTGCCCTCGCCGCGCAGGTAAGAGAGGTATTTTTCCATCTCGGCAGCGGGCAGGTAGCGCAGCTTTTTGGCCTCCTTGCGCTTATCGGGCGAAGTTTCCACCCGCTTTATGGGCGCAAGAAAGGGGCGGGGCAGATAGAACTGATCGCCTTTCTGATCTTCCGCCCAGGGCATGCCGTCGCTCAGGCGCATATCGCCCGCGGCCGCGGTTGCGCACAGCCGTTCCACGGCCTCGTTTCCGCCCTGCAACAGCGCCGCGTGGCACAGCGCGGAAAACAGCGTATCCGCGCAAAAGTGCATCTGTGCGCTTTCCAGCGAAAGGGCGTTATCCCCGCCGAAATGCACCGGCGCGGTGAAGCGCAATTTATAGACGTTGAAATTCAAGCTGGTCACACCCTTTTTGCAGCGTATTGCGCAACCCTTCCAGGCGCTCGGGCGCTATGGGGCATTCCAGCGGGGTCAGCTGCAGTGCCTCAAAGCCCACGCGGCCATAGCCGCGCGTGCCGTGCCCGCCCAGATAATCGTATTGCAGCAGCTTCATGGCGCGCGAGATGGCCTCGAAATCCTCTTCGATTTCCGCCTCGTTCACCACGTCGTAAGCGATGGTCACGGCAAAGCGCACGCCCCGGTTCACCCGCTCGATCTGGCGGGGATTGGCGATGGAGGTGCTGCGGTTGATGCTGTTTTCCGCCTTCACTTCCGTAAGGCCGATGGCGCTAAATTCGCTCTGGTTGCACACGAAAGCGTCGCTGAATTGCAGGCGCGTGTGTATGCACGTATCCCCTCCCGCGCAGCCAAACAGGCGCTTCACCACCGCGTCATCGCTGGAAAAATCCGGCATTTTCAAAATGTTCTGGCAAATGGCGCGCGCCAGCAGCGTGCGCATCTTGCCCTTCAGGCTGCTGCCGGGCAGGATGGGCTCGTTGGTCAAGGGATCGCGGATCACAGGCTTATCCACCGCGCCGATGGCGGAAAAGGCGTCGCTGCCGCCGATGTGCATGCCTGTGAGCACCTTCAATTGAAACTCGATCAAAATTTTTCCGTACATCCCCGCCGCCTCCTCAATTTTCCCTGCCGCCCATATAGCGGTGATAGGCCACAAGCGCTTCAAGATACTGGGTGTAGCGAATCAGATTCGCCCGGCTGTTGCCAATCCCCTTGATATAGGGGAGCAGCTTGCTCGCTTCCACAAATTGGCGCACGTCGTCATCGCGGCCCGCCTCGTAAACGATGTGCGCCCGCGCCATTTGCACGGCCAGCGCGCTCTTTTCCAGCAGGGTTTCTTCCGTGCGCCGGCATTCGGCGTTGTAAATGTCCATCACCAGGCTGAGCAATTTGCGGATTTTGCTGGTGGTGATTTTAAAGGTCCAGCGATCCTGGCCATTCTTGTCCGGAGAGTATTTGGCGATGCGGTTCATCACCGCCTGCGCCTCGTCCACGAAATTGGCGGGCAGCGCTTCCGGCTTGCCATCGTTGAACGCCTTTTTGGGCGGTGGCGCAGACTGCGCGGGCGGCGCGCTCTGCCCCTGCTTGCCCTGCAAAGGGCCCCAGGGATTGTAGGTACTTCTGCCGCCATAGCCCTGGCCATAATTGTCTCTTGCAGCCATTTCAGTCCCCTCGCTTTTCATAAACATAAAGGTAAATTGCCGTTATCAACTGCGCCCGGTCTGCCTGCTGGCGGTACCAGGCCATCATGTTCCGGGAAAATGCACGGTATTGCTCGCGCGCGGCGGCCTGCCGCCCGCCCGGCTCCATGCGCGCCAGCAGATAGGCAAAGCGCGCCACGTTGATCTGCTCGCCGCTATTGCGCAGCAGCGCCAGCAGGCGGTAGAGGAACGCCATGCCGCGCTCGTCTTCATCTGTGCGGAGCTGGTTTTCAAAAAACTGCTTCACGCAGGCATATTTTTCGCCCAGCACGCGCGCTTCAAAATCCGCCCAATGGTAGGCGTGCCCCTGCTTGGGAACGAACAGGGCCAGCGCGTTTTTGCCTTCCATGTCCTTGGCCTCGTCCACCAGTTCTTCGGTCAGCGTGGCCGACCGGCGGATGGGGAAGGATTCGCCATACAGGCCGATGCCTGCGGAAATGCTCAGGCTGCCGCCGGTGAAGCGCGCAAAGGCGGCATGGATGCGGCGCATGGCCAGCAGCACGCCATCCCACGCGCCCACGAGAAAGACATCGTCTCCGCCGGAATACACGATGGATACGGGCAGCGCCTCCTGCATACCCGCTTCGCCCGGAAGGCCGCCCAGGAGCTGGTTGATATGGAATTTGAAGAACAGGGAAAGCTGCCGGGAAAGCGTGGCCGTGCGCGAAAGGGTGGCGTAGCGGTTGCGCTGCACGGGATCTTCGCTTTTCTGCTCAAAGCCGGAGATGATGGCCGCGCCCAGGGAATCCACATCCGCCCGGCACACGGCCAGGCGGTGAATGCCCGTGGCCTGATCCGCCAGCTCGCTCATGAGGTTGCTCGCGTGGTAATCGCCCACGTGCAGGTGGGTGGAAAAGCGCAAGCCGGTGTAGCGACGGTTCTTGGTGTATACGCGGCGCACATCCTCGCCCCGCGCCAGGGCGGCGCGCACGGCCTGCTCGCCGCTAAAGCGCAGGTAGAGCGTGCCCTCGGGCGAAGGCAGGGGCAGGGCGTTGGCATCCGCCTGGGGGCTGAGATAGAATACGTCGCAATCCTGGATGGGGGCCGAAAGGCGCGTGAAAAGGCTGCACCACTGGCACAGGCCGTCGCCCGAGAGTTGGTCGGCCCGGCCGCAGATTTTGCATTCCCGGCCATCCTCCCCGGCGGGCTGCTCGTTGAGCAGGGCGATTTCCTCCGCGCTGTAGCGGTGCATTTTCTGGCGGGATAGCGCCTCGGAAAGCTGGCGGTACAGGCCGGGATAGGGAGCCTTTTCCGCGGGCTGGTTCACCAGATCGTTGGCCGAGCAGGGCACAAAGGCGTATGCCAGATACAGCCGCAGGCCAAATTGGCGGATCAGATCCCGCCGCACGCAGCGCATCACGGCTTCGATGCCTTGGCGCGCCTCCTCCGTGTTGGGCAGCAGTACATAGCAGTGCCCGCCGCCGCTATAGAGCAAATTGGCCCGGCTCAATCCGCAGGCCGCGAGCACCTCGTCGATCACGTGCTCCATCAGCATTTCCAGATAGAAGGAGCGGCTGCGCAGGGAGCGTAGCGCCTTGCCCGTGCTCACGGTGTACAAAAACGATTGAATGCCGGAAAGATCGGCGGAAAAGAGCAAAAAGGCGTTTTCCGCGCGGAAAGCCGCCGCGCGCTCCAGCAATTCGCCGCGCAAATCCCGCCGGCCCGCGCACAGCAGGTATTCGCTGATGCAGGCGGCCACGGCCGCGGCAATTTTGGCATGGTCGAAAAGGGAAATATCCGCCCGCTCGCCCAGCGCCGTGCTCGAAGGCACGTTGGACGTCCACGCCTCCAGCAGCGCCAGCAGCGATGGGATCCATTCCTCCTCCATGCGCAGCGCGCCAATGCCCTCCAGCAATTCGCGCAGGATGTTTTTATAGTCCGCCGCCTCGTTGCGCAGCCCGGGCTCGGGAAAGCGCAGCGCGCCATCCAGCCCACGCGCGCGCAGGCGGCCTTCCGCATGGTGGCCCAGCAGGTGGTTGAAGATGCTCTCCAGCGCGCAGTAGCGGTCGAAGCGCGAGGCGGAACTTTCATCGCCTTCTTCCTCGCGGCGGTCGGCCGCGGCGCTGATGTTATCCGCCAGGTTCACGATGTAGGCGGGCGAATCCGCCGCCAGGCGCGCATGGCGCAGCGCGGATTCGTGGTGGTACGCCACGCAATCCAAAATATCGCGATCCGGCACGCGCTCCCGCAGCACGCGCACGCCCGATGCGCTGTGCGTGCCGCTCTCGCCCGCGCGGTGGGCCAGCTTGCCAATGTCGTGCAGCAGCGCGCCCAGGGTTGCCGTGATGGTTTGCTGTTTCAAAGGAGATCCATCCCCCTTTATCCTCGCGTAGATCGTTGATGGAATCAGTATACCATATACAGGGATTTTCTGCAAGGTATAGGGAAAATTATTGTTGCAAAGGTGCGAACCTCGTGGTATAATAGGGGCGCAAAAGGGGTTTTTCGGGCGGTTCGCGCAAAATAATAGACACTTGGAGGAAAAGTGTTCATGATCTGGGCGGCGGAAAAGGGCCTGAAAGGGGAATTTTTTTGGAATTCTCTAAAAATTGTGTGAGATTTTTGCCTGCTTTTGCGAAACAACTCATCCCCGCGAGGGGACGGAAACTCGCCACGCTGGACGGGCGAACGCGGCATAGTCAGAAACAACTCATCCCCGCGAGGGGACGGAAACTCGTCCGCGTGCATC
>DVJN01000156.1 GCA_018716755.1 Candidatus Alectryocaccomicrobium excrementavium
TGTGCGATCTCACTTCTGGCAGCGGCGATAAGGGAACGCCCATCGTGCTCGTGCAAGGATATTTCGACAATTACGCTTCTTAGGACAAAAAGCGGGACAAATTCGTCGGCCAAGCCGCAAGTTTGTCAATGCGCAATGTGCCCACCGGCAAGCCGGTGGGCACATTCTGACTTTTAACAAATCCGATATACGTTGCGCATATGAATCCAATTTGGAGGATCAGGGGAGCGCGTTAAAAATGTCGTCCGCGCTCAGCTGAGAATCATCAAAAGGCACCTCCGTCGGAGCGGCCGTGGGCGTTGCAGTGGGCGCGCTGGTCGGTGCTACCGTCGGCGAAGCAGTGGGGAAGAGGTTGCCGCCAGCCGCGGCGCCGGCATCCACACCCGTTGTGCCCGTTCCATCAACCGGGCCGAAATTGGCGCTATCATCCGTGAAGGAATTGTCAAAGCCATCGTTGTCCAGGGAAGGCAAATCATCACTTCCGCTATCCTGCTGCGCTTCAGGTTCAGGCAAAAGCCATTCGGCGGCTTCGGGCGATATGCTGTTGATCACACCGCGCAGGCCCGTCAGCCGGACGATTCCCTGGCCTTCCAGCAGGCGCAAAGCGACAAAGAGTAGCGCAAGCACGAGAATGACAATAAAGATTCCCTTTAGGACATTGAGGACGCGCTTGCCGATGGACGAATCATCTTCATCCTCGTCATAGTCTTCATCTTCATCCTCATCGTAGTCTTCTTCGCCCTCATCCTCATAGTCATCGTCGTAATCATCCTCATCCTCTTCGCGGAAGGCTGCTTTCTTTGCGGGCTTTCCGCGCTTTGCGGGCATCTCCTCCGGCTCATCATCGAAATCGTCGAAATTGGTGATGTCGTCGAAATCATCCTCATATTCCCGCTGCGTCCGGGACACTTTGGCTTTTTTCCCGGGTTTTTGCTTGCGAGGCACGATTTCTTCTTCCTCATCATCGTCCTCATCGAATTGCGTGATGTTGGAAGCGGCGTTCGCGGCGGTTTCACGAACCGGCCGGTAGACCTGTGTGGGCGACTCTTCCGAATCGTTTTTCTGCTCTATCATGCGGCGTTCGCGGCGGGACAGCGTAGGTCCAGACATTCCCTCGGACAGCAGTTGAGAGAGCGCGGCGGAGTTTTTGGAATCTTGTTCAGGCATAGTATGACCTCCCTTAGATTTAGCGGCAGTTTCCGAATCCTGGATCACGTCCGCTGGGGGAATTTCAGTTTCCGGCCTTCCGAAGCGCTGGCGGAGCTTTTGCGTTTGCGACAAATCTCCGGAAGGCATTTCGGGCGGGGTAGCAGGCTCTGAAGCGGCATCCTTCTTTTCCGTGCGCCGCTTCCATGCATCGCGCGGTGGAATCGTTGCCGCATCGTCCAAATCTTCCAGCCCATCTTCTTCCTCCGGGATTTCCTCCTCGATGGGATGGCGTTTTCTGCGAATGGCGGCCAGCTTTTCTTTCACCATATCCACTGCGTGGAAGAGCGAATCAAATGGGTTGGGTTCCCGCTCGTCTTCCCCCAGTTCCTCGCCCGTCAAAAATTCTTCTGCGGCTTTTTCGATGGGCGCCGTATTGAATTTTTCCTCGCCGATGAAGATTTCGGGGATTTCCGGCGCCGTGGGCGTTGTATCTGGCGGCGTTTCCTCCACGTCTTCCTGCGCATCTGTTCCCGCCGCGGCGGTGGTTACATCCACCAGATCGTCTTCCGGCGGCGCATTGCCCGTTGCGCCGGCTGCGGGTGGCTCGGGAGATGCGCCAGCAACGCTCTCCTGGCCGGTAGGCGCAGAGCCGGCCGCTATATCTTCTGGCGGCTGCCTGGAGGGGACGGGGGCTGGCCTCTGGTGGCTGTCTTCCACATTGCGGCGCACGTCAGCGAAGGTTTTCAACCATTCTTCGTGCTTGCGCTTGAATTCGTAATAATCCATGCGCTGTTCATCGTGCGTATTGTTTGCCATAGAAACGACCGTCCTTCGTATTCCATATGAATTTCAGAATCATTATACCACACATTCGCAGAATTGCAAGCCTTTTGTCATCAATTCGCAAAATTTCACGTTTGAGCATATGGGTGTAAGGCAGGGGAATTTTGTTAGGAGGGAGACCATGTATTCCATTAAAAACTTATTGCAGAGCGCGCAATTGCGGCAAGCCCTTTCGCGTAAGGGAACGGGCACGGCCGCCGCGCCGCAGCAGCCATGGATTTCCGGGAATGCCTTTATGGGGCGTGTGCCGCCTTCCAGTGCCACACAAATGCAATATGCTGCGCCACCCGCCTATGCCGGGGAAAATGCGGCGGCCATGCCTCGCGAACCCATGCCGGCCGTTGCGCCGGTTCCGCCGCAATGGAATGTTCCGCTTCAATCGCCCATGACCACCCCGGGGATGGTTGCTCCGGCGCAGCAACCAATGACCATTCCGCAGAGCGTGCAGCCCGCGCAGCATCCGCAGATGTCTCAGGGCAATCTCCGCACGCCCCCGCAGATTCCGCCGCAGCTTCCCACGCCCGTCGTGAAGAGCGGATCCATCTACCGCGATTTGATGAAAAAGCACGACCGCTTTACGCAGCGTCATCTCGAACCTTCAGCCACATATGATAAAGTAAAGGGGGGAGCGCATGATTCGAAATGATTATCGCCGCGCGCTGATTATGCTGCGTGGGCTTGAAAAAGGGTATTCTGGACATATGCGGCTGGAACGCCGCACGCTTCGCGGCAGCATGCAATTCAGCATCACCGCACCCAACGGAGGGGAGCTGCGTGCGGCCATCATAGCGCGCAAGCCTGGTACATACGCGGCGGAAGATTTGGGCGCCTTGGGGAGGGATGGACGCGGCCAGGCGGGGCTGAACGCTACGATCGATCCCAGAAACATCCTCGGGAACGATTTGGATGAATGCCCGCTGGTAGCCGTCGCGCTGGTTGCGCCGCCGGAAGTTCGCGTCGTCCTTACGGGCAACTTGAATGGTTCCTGCGAAATCGACTGGGCGCGGCTGAAGGATGCGGTGTCGCAACTCTACGCTGGCAGCGCCTCTTCACTGCAACCCAATGTTTCGCGGACCGGCACGGTTGCACAGAGCGTTGCGGAGGAAGCGCCTTCTTCCCTGGAGGCAGACGCGAAAACGGCCGCAGAAGAAGCGCCTACGCAGGAAATTGTGCCCGAAAGCACTTCGCAGGCAACGCAGGAAGAAGCCGCGCAGCCAAACGCTGAACTGCAGGGAACAATGCCTGTGCCAGAAGCGGACGCTTTGGAGGATACCACCCCGAGCGTGCCACAGGCCGAAACGGAACCCATAGTGTCCGCGCCACAGGAAAATGCTGCGCAGGATTTGCCAGCAAGCGATGGGCAGGCGGCGGCTACCGGGCCATACGTTTGCCCTCCCACTTGCGAGCAACAGGAAAGCGCCGCTCAAGAGGCTGCTTCCAGCGCTGTGCGCATTGAAGTGCGCACACTTGCCGTTCCGCTCACGGAAGCGGAGCGCCAGAGCCTGCAAAAAAACGCGGCGGAAGCCCCGGAAGAAGCGCAGCCTGCCCCTGTGCCCACGGGAGAATTGGCCGTTCCCCTGGAAGAAGGCGATGCAGACTTTGCAGAACAGGAAAATGACCTAACGGCCGAAGAGCAAATGGCGGCGGGATTGTGGAGCACAAGCCCTGCGGAAGAAGAACTGCCGGCAGCAGAAGAGGTTCCCGCCGCGGATGGGGCTGGCGCCAACGGTATGGCTTTAGATCCGGCGGACAGCAATGGGGAAGACGGCTACGGCCCCTATCCAGAAGAGCTCTATCTGAACTCGATCGAAGGCATGCAGGAAGCGGCAGACGGTGACAAAAGTGTCGTAGATGGGCCCTCTTTGAATTTTGACGCCACCTGGCCGGAATTGGCTGCGGACCTGAAAACGCTGTTCTGGGAAGGCGAAAGGATTCAGCCGTTTGACGCAGAAGGTTTCTTATTTGTGCGGGCGCCCCTGCCGCCGGAGAGCGGCTATGCGGACTGCGCCGTTGGCGTGAAACCCGAAGGTGGCATCCCCGCAGTGATCGTCTATGCCTTAAAAGGTGCGCCCGCTACGGAGCCGCCGCCAGGGCTGGAAGGATATGTCTGGCGCGAGGGGGAAAACGCGGGATATTGGACGACGTGGATCGACGCGCAAACGGGCGAACAGATGGATATGGATGGCGCATAGAAAGCGCGATAGCGCGCATATGGTATACAAGACGCGATGAGGGAGGGATGCGTTTTGGCGCTTTCTTTGGTACGGCAAGGCATCGAAACGGAGAGCCTGGTTGGTTCGGAGGATACGCAGGTACTCCTGCGCGCGGAGGCAATGGTGAGTGGGGCTGGCCGCGAAGCGGTGAAGATTCTGTTGGCGGACGCATACCTCGCTCTTGGCGCTGTGGAAGTGCAGGCGGGACGCGTCGTGCTGGATGGCACGGTTTACGCGCAGGCGGCGTATCGCCTGGGGGATGAAGCGTCTGTCCGGGCGCTTACGGCGCAAACAACGCTCAACCATGCGGTGGACATGGATGGCGCGATGGCCAAAATGATTGCCCGCGCTGAAGGGGAAGTGGAGCACGTTGAAGCGTCGTATGAAAATGGACACATGATCTTTCGGATCGCCGTGCGCTTGCGCGTAAAGGTGCTGAATCTTTCCCCCGTGGAAGTGATCAGCCAGATTTCCGGCGTGAGCGGATTGGAGGTGAAATTCGAAGAGATCTGCTCGACCAAGCTCAGCGCGGAAGCCAATGCAGACGCACTCCTGCGCGAAGCCGTAACGTTGCCCGCGGCATTGGATGCGCGCTGCGCGCTGATGGATTGGTTTTCCACCCAGATTGAGGATGTATCCCGCGACTTGGGCGGCGTGCGGGTAACTGGCAAGGTTTTGGTGGAGGCGCTCATCGCCAGCGGCGTGGCGGGCCGCCCCGTCGCTTTGGTGAAATACGCTATGCCATTTGACCAGCTGGTGGAGTTGCCGGATTGGCTCACTGAAGATGTCAATGCCGCCGTGGAAGTGAAGAAGCTCATCAGTCAGGTGGATGAGGGCGGCCAGAACGATTCTACGCTTAAGTTGGAAGCGGAACTCGCTGTGCATGTATACGCCATGGGCAAAGACTGCGCCACAGCTCTGGCCGACGCCTATACCACTTCAGATGAGGGGATTGCCATTGAGCAGCAAAAGGTTGAATTGTTGCTGGGCATCAACCGCGTCGCTTGTCACGACAGTTATAAGAGTACCATGCTTCTGCCCACGGGCGCTCCCGGCGTGGGCGCCGTGTTGGCTACGCGTGCCATTCCTACGTTGAGCGGGTTTGAATCCCTGGAAGGACACACGGTGTTCGAAGGGATCCTGGAAGCCACTGCGCTGTATATGCCCGCCGGATCCGATAAATTGTGCTCCGCCACGGCAGAATTGCCTTTTTCCCTGCATTGCCAGGGAGAATTGCCGCAGGACGCATGGGTAAACGTGCGCGTCACCAACGCGGAGGCCAGTACGTTGATGAGCGACCGTTTGGAATTGCGCGCCACGTTGGAGTTGAGCGGCGAATCACGCATCACGCGGGAAGTGACCATCGCACAGGATGTGACAGAAGCGGAAGCAGCGCCGCGCAAAACCGGGATTGTCATCGTTTGGCCGACGGCGGAAGACGATCTTTGGACGATTGGCAAGCGCTACCGTATCTCCAGCAGCGCCATCCGTGAAATGAATGGCGGGGGCGAAACCGAAGCCGGGAAGGCAATCGTTGCGCGGATGTAGGAAAAGCTGCGCTGGCAAAAAAGTATTTGCCCATCTATGCGGATTTGCGCCCGCCCATCGCGGGCGCAAATCCGCTTTTTTCATAGTCGCAGTTGACGGCTGCCGCCTGTTGTGATAAACTATATAAGATGTATATAAATTGGGAAAGAGGGAAGAGGCATGCCCAATAGAATTCAGGCATTTTTTGCGATTCCTCCCGCGATTCGCGCAGAATTCTGGAAAGATTCCATGCAGAAAAATCGATCCTCTTTGTGGATCATCAGCATCATGATTTTCGGAATGGAACTTTTCAACATTGCGCGCGTTCTTTTTTTCAGCACATCCCGGCTGGGGACTTTGAACAACCGCATCTATTTTTCCCTATACTGCGCTTTGTTGCTGGGGGCCGCTATATCGCTTTTCCTGCAGCACCGGCTGCGCAATGCTCCCATGCGCGCACAATTGGGCATCCAGTTCGGCTCGGTGGCTTTCTTTTTCCTCTGGCATATCCTCCTCAATCTGTACGACCTCAGGCGGAACCCAACGGCGGAAAGCTATGTGTTTATCAGCGCACTTGTGGGGCTGGCCATGTTCATTCAAATGCCTGCCGCTTGCAGCGCCGCTTTCTATACGCTTGGATACCTCTTGTTCATGGGGCTGGCGAGCCGTTATCTGGAGATGGGCGCTATCATCAATCTGACCATTGTCGCCGTCGTTGCAACTGCCATTTCCATCACGCGCAGCCACCACACGGTGATCGAGCTTTTGCAGCGCCGGGAAATCCATCGCATCAACGAGCACTTGTTGCAGCTTTTGCAAAAGGACCCTCTAACTGGCCTTCTGAACAAAAAGGCCTTTCAAGACTGCGGCGAAAGCGTTCTTGGCAAGCTGTCCAGCATGGAAGCCGTGGTGTTCTTCATGATCGATGTGGATGACTTTAAGCTCGTAAACGATCAGTATGGTCATCCCTGCGGCGATTCCGTGCTGGTAGAAATGGGGCGCAGGATTCAGGCGTTCTTTCCAGATGCGCGCTATATTGGGCGCATTGGCGGCGATGAATTTGCCGTCATTTTACCGGCCATTGGCGACTCCGCATCCATGCAGAGAATTGGCGCACAGTTTGCAAAAGAGCCGCATGTCATTTCCTGGGAAGGAAAGGAATTCCATCTGCAATGCAGCATGGGAGGCGCGTGGATCGGCAGGCCAGGCGTATCCTACCAGCAGGTCTATCGGGAGATAGATAGCGCGCTGTATGAGGCAAAACAGGGCGGAAAAGGGCGCTGCTGCATGCGGGAAATCTCTGGGGAAAATTAAATAAGGGGCAGGAAATGGAATCATGGCACGTGACATCGTACAAAGCCCTTATTTGGAAGGGCATAGCGCGGGCAACGCATTCCGCAGGGAATATGCGCGGAGCGTCTCGACGCTGGTAGAGCGCAAAAAGGCGGATGCTCAGCGGGAGCGGGATCAATATGCCAGCAAAATCGCGCGTGACCGCGAAGGTTGCCGGGAAGATTTAAAGGCCATTTTGGGTTGGCCACTTACAGTTGCGGAACGCGGCGCGCCATTTGCCCGAAAAACAGAAATTTTTTCCGATGCGGCTATGCGCATCTTTCGCGTGCAACTGGAAGTGTTTGCGGATTTCTGGTTTTATGGCCTACTTTTTGAGCATACGGACAAGGGCAAGCTGCCGCTCGTCATTTCACAGCACGGAGGATTGGGCACGCCGGAACTGTGCAGCAGCTTTTTCGATAGCGGCAACTACAACGATATGTCCATGCGCATTTTTGCCAAAGGCGTAAACGTGTTCGCACCCCAATTGCTTTTGTGGGCAGAAGGGGAATTTGGGGAAGACCCTCATCGCGCCGCGCTGGACAATGAATTGCGGCGGCTGGGAGGTTCCATAGCCGCACTGGAAATCCACTGCCTTATGCGCAGCCTGGATTGGCTGGAGAAATGGGAAAAATTTGGCGGTTCCTTTGGCATGATCGGTTTGTCGTATGGCGGGTTTTATGCTCTCTACACCGCGGCGCTGGATAAACGGATTCGAGCAGCGCTGGATTGCAGCTTCTTTCAGGATGGAACCCGCTGCTTTGGGAGCGATTTTGCCTGGCCCGGCGCCGCAAGACAATTTGGGGACGCCGAAGCCGGCGCTCTGGTTTGCCCGCGTGCGCTGCGCATTGAGGTTGGCAATGCGGACGAGCTCGATTGCGTATTCGGTGCGCAAAATGAGTTTGTGCGGCTGGAACGCTATTACCAGTCCGCGCGCGACGCTCTCTCCTTTGCCGTTTTCGATGGCGGGCACGAATTTTGCCCGGCAGACGACGGGATCCGGTGGGTGCTGGAAAGATTATAATACAATGGCGAGGGCGCGGGAGGCGTGGGCGAGCACAGTGCGAAGGGACGGCCATTGCGCATTGTGGATGTGGCAGTGGGGTTATGAAAAAACTTTTGTTGTTTTTTCATAGCCCCACCAGTTTTAAAAAGACTTTTTTGATAAATTGGGAGCTCACGCTTGCGCAAGCTCCCAAAAACTGTCCACAGGGACTAAGAATTCATTTTGTCCATCAGCGCACGGATTTTCTCTGTCGCATCCATCAGCGGGGAAATGGACGAATCGTGATTGAGTGTGTTGATGATCTTGGCCATGAATTTGGACATATCCACCTGTTGGAACCACTGCGCGCTCAGTGCACGGGGATTTACATACGTGAGATTGGTGGAATACACCTTTGTG
>DVJN01000157.1 GCA_018716755.1 Candidatus Alectryocaccomicrobium excrementavium
CACCAGCGCATCCGCATCCGGATAGGCCAGCGCTTCGCACGCGCGGCTCGTTTTCTTCTCTTCCGGCTCCAGCGCGAGGTATGCGCCGCTTTCTTCCACTTGAACATCGCACCGCGCCGCCACATCCTTCAGCGCATATTCACCATTGATGTATGTCCGCTGCGGCGCGTGCACCAGTTCCGCCGCGTTTTTTTGCACAAACCCTACGCCGCCTTCCCGCAGCACGATATAGCTTTCATCCGTTTCCGCGATCACCGGCACTTCCTCGCCTTCGCGCAGCCGCTCAATTCGTTCCGCGTCCTCCGCAGGCCAGGTGTACGCGCCACTGCTGCGCGTAAGGCGGGCATAGGGCGCGTTGAACGCCACGTGCCGGCTGTCAATCCAGCCTTCCGCCCGTTCGGCTCGATCCCGCACGCATGGGTGTGTGGAGGCCAGAATCCAACCATCGATATAATATCCCACATAAAGCGCATTGCCCTGCACCACTTCGCCCCGCGATGGCGCATCTTCCGATGGCCCCGCGCGCAGCTGCGCCTTTTCCGCCGTTACGAGCACATAATTGCCGGCTCCCTGCGCCAATGACCATTCATACATAGGAGGCAAGCCCCCTTGCCTATCGCCGTTTGGACAATATACCCATCCGGTTAAAAGCTTTTTCTGCGCCTCATCCCAGAATTCCTGCAGAATCCACTCCGGTTCCCATCGCTCTGCGTCAATATCAAACGAGACCGTATATAATGGATACGTGCCCAATATCTGGGAATCCAGAGAGGGCTGTGCATATAAAACAATGTCGCGGCGCCACTGGCGTGCATAATAAAATGGCTCTCCCTCGTAAGCAAACGCACTGGCGGTTACCCAGCAAAGCATCCACATAAGCAGCGCAACTTTCTTTTTCATGCCCAGCCCTCCCTATTGTCGTTTAGTCTAGTCCTTAGACGGCTTTGAGGTTGGTGCAGTTCCACTTTCTGGAATTGCGGCCAAATTCGGATTGCTCGCTTTGCCCTGTAGCCATCTAGCCATTGGCGTACCACCGAGGCCGTTGCGCGCTGTTTGCTTCTGCTATTTGTGCCAAAGGGGAAGACGCACTCAGCCCAACTTCCTCCCGTATGTTTTAACACGATATTCGCCGTTTGCTTCACTTCACCTCTTGCCAGATTCCTCTTCCAGCCTCTGCAGTTGCTTGCGCATATAGTTCTTTTCCGAAGCGCTGTGCGTGCTGCTTTCTATCGCGCCGCGTGCGTTGCTTCCTATAGTATCGTAGAGATCCATCACTTCTTCGTCCAGATCGTTCACCTGTTTCTGCCCCGCCAGCCCCAGGGCCGCGCCGAGCACCGCGCCAACCGGGGCATTCGCGCCACCGGCCGTACCGGTCTTTTTGCCACTCCCGCCAGAAGAACTTCCCGAGCTCTTTTTGGCGTTCTGTTGCTGCGTATACGCCCATTCCCGCTCGTAATTCTGCTGGGCCAGCGCGTCCATGGCCTGCTGATAGGCAAAATCCCGCGCATCCTGCCATGCGGCCAGCGCATCGAGATACTGGTTGTAGTCGTTTCCATAGAGATCCTGCCACTTGCCATAGGCATAGTCCAGATCGTTGTAATAGTCGCCCACGGTATCCCGGTAGCGGTCGTAATCCGTGGCGTCCAGCCCCTGCGTCAGCTGGAACTGGTTGTACAGATCCACTCCCTCGTCCCGCCAGCGGTCGTAAGCCCGCGCCTCCAATTCCGGCAGCACATCGGCCAGGGCCGTCATATAGGCGCCCAACTGCTGCTGGCCCACGGTCTGCGCGTAGCTGTTCGCGTAGCCGCCGGAGAGCGCCGCCGCGCCCGCCATGGCATCCTGCATGGCCAGCTGGCCACCGGCCGTATACCGGTCCTTATACATTTCATAGAGTGGATCCGCCTGCGGGTTATAAGAGAATTCCCCCCGTCCCACAATCTGGTTGTACAGCGCGTCCAGTTGATCCTGATATTGGCTCACGTAGTCCCCGGGCCGGTTGGCCTCCCATTCTTTCAGCGCGTTTTCCGCGTCCGTCACCGCCTGGGAAGGCGTGTAATCCTCCGGCCGGGCGGGCAGGCGAATGGAACCGTTGCCCTGTGTGTATCCGCCCGCCGTGCCGGATGCCGCGCCAGTCAAATCCCGGCCGCCTGAAACGTCCACCTGCCCCGCAGGTGCCTGCGCGCTCTGTGCTGGCGCCGTCAGCGAACTCCACGTATTGCTCCCCACAATTCCATCCGCATCCAGTCCCTGGGAGCGCTGGTACTGCCGCACGGCGCTCTGGGTCTTATCGCCAAAGATACCGTCTACATCCAGCGAATACCCCTCATTGTTGAGCAGCGTTTGCAACCGCTTCACATCCTCGCCCCGCGAGCCTTCCCGTATCGTCGAATATGCCATAGATTTCCCGCTCCTCTCTCACGATTTTTCATCCGTTCCCGCGTCCTCGGGCAGCACGATCACGCCCGACGCGCTTCCCCCAGCCTCGCGGCCTTCCTGAATCGCGCTCAATTCCCGCAACAGGGAGGCCATTTCCCGCGCCGTCTTCGTATCAAACTTTTCAAACGTACGTTCCACAACCTCGTTGCCCCGTTCCGTTTTTTCCGTCACATGGTAGCGGTACAATTGCCTGGGATCCCGCAGCGCCTCATCCAGCAGGCGCAGCATATCGCCAGCGATACTTTCCGCCTTTTTCTTCATTATCTTTTCCTCCTTACTGCGCGCAGCGGTACAGATTGCCCGCCGCGTCGATATACAAATTGGGCTGCTGCGTGGTGGTGGGCAGGTTATAGATCGTTAGCCCATCCGCAATATTGACCGGCGAATGGAACGCCACCTTGGCCTCGCCGTTTTCCACAAAGAAGCGCATGCTGCCCCAGTTCGCGTCGCCGCTTGCGTGCATGATGCGCAGCTCGTCAAAGCCTGCCGCCTGCGTGAGCATGGCGTAATCCCGGCCGAAGCTGTCCGTGCCGCTGCTCAGTTGCAGGTTGTTCACCGTGCTGAAGCTGCCGCTGGAATACAGCTTCACGCCGTTGGGCGCGGTGATCGAGTTGTTGCC
>DVJN01000158.1 GCA_018716755.1 Candidatus Alectryocaccomicrobium excrementavium
CGGTGGGTATCGCCGCTGGTTTCGCTGAGCGTGTTGATCACATAGGTCACGTGCCCCATCTTGAGCGATTCCTGGATTTCGTCGCTGCCCTCGCTGATCTTCTTTTTCACGCGGGTGCGGATGCCGTTTTCGCGCAAATAACGCGCGGTGCCCGCCGTGGCCTCGATGTTGAAGCCCAGCTGGTAGAACCGGCGGATCAGCGGCAGGGCGCGCGGCTTATCCGCGTCCGCGATGGTCACGAAAACCGTGCCATAATTGGCTACGCGCATGTTCGCCGCCTGCAACGCCTTGTAAAGCGCGCGCGTGAGCGTATCGTCATAGCCAATGGCCTCGCCGGTGGATTTCATCTCCGGCGAAAGGTAGGTGTCCACGCCGCGGATCTTGGCGAAGGAGAACACAGGAGCTTTGACGTACCAGCGTTTTTTCTCCGGCGCGACGGCGGTGCCAAAGCCCTGCTGCTTGAGCGATTGCCCCAGCGCGACCTTCGTGGCCATATTCGCCAGGTTCACGCCCGTGGACTTGGAAAGGAAGGGTACGGTACGGGAGGAGCGCGGGTTCACCTCGATCACGTACACCCGGTCGTTTTCATCGACGATGAACTGAATGTTATATGGCCCGCGGATGCCGATGCCCAACCCCAGGCGCACGGTGTAATCCAGAATGGTTTCCCGCGCGTGCGCGCTCAGAGAGAAGGGCGGGTACACGCTGATGGAATCGCCCGAGTGCACGCCCGTGCGCTCCACGTGCTGCATGATGCCGGGGATGTACACGTCTTCCCCATCGCACACCGCGTCCACTTCCAGCTCTTTGCCGCTGATATAGCGGTCGACCAACACGGGCTGATCCTCGCTGACCAGCACGGCAGATTGCAGATAGTGCCGCAGCGCGAGCTCGTCATACACGATCTGCATGGCGCGGCCGCCCAGCACATAGGAAGGGCGCACCAGCACCGGATAGCCGATGCGAGCGGCGGCGGCGACGCCATCCTCGATCTTCGTCACTGCGCAACCCTCCGGCTGGGGGATATTCAGGCGGCGCATGGTCTTTTCAAAGCTGTCGCGGTTCTCCGCGCGCTCGATGGCTTCCACGTCCGTGCCGATGATGGGCACGCCCAGCTGCGAAAGCCGGCCCGCCAGATTGATGGCAGTCTGCCCGCCCAGCGACACGATGACCCCATAGGGGCGCTCCATATCGATGATGTTCATCACGTCCTCCACGGTGAGCGGCTCGAAATAGAGCTTGTCGCTGACCGTGTAATCCGTGGAAACGGTTTCGGGGTTGTTGTTGATGATGATGGCCTCATATCCCGCCTCGCGGATGGCCCAGATGGCGTGCACGGTGGAATAATCGAATTCCACGCCCTGCCCAATGCGGATGGGGCCCGCGCCCAGCACCACCACCGAGGGCTTGTCCGTCACCACGGACTCGTTCTCTTCCTCGTAGGTGGAGTAGAAATACGGAATGTAGGAATCGAACTCGCTGGCGCAGGTGTCGATCATTTTGTACACGGGCAGGATGCCATTGGCGCGGCGCAGGGCGTACACTTCCGATTCGCTCATGCCCCACCACTTGCCGATGTAGCCGTCCGAAAAGCCCATGCGCTTTGCCCTGCGCAGCGTGGCCAAATCGCGCGGGTGCGCCTTCACTTCTTTTTCAAAGGCGATGATCGATTGGATCTTCGTGATGAAGAAGAAATCGATGCGGGTGATGTCGCAAATCACGATGGGATCCACGCCGCGGCGCAGCAATTCGCCGATGGCGTACAGCCGCTCGTCCGTGGGGTTTTTGATTTCCTCAAAGAGCGCCTCGTCCGAATAGGTATCGAACTTCTTCAGCCAGATGTGCGTCACGCCGGATTCCAGGGAGCGCACGGCCTTGAGCAGGCTCTCCTCCATGGTGCGGCCAATGGCCATCACCTCGCCCGTGGCCTTCATCTGCGTGGACAGTTCGCGCGAAGCCTTATCGAATTTGTCAAAGGGGAAGCGCGCGATCTTGCACACCACGTAGTCCAGCGTCGGCTCGAAGCTGGCGGGCGTGTTGGCGATGGGGATCTCGTCCAGCGTAAGGCCCACGGCGATGAGCGCGCTCACGCGCGCGATGGGATAGCCGCTGGCCTTGCTGGCCAGGGCGGACGAGCGCGAAACGCGCGGGTTGACCTCAATCACATAGTAGTTCATGGAAAACGGGTCGAGCGCGAACTGCACGTTGCAGCCGCCTTCGATCTTCAGCGCGCGAATGAGGCGCAGCGCCGCGTCGCGCAGCATATGGTATTCCCGGTTGGTGAGCGTTTGCGATGGGCAGACCACGATGGAATCCCCGGTATGCACGCCCACGGGATCCATGTTTTCCATGTTGCAGATGGCCAGCGCGGTGTCGTTGCGGTCGCGCATCACTTCATATTCGATTTCTTTATAACCGCGGATGGATTTCTCCACCAGCACCTGGTTGACCGGCGAAAGGCGCAGCGCGTTTTCCGCGCGCAGGAGCAGCTCTTCCTCATCGTCCGCGAAACCGCCGCCCGTGCCGCCCAGCGTGAACGCGGGGCGCAGCACCACCGGGAAGCCGATCCTACGGGCGATGTCCAGCGCCTCTTCCACCGTGCCCGCCACGTCGGAGGCAATGACCGGCTCGCCGATTTCCAGACACAGTTCCTTGAATTTTTCGCGGTCTTCCGCCTTTTCGATGCAATCGAAGCCCGTGCCCAGGATTTCGCACTGGCACTCCTTCAAAACGCCCTTTTTGTGCAGCTGCATGGCCAGGTTCAGCCCCGTTTGCCCGCCCAGCGTGGGCAGGAGCGCGTCCGGCCGCTCCTTGCGGATGATCTTGGCCGTGTATTCCAGCGTGAGCGGCTCCATATACACCTTGTCCGCGATATGGGTGTCCGTCATGATGGTGGCGGGGTTGGAATTGAGCAGGATCACCGTGTACCCCTGTTCCTTGAGCGCCATGCAGGCCTGCGTGCCCGAATAATCAAATTCCGCCGCCTGGCCGATGACGATGGGGCCGGAACCGATGACCAGGATTTTCTGAATGTCCGTGCGCTTAGGCATGCCTGCGTCCCTCCTCCATGGTGGCGATGAAGCGGTCGAAAAGATAATCGCTGTCCTGCGGGCCGGGCGCGCTCTCCGGATGGTACTGTACGCTGAAGACGCGCTTTTCCGGGCAGGCGAGGCCTTCGACGGTCTGATCGAGCAAATTGATGTGCGTGGCGTGCAGCCCTGTGCCCGCGAGGCTGGCCGGATTCACAGCGAACGAATGGTTCTGCGAGGTGATCTCCACCTTGCCCGTGGCCAATTCCTTCACGGGATGGTTGCCGCCCCGGTGACCGAACTTCATCTTATAAGTCTTTGCGCCAAAGGCGAGCGCGATCATCTGATGCCCGAGGCAGATGCCGAAAATGGGCAGCTGCCCGCACAGGCGGCGCACCAGCTCGATCACGGGCCTCACGTCCTCGGGGTCGCCAGGGCCATTGGAAAGGAACAGCGCGTCCGGCTTGAAGCCGAGGATCGCCTCCGCCGGGGTATCGTAGGGCACCACGATGATGTTGCAGCCCTTTTTGTTGAGCCGCCGCACGATGTTCAGCTTGATGCCGCAGTCCACGGCCACCACGTTGTAGCGGTAATTGGCCGTGCGCGAGAACCACACGCTTTTGCCGCTCACGCACGCAACCTGGTCGTGCGGCACGGCCGTAGCGCGCAGGGTTTCCAGCGCCTCTTCGCGCGGCCGCTCCGTCAAAATTGCGCGCATGCTGCCCTCGTCGCGCAGCATGCGGGTGATTGCGCGCGTGTCCACGCCCTCGATGCCCGGAATGTTATTCTCCCGCATCACATCCGCCAGCGTGCGGGTGTAACGGTAGTTGGAGGGTTTATCGTTGTATTCCCGCACGATGAAGCCGCCGATTTTGGGCACGCGGGTTTCATAATCCTCATCGGTGAGGCCGTAGTTGCCGATCAGCGGATAGGTCATATTCACCATCTGCGCGCAATAGCTGGGGTCGGACAAAATCTCCTGGTACCCCACCATGGAAGTGTTGAATACCACTTCGCACACCGCTTCGCAGGGCGCGCCGAAACTCCGCCCCGCAAACTCGCGCCCGTTTTCAAAGATCAGCTTTCGATTGTCCATTCGCATCCTCCCACAAGCGTCATGCCTTCAAACGGCGTACTTCTCCCCCCGGCCTCCACCGTCCACGGCCGCGTGTGCAGCGCCTGAAACCGTGCCCTCGCACCCTCGCGCAGCGCCACATCGCCAACGCCCAGAATGCGGGCGGGCGCATCGATCATGGCGCGCAGCACCACGCTCAGCGGCAAATGCCGCAAACTGGCCGCAAAGGCGGTGGCAAAGCCCGAAACCCCAAACAGCGAACCGGCCAGCCCCCGTCCCTTTTCTGCGGGCGTGTGGGGCGCGTGATCGGTGGCAATGGCGTCAATCGTGCCATCCAGCACGCCCACGACCAGCGCTTCGCGGTCCGCGCGCGTGCCCAGCGGCGGGTTCATCTTGAAGCGGCCGCTGTCCTCGATAATATCCTCGTCGCACAGGCAAAGCTGGTGCGGCGTAACTTCGCACGTCACCGGAAGGCCGCGCCGCTTGGCTTCGCGGATGGCCTCCACGCTCTCCCCCGCGGAAATGTGGCACATGTGATAGCGTACGCCCGTCTTTTCCACGAGCGCGAGGTCGCGAAGGAGCTGCCGCGTTTCGGATTCGGGCGGAATACCGGGCACGCCAAAGCGCCGGGAAGCCACGCCCTCGCGCACGCTGCCGCCTTTCGGCACGAGGCTGGCATCTTCCACGTGCGCGGCCAGATAGCGCCCCGTCCTGGCGATGGCGCGCATGGCCCGCTCCATCAGCGCGTCATCCTGCACGCCGCTCCCATCGTCGCTATAGCCGCACACCAGAGGCGCCAGGCCCTCGATATCCGCCAGTTCGCGCCCCGCGCGGCCCTTGGTGATCGTGCCATAGATGCGCGTGTCTACCCGCGCGCCACGCGCAATTGCCTCAAGCTCCACCTGCGCGGTATCGGGTGCGTCCGGCGCGGGGTTCAGGTTCGGCATGGCGCACACCGTCTGAAAGCCGCTGCGTTTGGCCAGCGCCGTGCCGGAAGCGATGGTTTCCTTTTCCTCAAAGCCCGGTTCGCGCAAATGAGCGTGCAAATCGATAAAGCCCGGCGCAAGGATCAATCCCGTGCAGTCCACACGCTCTTCCCCCGCAATGCGGGGCGCAATGCGGCGGATGGTTCCACCTTCCACCAGAATGTCCGCTTGCACAAAGCGGCCCGCGCCGGTGTACACGCGGCCGCCGGCGTACACCCGGCCGCCCATCAGCCTTCCACCGCCCGCCGCACAGCCGCCATGCGCACGAACACGCCGTTTTCCACCTGGCGGAAAATGCGCGATTTTTCGCACTCCACCACTTCATCGGCGATTTCCACTCCGCGGTTGAAGGGCGCGGGGTGCAGGATGATGGCGTTCTTCTTCATCCGCTTCACGCGCGCGGCGGTGAGGCCATAGGCCGCGTGATACTGCTCCGTGGTGAAGCGCTGCCACAGCGTTTGCCTCTCCTTCTGGATGCGCAGCATCATCACCACGTCCGAAGTGGAAATCGCCGTATCCACGGGCTCGTCGATGTATGCGGGCGTGAGGAAGTCCGTCGGCCCCGCGATCACCACTTCCATGCCCAGCCGGCGCATCACTTCGTAATTCGTGCGTGCCACGCGCGAATAGCGCACATCGCCGATGATGGCGACTTTTAGCCCCTCCAGCTTGCCGAACTCCTGCCGGATGGTCAAAAGGTCGAGCAGGCTCTGCGTGGGATGGTTGCCCGTACCATCGCCGCCGTTGATGATCGGCGCGCGCACATGCCCCAGCAGCGCGCGGTAATACTCGTTCTCCTGGTGGCGGATCACCAGCGCGTCCACGCCGAAGCTGTCGAACGTCTTCACCGTGTCGTAAAACGACTCGCCCTTGTTCATCGAAGAGCTTTCCGGATGAAAAGAAACGACCCGCATGCCCATCCGGTTCTGTGCAATACAGAAACTGTACTGGGTGCGAGTCGACGGTTCAAAAAACAGATTGCAGGCAATTTTCCCTTCCAGATGGGGAAAAATGCCGCTATCCCGAAAATACTGGGCCTCTTCCAAAATAGAAAGGATTTCCTGCACGCCCAAATCGCTGAGTGCAAGCAGATTTTTCGGCAAAATATTCACCCCTTCGCGATTGTTCAATTTGGTATTATAGCACGGAAAATTGCCTGTGCGCAAGGGGTTTTCCAAAACTCTACAATTTTTCTGCGCAAACCGCCCGCGCACCATGCGGGAAAAATTCTTTTAAGAAAATTCCGAAAAACCCTTGCCGGTTGCGGATGGGAAGGGTATAATGATACTGTGAATGGGAGGGAAACGCGTGCCAAAGCTGGAACCGTATCGCAAAGAATTGCCCTATAGTTACGCGCTGGGCATTTTTCCGGCCATGCATCTGCTGGAGGCGCGCCCCGAAGTGGCGATGCGCCTGCTTTTGCATCCCGCCGGGCTCAAGAGCGAGGGCGTAAACAAGCTGCGCGAAAAATGCGCGGCCCTGGGCATCCGCGAGGAAGAGGCGGAACGTGTGCTGCGCCGCGAATCCAGAAAAGACAATTGCTTTGCCGCGCTCGTGTTCGAAAAATACGAAGATCCTCTGCCGCCGGAAAACTGCGCCGTGTTCTGCCAGATTTCCGACGCGGGCAATCTGGGCACGGCTTTGCGCGCGCTGTTGGGATTTGGACTGCGCTCCGTGGCGCTGATTCGTCCCTGTGTGGACCGCTTCGATCCGCATGTAGTGCGAGCGTCCATGGGCGCGCTGTTCCACCTGAAAACCGCGGCATACGCGAGTTTCGAGGCCTATCGCGCGGCCAACCCCGCGCAGGCCCTCTATCCCTTTATGCTCGATGGGGCGATTCCGCTCGCACAGGCCGCGGCGCAAAAGCGCGAGCCCTATGCCCTGGTCTTTGGCAACGAGCAGGCGGGGCTGCCGGCGGAATTCCAGCATTTGGGGCAAAGCGTTTACATCCCCCAATCGAAGGAAGTGGATTCCTTCAATCTCGCCATTGCGGCCAGCGTGGCCGCATATGCGTTTACACAGTAAGGAGAGGAACATATGGCTTCCAACATTCGCGCCGGCGTGATCGGCGCAGGCACCATATCCGGCGCGCACCTGCCGGTTCTTTCCGCCCTGAACGGAGTCGAGATTGCCTGCATTTGCGACATTCGCCCCGAACGCGCGCAAGCCGCCGCGGAAAAATATGGGTGCGCATGGACCACCGGCTGGCAGGAACTCATCGCACGCGAAGATGTCGACAGCGTGCACATCCTCACGCCGCATTACCTGCACGCGCGCATGGCCATCGCCTGCCTGGAAGCAGGAAAACATGCGCTCACCGAAAAGCCCATGGCCTCGGAGCTGGCGGACGCACGCCGCATGATCGCCGTCTCCCGCGCCTATCCGCAGCTGAAACTGGGCGTCATTTTCCAAAACCGCTATAACCCGGCCACCCGCGCGCTGAAAGCCATCGTGGATTCCGGCGAGCAGGGGGCCTTTCTGGGCGCCCGCGCGGAAGTCACCTGGCGGCGCGAAGCCCCCTATTACCGGGAAAGCGGCTGGCGCGGAGCCTGGGCCACGGAGGGCGGCGGCGCGCTCATCAACCAGGCGATCCACACGCTGGATCTGCTCTCGTACCTGGGCGGCCCCATTGCCCGCGTAAAGGGCCACGTGGACACCATCGGGCTGCAGGGCGTGATCGAAGTGGAGGACAATGCCTGTGCCGTCATCGAATACGCGGGCGGGCAGCGCGGCGTGTTGCACGTTTCCACCAATTACGTGATGGACGCGCCCATTCTGCTGGAAATTGCGCTGGAAAAGGCCACCTACCAAATTCTCGGCGATAAGCTCATGCGCGTCGATCAGGGCGTGCCCATTCAGGTGGAGGGCGGCATCGCTCCCACAGTGCAGGGCAAGGCATACTGGGGCGGCGGTCACGCGGCGCAAATCGCCGATTTTTACGATTGCGTGCGCGAGAATAAGCCGCTGGCCATTGACGCCAGCGAAGGCTATCCTGCCCTCAACCTGGTAAAAGCCGTTTATGCTTCCTCCGCCCGCAACGAATGGGTTTCTTTGAATACACTTTAGGAGCGAAATACCATGATATACGAGCAAACGAAAACCGCCTGTCTGGAACTCATCCGCCTGGAACGCGCGGATGTGCGCCCCGTGCGCCTGCTGGTCGTAGGCGCGTCCTCCAGCGAAGTGGGCGGCGGGCAAATCGGCAAGGCTTCCCAGCCGCAGCTGGGCGGCGAAATCGCCCGCGCCGCGCTGGATGCGGCGCGCGAATTCGGCGTGGACGTGGCTTTCCAGTGCTGCGAGCATTTGAACCGCGCCCTCGTGGTGGAGCGCCGCGTGGCGGAAAAATACGGCCTGGAACCCGTGTGCGTGGTGCCCTATCCCAAGGCGGGCGGCTCAGTGGCCTCCGCCGCATACCGCATGATGGATGAACCCGTTGTGGTGGAAGCCATCCGGGCCGACGCGGGCATCGACATCGGCGATACGCTGATCGGCATGCACTTAAAGCCCGTAGCCGTACCCGTGCGGCTTGCCGCAAACCTGGTGGGCGAAGCGCGCGTAGTGGCTGCGCGCACCCGTGCCAAGTTGATCGGCGGGGAGCGCGCCAAATACAACCTATGATCTTTTTGCGCTCGCTTTCGCTGGGCTTGCGTGGAGAAACGGGCTATCCTTTCTTGCCCCGGCTTCGCAATCTGGGGGAGATGGCCTTTGCCGCGCCGGTGACGGTTTTTGTGGGCGAAAATGGCAGCGGAAAATCCACGCTTTTGGAAGCGATGGCGTGCGCGCTGCGCCTGCCCGCCATCGGCGCGGACGATACGGCTTACGATGCGACGCTGGCCAGCGTGCGCCCTCTGGCCAACGCGCTCAGGTTTACCTTTTCGCGCAAGGCCCGCCATGGTTTTTTCCTGCGCGCGGAGGATTTTTTCGGCTTCACGCGACGCATTTCCCAAATGCAGCGGGACATGCGCGCGGAGCTTGCTCGCGTGGACGAGGAATACCGGGATCACAGCGCGTTTACCCGGGGGCAGGCAAGAATGGCCTTCGCCTCTTCGCTGGCGGAACTGAACGCGCGCTATGGCGTGGACCCGGATGCGCGCTCGCACGGCGAAAGCTTTTTGTCGCTGTTCTCCTCGCGCATCCATCCCGGGGGGCTGTACCTGCTGGACGAGCCGGAATCCCCCCTTTCGCCCACCAGCCAGCTCGCCCTGCTCGCCATGCTGATGGACCGCGAAAGCGATTGCCAGTTCATTCTGGCAACGCATTCCCCCATTTTGATGGCTTATCCCGGCGCGCAGATCTGGAGCTTTGACGCGTCGCCGCCGCAAATTGTGCCATACAAAGATTTGGAGAACATCCAGCTGATGCGCGATTTTTTGAACCAGCCTGACCGCTACATTGCGCAGCTGCGCAAGAGCGAATAACGCAATGCCAAAGGAGGAGGATTTGCATGACCCAGTTCACCGTCGGAGCGCAGATGTATTCTGTGCGCACTTTATTGCAAACCGAAGAAGAAATGAAAACCACCTTTGCCAGCCTGAAAGCCATGGGCTACAACGAGGTGCAGATGTCCGGCTACAATTTCCAGATTCCGCCGGAGCGCATCGCCGCGCTTCTTGCGGAGGCCGGGCTGCACTGTGGTTCCACGCATGTGTCCTTCGACTGGATGGAAGAAGATGTGGATCGCTGCATCGCCTACCACAAAATCCTTAAGTGCGAATACCCCGGCACAGGCGGCATGCCCCGCCATTTTCTGGACCGCGGCGAAGAGGGCTATGTGGATTTTGCCAAGCGGGCCAGCAAGGTGGCGGACAAGCTGCTGGATGCGGGCCAGCATTTCCTGTATCACAACCACGCGCATGAGCTTTCCCACTTTCCCAAGGGGCGTGGCCTGGAAATCCTCTTTAACGAAACTTCTCCCGCCTTCCAGTTTGAGATCGATACCTTCTGGATCCAGGCGGGCGGCATGAATCCCATCGAATGGATCCGCAAGGTCGCCGGCCGCATGGACGTGGTGCATTTCAAGGACATGAAGCCCACCTGCACCATCACGGAAATTGGCAATGGCAACCTGGATTGGCCCAAAATCATGGCCGTGTGCGATGAAATTGGCGTGAAATACGCTTTCATCGAGCAGGACAACGCCGTCGAGGGCGATCCGCTGAATTGCATGAAGATCAGCCATGATCACCTCGCCGCGCTGGGCGCCAGGTTCTAGCACCCCATTGCTTCCGTCTCTCCTTTTCGCCGTGTCCGCATTGGGCACGGCGCTTTTGTGCTAAAATCCTTTGCATCGCGCGGAATTATGGCTAAAACACTTGCAATTTAACCCGTTTCGTGGTTTAATATAGGAGTAGGAGTTCTTAAAGGAGGGTACGCATGTTCGGTTTTCGTTCCGATGGCAGGCGCCTGTGGCGCTTGGATCCTATCGTTCAATTTACGCCATATATCATGCCCACGCGCGTAGACGCGCAAAACTTTTGCAAGCAGACGGTGGATTACGATGTGCTGGCCAACTACATCAAAAAGAAGCGCGAAGAAGGGCGCACCATATCCTTCATGACCATTATCATCGCTTCCTATGTGCGCATCGTGGCGCACTACCCTTATTTGAACCGCTTTGTGATGAACAAGCACATTTATGCGCGCGACCGCATCAGCGTTTCTTTCGCCATGGTGCGCTTTCTGGAAAACGGCGAGCACGAAACCCCGATCATCAAGCTGGAATTCGACCCGAGCGAAACCTTGTTTGAAATTTCCGACAAGATCGAGGCCGCCATTGCCGAGGCACGCAAACCAAAATCCCAAAATGGCACGCTGGATTTTGCCAAGGGCCTGCTCGCGATTCCGCTGCTGCCCACTCTGGTGGTCTGGCTCGCCCGCATTCTGGACCGCTATGGCCTGTTGCCCGGCCCGATCTATCGCGTGAGCCCCTTCCACACAAGCATGTTTATCACGAACATGGCCTCTCTGGGGCTGTCGTATTTGTACCACCACATTTACAACTTCGGCACCACCAGCCAGTTCCTTTCTCTGGGCAAAATCGAGCGCGTTGTAGTGCCGGGTGGGAACAAAACCGTCAAGTTCAAAAACGTGATCCCCATCGGCGTGGTGACGGACGAGCGCGTGTGCAACGGCGCGGAATATGCCCAGGCTTTCGCCACCATGCGAAATTACCTTGCCAAGCCGGAGCTGTTGGAATCCCCGCCCGAAAAGGTGAATTGGGACATTGATTTCACCGAGCGCAACCGCAAGCGCAAAATGCGCGACGCGGCCAAGGCCGCCAAAAAAGAGATTTCACACGGCGCATGAGGTTGGCCGTTCCAGGAGGGCTGTGAAAGGACTTTTGCTGTTCTTTCACAGCACCCTGTCTTAAGTATGCTTATTCGTTCGCGAGGATAAATGAATCAATCCAACAAATCATTCCACCGGCTGTATGCCCATTTTGCAAAGAGCATTTCCTCATTCTGCCGTTAGATCATTGTCGCGCAAAAACTCAATAAAGCTGTTCATAATACTCCTGTTTCGCTCCAATATATCTACCTCTGTAAAATCAGCAGCCGTATTCGCCAATTGGGTCAGCTCATGGATTTTGGTTCCCTCTTTCTTTTGCCCCCGCTTTGTAAAACCGAGGTAGTATCTTTTCTTGTCTTCAAAACGGTAATCAGCCGCTCCGATGTTGATGCGCTTTTCCAGCAAAGCTTTATTGCCAAGAGACTCCAAATTTTTGGCGTCAGAAAGAGACTTCTCTTTGTCCTGTCTATTCCGAGCATAGATATGTTCTATCTCAAACACCGTTTCCAAAGACAACAATTCTTGAGCATTGTCCTGGAATGCCCACCAAGCGATCATGGATTTTGTAATCGGTCGCGAATTGCTAAAAATAAAATTGGAAAACATACTTTTAACCGTTACCGGATTAAATTTATACTCGCTGAAAGTTATGGGCCGATCCGTAACGATATTTACCATTTCGGCGTACACTGGGGTTCGCAACGCATTTACGCCGGGATTTGTGACCGCATAAGTCCAGATAAAAGCCGTAATTTTTTTCAGAAACCCATAAAAAGCGTCATCATCCAGCGTCCCATCCTGCTGCCGGTTCTGCATAAAGTAGACGGAGACAA
>DVJN01000159.1 GCA_018716755.1 Candidatus Alectryocaccomicrobium excrementavium
TTTTCGGGAGCAAATGCTTGCAAAAAGGTGAAGGCCCGAAGGGCTGAAGTGCCGAGCACACGAAGTGCGCAGGCACGGAACACCGCGCAAGCGAAGCGCAGGGCGGTGCGAAACGGAAAAATACTTTCCCGTCCCGATTGCTGGCCGTCGAAGCCCGCGAAGCGGTGCGTAGACAAGCAATCGGGAAATCTCGCCCGCAAACCGCAGGTTTGTCAACGATCAGAGGCGGGCCCGCGATTGCGGCCCGCCTGTTTTTTGCGGGTTATATGCGCAGCAAACATAAGCATCAAACGCGATGGGGAATTCTACGGCGCAGCGGGCGGGTCTTCCAGATAATCGAAGATGCTCATCTGCACGCCTTTGGAAAGCGTCCAATTTTTGGCGGCGGCGGCGAAATCGAAATCCCGCAAATTTTTGATGGCCGTCGCCCCGCGCGATACGAAGGCGTTGGTGCTGGCGCGCGCGTCGGGCACGAGCGCATACACCCATTTGCAGCATTTGGCGCGCAGCGCGTCGATTTCGCCGCGCTTGAGATCGGTGTTGAGCAGAAATACCGCGTCCGCCAGCGCGAAGAGAAAGCGCATGCGCGCAGCGGCGTGGCTCACGGTGAACAGCGATTGCGGATGCGCCAGCGAAAGGCAAAGCGCACGCCGGTTGGCGATTTGCGCGGCAAGGGGTTCTTCATATGCCTTTTTCAGCATATCGCCCGCTACGACGCAGATTTGCGTGCCGCCAGAGTCTATGGCGGCGTTTTCCGCTACGTGCATTACGCCCAGTTCGCCCCCGGTGACGATGGTATAGCCTTCCCCTGTGGCGTTGGTCACGAAATCGTGGATGGAGTCGCGCAACGGCTGCGATAGCTTGACGCCGCTCACGCCCACAATGGAGATGGCCTTCCGGTCCAGCAGCGAGAGGTCGCCGCAGGCATAAATCACCGGCGGGGCGCTGTCGGGCAGAGCGCGCTTGACGTGCGCGGGATATTCTGCATCGTAATAGGAGAGCATTTCCACGCCCTTTTCCGCCAGCCCCTCCAGCATATAGGACAGGGGAAGAATGCGCCCCAGCAGGATGCACAGGCGGTAGGCAGTCATTTCATCAACTTCCAGCAGGCGCATGACGCCGCTCATGTCCATGCTGATCAACTGCCCAAGCGGCGTGCCCGTGCGGGCGGCCAGCATGCGCAGTTCGTGAAATTCTGTGGCGCACAGCGGATGCACCAGCTCCTCCCGGTCCGGCGAGAGCGCGCAGGTGAGGAGCATGGTGGCGAAAGAATCGTCGCGGTGCAAAATGGGCATGAAACGGGCACTTCCTTCCGGATTTTGGTTGGGGGATTACCGGCTCTGCTTCGAGGGGGCGGCCATACAGGTTTCCTGCGAGTTTATGGCGGCTTCGCCATCAGCAGGCGCGCGGCGCTCATACGTGCCGCTTTCCGTGAGTTCACAGCACTTCTGGTTGTCGCTCCATTGCAGGGCCATCAGATCATACAGCCGGTCGCGCAGGGCGGGCTTTTCGATGGGGAACATCAGCTCCACGCGCCGGTCGAGGTTGCGGGGCATCCAGTCGGCGCTGGAAAGATACGCCTCGCGCCGCCCATCGGCATAGAAACAGAAAATGCGGCTGTGTTCCAGATAGCGCCCCACGATGGAGCGCACCTGGATGTTATCGCTCACATCGTGGATGCCGGGGCGCAGGCAGCAGATGCCGCGTACCATCAGGCGGATGACCACGCCCGCGCGGGAAGCATCGTACAGGTGCTCAATTACCTCTTCATCTACCAGCGAATTCATCTTGGCCAGGATTTCGGCCTTGCGCCCGGCCCGGGCGTTTTCTGCTTCGCGGTCGATGCGCTGCAACAGTTCCTTGCGAAGGTGGTTTGGCGCGAAGATCAGCTTTTTCAGCTTGGGCGGATGGGAAAGACCCGTAAGCATATTAAAGAAGGCGGACGCGTCGTCGCACAGCACGGGATCGGTGGTCAAAAAGCCGTGATCCGTGTAGATCTTGGCGGTGACGTCGTTGTAATTGCCAGTACCCAAATGCAGGTAGCGGCGGATACCGTCCTCCTCCTTGCGCACCACGAGCGCGATTTTGGAATGCGTTTTCAGCTTGGGCATGCCATAGATGACGTGCGCGCCCGCGCGTTCCAGGCGGCGGCCCCAATGGATGTTGTTTTCCTCGTCAAAACGCGCCTTCAGCTCCAGAAGCACCGTCACCTGCTTGCCTGCGTCCGCGGCCTCCATCAGTGCCTGCACGATGGGGGAATCGCCGCTCACGCGATACAGTGTCTGCTTGATGGCGAGCACCTGCTTATCGTGTGCGGCCAGGCGGATGAAGTGCACGATGGGGTTGAAACTGTCATAGGGGTGATAGAGCATCACATCCGTGCGGCGGATGCGGTCGAACAGCGTTTCCCCATCATCCAGAACCAATTCGCGGGGGCGGTAGGGCGGATATTTGCAGGCGTCGAACCCCGGCAGGGAATAAATCTGCTTGGTGAGAAAATCGAGGTTGATCGGCCCGTTGATGGGGTACGCGTCGCCGGCTTCCAGCTCCAGAGCGTCTTCCAGCACCTTCACCAGGCGCGGATCGGCACGGTGATCGATTTCCAGGCGCACGGCGGAACCCCAACGGCGCTGCTTGAGCTGCTTTTCGATTTCGAGCAGCAGGTCGACGGCGTCGTCCTCATCAATGGAAAGGTCGGCGTTGCGCGTGATGCGGTACGCATGGCAGCACAGCACCCGCTGGCCCACGAAGAGCTTGTGAATATCCCGCGTGATGGCCTCTTCCAGGGGGATAAAGACGATATCGTCCCCGGAAGGCAGGCGAATGAGGCGGTCGAGGCCCGAGGGTACCTGCACCGTGGCAAATGTGGGGGCATCGTCGTCTTCACTTTCCAGCAAAAGGCCCAGGTTGAGGGAACGATTGTAAATCAGCGGGAAGGGACGGGTTGCGTCCACCGCCATGGGCGTGAGCACCGGATAAATATTCGCTTCAAAATACGCGTCCAGATATGCGGCCTGCACTTCCGTCAGATGATCCTTATCGGTGAGGCGCACGCCAGTTTCCGCCAGCTCGGGCAGGATCTGCTTGCGCAGCACGTCGTACATGGTGCGCATCATCACGCGCACGCGCGCGGTGATGGCGGCGATCTGCTCCTGCGGGCTCATGCCCGCCGCGTCCGTGCCGGTATAGCCCGCGTCAATCTGATCCCAGATGGACGCGACGCGGATCATAAAAAATTCGTCGAGATTGGATCCCGCGATGGCGAGAAATTTCATCCGCTCAAACACGGGATTGGCGGGGGTAACGGCTTCGTCGATTACGCGCTGGTTAAATTCCAGCCAGCTCAGTTCGCGGCCAATGAAGTTTTCCGGAGGATAGCATTTCGCGCTCATGGTGATGCCCCTTTGCCCAAACGGGTTTTTGATTCTTCTATTATACACGAAAACCCCGCTGGAAACAACCGGTATTCGATGGAATCAACCTGAATTTGATTTGTTGCATATATTCTGTACTTGACGAAAAGGGAGAGCTTCTTTTAAAATAGGGTCTGAACGAACCACAATGGGTTCGATCATACGGATTTGGAGGAAGGTAGCATGTGGAAGAAGAAATGGCTTGGCCTGATACTCGCGCTGGCAATGGCTCTGTCCATGGTGGCACCGGCGATGGCCGAAGAGGAGAGACTGGAAGGCAAGCTTGTGATCATCCATACGAACGACATCCATGGCCGCGCGGTGGCCGTGGCGGAAGACGCGGAAAACGAAGTGACCGGCATTTGGGGCTACGCGGCGGTCGCGCAGCTGAAGAAGGACTATGAGGAGGCGGGCGCTTCCGTGCTGCTGTTCGACGTGGGCGACGCGGCGCAGGGCATGCCGATTGTGAACCTCAGCCTGGGCGCGCAGGCGATCGAATTCATGAATGCCGCGGGGTACGACGCGATGTCGCCCGGCAACCATGAATTCGATTGGGGCCTGGACAATCTCCAGCAGATCGCCGAAGGCGCGCAATTCCCTATCCTTGCGGCAAATATCGTGGATAGCGTGAGCGGCGAAACGATTTTTGCGCCCAACGCCATCTTTGAGATGGAAAACGGCATGCAGGTTGGCGTGTTCGGCCTGGACACCCCCGAAACCATGACGAAGGCACATCCCGATAAGGTAAAGGGCATCACTTTCTTCCAGGCGGAAGAGCTGTACGAATGCGCGCAGGCGCAGGTGGATGAGCTGACCGCGGCCGGCTGCGACGTGATCGTGTGCCTGGGCCATTTGGGCGTCGATGAAGAAAGTGCGCCCAACCGCTCCACCGACCTGCTCGAAAACGTGACGGGCATCGACGTGTTCCTCGATGGGCACAGCCACACGGAACTTTCCGAGATGGTGGGTGACACCCTGCTGGAAAGCACGGGTCAGTATGGCGAGAATGTGGGCGTTGTGGAATACGACGGCGAGACCTTCTCGGGCCGCCTGATCCCCGCCGCGGAATATGCGGGCAGCGATGAAACCGTGGCCACGCTGGTGAACGGCGTGGATGCCGAAGTGCAGGAGCAGCTTTCCGCCGTGTTTGCCACCACGGAAGTGGATCTCAATGGCGAGCGCGAACCCGGCGTGCGCACCGAGGAAACCAACCTGGGCGATTTTGCCAGCGACGCGATCCTCTGGCAGGCGCAGCAGTCCGTGGGCGATCAGGTGGTCGCGGCCGTGACCAATGGCGGCGGGATCCGCGCCAGCATTCCGGCGGGCGATATCAGCATGAACGATATGAAGACCGTGTTCCCCTATGGCAATATGGTGGTGACCTTCACCGTGACCGGCGCGGAACTGCTCGAAGCGCTTGAGGCCGCCACGGCGTTCCTGCCCGCGTCGTCGGGCGCGTTCCCGCAGGTGGCGGGCATCGTGTTCACGGTGGATACCAGCGTGGAATACGTGAACGGCGAGATGTATCCCAATTCCACCTACTACGCGCCCGCCAACCCGGGCAGCCGCGTAACCATCGAAAGCGTGGGCGGCGAAGCCTTTGATCCCGAGGCGCTGTACACCATCGCCAGCAACGACTTTACCGCCGCGGGCGGCGACACCTATTACGCCTTCGCGTATCCCTACGCGAATTCCGGCATTGATACCGGCGTTTCGCTGGAAGACGCGCTGATCAACTACACCAGCGAAGTGCTCGGCGGCGTGGTTGGCGAGGAATATGCGCAGCCCCAGGGCCGCATCACCGTGAAATAAGCCTGGCGGGGAAGATCATCAGCGGCCGGAGTTTGGAAGACAAACTCCGGCCGCTGAGCGCGTTGATCGGGGAACGGAATGTGGGTTTATCCCGGCGCTTTCAGGGGATGCATAGAGATATTGCGGCGCGCCCGACGCGAGCGTCCGCCCGCTTTAAATCGCGCGCAACTTTGCGTCCAGCAGTTCCAGCTGCTCCTGGGAGATCCGGTCGCTGTGCCCTTTTGCGATTTCCCGAATGGAACGATCCAGAAGGAAGTTGGGAAGATCGCTCACGGGGAAAAATCCGTTCAGCACCTTAACGGCCTCGGGATCGCCAAGCAATGTCCCGATGGGGGTATCGAGGCTGTAGTCCTCCTTCAGCGAACGGGTCAGCGCATAGGTTACGCTGTATTTGCCGGGAGCAAGGTGACAGATGCCGTTTTCCACATGGGCGAACATGGGGTTTTCCGCGTCCTGATAGACCTCTTCGCCTGCCAGGGGCAGGATCAACTCCGCGCTGCAGCCGAACGGTACGCTGACACGCACGGATACATGCTGGGGATCCGGAAGGCTCCAGCTGCTCGCATATTCGCCCGAAGCGGAATCGTAAGCGGCTTCCACGCTCCGCAACCGCCAGTTCAGCAGGGGCATAAAGACAGCCTTTTTCAGGCCCGGCGCCGCATCCACGGTGTTGATCCCGGCCACATGGCGGAACATCCATTCCAGCACGGCGCCGTAGGCGTAGTGGTTCATGCTGTTCATGGAAATGCCGGAAATGGTGCCATCTGCCAGCAGGCTGTTCCAGCGCTCCCACACGGTGGTGGCTCCCAATTTTACTTCATAGAGCCAGCCTGGATAGTCCTCATTCAGCAAAAGTTCATATGCCAGATCGGCCATTCCATTGTCTGTGAGTACGTTGCACAGCAGCGGCGTGCCGACAAAGCCGGTTCTGAGCTTCTTGTGGCTCTGCCGGAACAGCTTTGCCAACTGCTGCCGGATCAGCGCCTCGTTTTGCGAAAGGTGGTATTTCAGCGTCAGGATCAGCGCGGTCTGCGTTTTGATGCAGCAGCGGCCGGTTGCGCTGTAGTATTCCTTTTTCACAATGGCGAACTGCTCTTCCGACAGGGCGCGGTATGCCTTTTCTTCCTCCAGGCGGCCCAGCACCGCCGCGGCGTTGGCCACCAGCCCCGCGCTGACCGCATAGTAGAGGTTGGCGATGAATTCCTCATCGGTTGCGCCCATGGTTTGCTCGATGCCGCCCTCGGGGTTATCCAGGGAAAGCCAGTCGCCATAGTGGAAAACATAGCGCCAGCCGTGATTGTTGCCATCCACTTTGCGGATGTAATCCACCCAGCCCTTCATGCTGTCAAACTGGTCTTCCAGGATGCTCTTATCCCCATAAAAAAGATACAGGTTCCAGGGGATAATGCAGGAAGCGTCTCCCCATACGGTTGCAGTGCTCTCTACGCCGCAGGAGGGAACCACGTCCGGCACTTTTCCCTCGCGAACGCGCTGCTCCAGCAACATATCGTGAAGGTATTTCGCGTAGAAAGCATAGGTGTCCTTCAGATAGGTGGCTGTCGCCGAAAATACCTGCGCATCGCCCGTCCATCCCATCCGTTCGTCCCGCTGCGGGCAATCGGTAGGCACATCCAGGAAATTGTCCTGCATGCCCCAGCGCACGTTTTCGATAAAGCGGTTGATGAGGGCGTGGCCGGTGGTCATCCGCCCCGTCGTTTCCATATCGCTGTAAAGGGCGATTCCTTTGAGATCCTCCTGATGCGGATGGGAAAGCCCCTCCACCTTGACATACCGGTATCCGTAGAAGGTGAAATGGGGGATCAGTATCCGTTCTGCGCCATCGGAAACGTAGAAATATTCCGATTTCGCGCTGCGCAGGTTTGCGTTGTAGAAGTTGCCGCCCTGCAGAATTTCGCCGGTTTGAATGTGGATCTTCGTTCCGGCGGGTTCGTGGACTTTCAAGGCAAACAGGCCGGTGATCTCCTGCCCCAGATCGAATACATCCTCCCCGGCCGGGGTGCGCAGCAGCGCCACCGGCGCCATGGTTTCGTGCGCCGTAACCGGCAGGCTCATCCGCTCGGTTAGCGCGCCCTTCGGGGCCTCGCAGAGCGCTGCCTTTTCCGGGGGCATGTCTGGCAGGGTATCGTCCCGGTGCTCCCCATCGTACAGGTTGGAAAAGGTGATCCTGCTGCGGCGCACGGTCCAGCTTTCGTCGGTGCCGATTACATCTTCGGTGCCGTCGGCGTATTCCAGGCGCAATTCGGCAATGAGCTTCCATTCGTTGCCGTAGAACCCACGATCTTTTGCGCCTGCGAATCCAAAGCGCCCCTTATACCAGCCATTGCCCAACAGGACGGAGAGGGTGCCTGGCGCTTTCATCGCTTCGGTGACGTCGAAGGTTTGATACTGTACCCACTCGTTGTAATCGTTGCAGTAAGGCGTAAAATATTCGTTGCCAATCCGCAGCCCGTTGTAATAGGCTTCGTAGAGCCCCAGGCCGCTGATATACAGCCTGGCACGCGCCAGCTGTTTGCTCGCGGCGGGCGCGACCGCCTTTTCAAACCAGGGATGCCGCTGTTCCAGGCTGTCGCAGGTGATCCATTTGCCCGCCCAGGCTTCGCCACGCTTGGCGGTTTCAAACCACTGCACATCGCTTTGCGCCTGCTCGCCCGCATCGCTTTTCACCGCTACGGTCCAGTAATACCGGGTGCGGGGGCGAAGTTCCAGCGCGACCGGATAGGCGAGGGAATCGGCCTTTTCGTCCCAGCCGGAATCCGCCAGAAGGGTTTTCATTTGCGGATCCGCGGCAACGCAAATCCGTGCGGCGGTGGGCTGCTGGCCCACGGCCTCCTTCACTTTCCACGAAAATACCGTGCGCACCATCCTGAATCCCAGGGGATTCGTCAGATGGTTGATCTTTGCACCATAGATTTGCATGGCAAGCACCTCCACATTTTACTTTCAGCTTTATTATATCAGTTTTTGCAAAAAATGGAAAGGAGGATGCGAAGGCTTTTTCTCCAATTTTTCATGGCTTTCCAGCTTGAACGGCTTTAGCGTGCTCTGCCGCTTCCAGCCGTTCGTAAATCCAGCTGCCAGCGAGGTATTCCGCCATGTCCGCGGCGATTTTTGCGCCGCGCGCTTCCGGCGCGCTGAGGATGGAGGCCAGATATCCTTCCAGATAGGAAAAGAAATAGAAATAGCAATAGTAGCACAGGCGCTCCCAGCGCGGCTGAAAAGCAATCCCATTTTGGGCAAGGGCGCGCACGATGGCGCGCAGCTGCGCCGGATCGTTCATGAAAACCCAGGCGTCCCGCTCAATGGGCGCCAATTTCACCGAATCCCAATCCACGAGAAAAAAATGCTGGCCATCCGACATGAAGTTGCCGCCCGCGTCGCCGTGTGTGATGTGAAATCCTGACAGGTCTTTTTGGCAAAGGGCGGAAAACTGCGCCAGACGGCCGGCATAGTGTGCGATGGCGCGTTCGCGTTCCCGCAGCGCCATCTGCGCGGATTCCGGCAGGCCGGGCTCTCGCGCCAGGTTCGCGCAGGCGCGCACAATTTCATCGCTGAAATCCTCGGTTTCGAGCGCGAGGGAATCCGTTTTCAGCGTGTAGACCCGCGAAAGGCATCCGTACAGATCTTCCAGGGCGTAATCCTCCAACAGGTCGCCGGGGACATAGGCGAAGAGTGCGAGGACGCCGCCTTGAAAGGCGCAGCACAGCTGCCCGCGCAGGGTTTCGATGACTTTTGGCACAAACGCTAAGCCACGCCGGGCCATATATTGCACGATGGGCAGGCTGGCGCGGTAGCTTTCCTTGTGGCAGGGCCAGAAATCGATTTTTGCGAAGTAGTCGCCGCCGCCGGTGTGGATTTTCCAGGTTTCTCCATAGAAGCCCCGCCGCGCGGGAGAAATGTTCTTTGGGTTCAATCCATAGGCCGATGGTAAGAATGCCGCCAATGCGCGCGTATCCCGCTGTGCGCCGGCGGACGCAGCATCCCTTTCCATGTGCGCTTCCTCCTGTTTATAATGGCAAATGGCGCGGTTGTGGGTTCACCCCACGGCCGCGCCGGAAAATTCTGTGGATTTACCATTTGCCGCGCATGCGCTGTTCGCGCTGATAGCGCTCCAGTTCGCGCCGCTTGCGTTCCATAAGCTGCTTGCGGCGGCGGTTGCGCACGACGGTGACGCGGATGCGCAGCACGATAAAGATCACGATGATCGCCGCGAGCAGCGCCACGCACACGCGGAAAGTGGTGTTGTGCGAGAGCTTGTACCAGAAGGTCATGGCTTCCACACTGCGCGAGGCAACGAGCACGCCGGTCATGGCGTTTCCCTCGGGATCGCTGTAGGAGATGGAGCCGAGCGTTTGACCGCTGGTTACAGGAGCCATGACATCCTGCTGGATGGTCACGCTGAGGGATTGGCGGAATTCCTGCACCGCCTGATTGAGAGCAGCTTCATCGCCATAGACCATCTTGTTTTGCCAGTTGCCGTTGACCTGCGCGGCAGAAAGCGTCAGCTGGCCGCCATAGGGATCGTCCTGGTGGGCTTCCTGCACCATCGTTACCAGCGGGGTATCCTGGGTTGCCAAATCGAAAAGCGTGGTGAAATCGTAGGCGTCGTACTGGCTGAAGCCAAAGTCCAACAGGCGCACAGTATCCACGAATTTGGTGCGCTTGGCCTCGTCGTCGTTGGTGGGGGCGCAGTTCATGGCAACGGAGATCAGGGTTAGCCCGTCACGCTCGGCCGCGCCCACGAAGCTCTGGCCAGCGTTGGAGGTAAAGCCTGATTTCACGCCGATGCACCCCTCATAGTACAGATCGCTGTTGGGGTTCATCACGTCGTAAGAGCAGGAGAGCCACAGCGCGCCGCGCTCCTCGGTGGGCGCCATTTCATACGAAAGGGAAGAAACGATCTGCCGGAACGTGTCGTTCTTCAGGGCCTCGGCGGTGAGAATGGCGAGATCCTGGGCCGTGGTGTAGTGCATGGCGTCGTGCAGGCCATGGGCGTTGGCGTAATGTGTGCCCGTCATGCCCAGCTGCTGCGCGCGCTGGTTCATCATCGCCACGAAATTGGCCACCGAGCCGCTCACAATCACGGCCACGGCGTTCGCCGCGTCGTTGCCCGAGTGCATCTCCAGCCCATATAGCAGGTCGATAAAGCGCATGGTTTCGCCCGGCGTGACAGGCACGACGGAAGAATCGCTCGAAATGTCGCTGGCCTCTTCCGGGATGGTGATCATATCGTCGAAATGGCCATACTCGCAGGCGAGCAGCAGCGTCATGATTTTGGTGGTGCTCGCGGGGTATACGCGCTCAGTGGCGTTTTTATCGAACAGGATCCGCCCGCTGTCCGCGTCCATCACCACAGCGGCCTGCGCGTACAGGTCTTCGGGCATCAGAGCAAAGGGGGCGTTGGGGTCGTAAGGATCCGCCAGGGCGGTTCCCACCGGCAGCAGGGCGAGAACCAGAACCAGCGCAAGAAGAGGGAATATCCGCAGTTTCATTTTGTGCACCGTCCATTTTGGTAGTGCCATTATTATAACGCAACTTCGCGCGCTTGTACAGTCATTTGTAAAATCCTAACAATAAAATTCCCGCGCTTGCAAAGCGGGGGGATTTGGTATATAATATGGTATATATGAGTTGCCCCGCGCGGGAAAATAAGGAGAAGGAAAGAATGCCTAGAAAGATTTTGATTGTAGATGACGAGCCATTGATCGTTAAGGGTTTAAAATATAGCCTGGAGCAGGATGGATAT
>DVJN01000023.1 GCA_018716755.1 Candidatus Alectryocaccomicrobium excrementavium
CCCAATGAGCAAAGGAGCTTTGCAAGCGGTAGCGCTGCAAGGCGACTATTGCGAATTGAGGATGTGGCAGTGGCGGGGGGCGCACGAAGCGCGCGCCCTGTGGGCGAAGCAGCGCGAAGTAAGCCCAATAAGCAAGGGAGGGCCGCAAGCGAGCTCTGCGAGCGCAGTGGTACGACCATGCTGAATTGAGGGCCGGTGCGAAGATGCAAGACGACTATTGCGAATTGAGGATGTGGCAGTGGCGGGGGGCGCACGAAGCGCGCGCGCTGTGCGCGAAACAGCGCGAAGTAAGCCCAATGAGCCAGGGAACACTGCAAGCCGCCAGGCGCAGCAGGGTGACCATTGCGAATTGTGGATAGCGGGCTCCCCCGTCCACCATTTTTTTTTCAGGAGAGATGGTATGCGGAACAAGATTGGCGTAATCGGCGCGGGCCTGGTGGGCGCGACGGCGGCGTTCGCGCTTTCGCAATCGGGCCTGGCCAGCGAAATTGTGCTCATCGATGCGAACGAGCAGCGCGCGCGGGGCGAGGCGCTGGATATCGAGCACGGGGCGGCGCTCGCGCCGCCGGTGCTGGTGCGCGCGGGGGACTATCCGGATCTTGCGGATGCGCACCTTGTGATCATCGCCGCGGGCGCGAACCAGAAGAGCGGCGAAACCCGGATGGATCTGGCGCAGAAAAACCTGGCGGTGATCGATTCCATCGTGCCCGCGGCCGTGCGCTACGCGCCGGAATGCGTGCTTCTGGTGGTTTCCAATCCGGTGGACGTGCTCACCTGGCGGGCGGCGGAACTGGCGGGGTTGCCTGCGGGGCGCGTGCTCGGCTCGGGCACCGTGCTGGACAGCGCGCGGCTGCGCACGCTGCTTTCCCGCCACACGGGCGTGGATCCGCGCAACGTGCACGCCTACGTGCTGGGCGAGCATGGGGACAGCGAAGTGCCCGCCTGGCCGCTCACGAGCATCGCGGGCATGAGCATGGAGGAATACTGCCGCGATTGCCGGGGCTGCGGCGGGCACCTGCCCGAACGCATGCGTGAGCAATTCGATGCACAGGTGCGCGGCGCCGCTTACACCATCATCGAGGGCAAGGGCGCGACGTACTATGGCGTGGCCGCGGCCATTCGCCGCATTGCGGAGGCCATCCTGCGCGATGAGCGCGCCATCCTCACGGTATCCACGCCCATCAGCGGCCCCTATGGCCTGGAAAACACCTGCCTGAGCCTGCCGTGCATCGTTGGCGCGCAGGGCGTGGAGCGCGTTCTGCCCGTCAACCTGCCGGAAAACGAGGTCGCGCTCCTGCGCCGCTCGGCGGAAATCATCCGCGCGCAGTGCGGGCAGGCCGTCCTTCAGCCGGTTTCGCCCTTTTGAAAAAGGCGCGGCCATGATAGAATTGCGCCACGGTTCGCCTTGCAAACCGGCCGGCTTTGTGCTACAATAGGCGGGAACATTTTGCGCCGGGCGCGCAAGGGGAGGCCGGTACAATGGAAAAGAGCGGGCGGGAACCCTATTTTCTTATGTGCGAGCGGAGATGGGTTTTCCACGTGCTGATCGTGGTGGCGGGAATTTTCGGCGCGTATACCTATCTGCTGCGGGGCAACGTGTTTTGCAACGCGCAAACGGGGAACGTGGTTTTGATGGGGCTGGCCCTGGGCAGCGGGGAGTGGGGCGAGGCGGTCTATTATCTGATTCCCATTTTCGCCTATCTCATGGGCGCGTTTTTGTCCGAACTGGCGCCCAACCCCGTCAAGCGGCGCCTGCCCATCCGCTGGGATACGCTGCTCATCGCCATTGAGATGCTGGTTTCGCTGGCGCTGGGCTTTGTGCCCCTGTCCGCGCCGGTGCAGATTTCGCAGGTGGCGATCAACTTTATCGCTTCCATGCAGTACAACACCTTCCGCCAGGCGGAGGGAATCCCCATGGCCACCACCTTTGCCACAAACCACATCCGGCAAATTGGCGTGGGCCTGGCAAAGGCCGTGCGGCATTTGCGCACGGGCGACCGTTCGCACAGGACAAAGCTTTTGCAGCATTTTGAAATGCTGCTCTGATCGTTGACAAACCTGCGGTTTGCCAACGAAATTTCCCGATTGCTTGTCTACGCACCGCTTCGCGGGCTTCGACGGCCAGCAATCGGGGCGGGAAAATATTTTTCTCCGCAAATGCAAGCATTTGCATCCACAGTTCGCAATCGTCGATCTGCATCGCTCGCAAGCTCGCTTGCAGCTCTCGTTGCTCACTGGGCTCACTTCGGCCTGTTTCCGCCACAGGCGGCGGCCTCCGTGCGCCCCGCAAAAAATACCAGAAATGACGTACACGCCGTCATTTCTGATTTAAGCCTCGTTCTTCCGATACTTTGTCAATGCTCTGAATTATATTTATATAATTGTTTGGGCGGCAGGGCGCGGGGCGGAACCGGCTGCCTGGCGAAAGACGAAGCGGCGCCGGTTCCGCAGGACGCTCTCGCCCCTGTGGGGAATCCCGAGTGGAAGGATTCTCCTTCTGAATGCCCCATATATACTATTCTTCAAGAATGTATGCTACGCCATACTTCTCATAGCCAATGGATTCCGCCAAAGCGATGGATGCGGTATTTTCAGCATGGCACTCCCATTGCGGACAAATTCCGTTTTCTATTAAATGGTGGGCTGCCAATGCTGCCGTACATTTCGCATATCCTTTTCTTCTCTCCTTTTCCAATGTTACAATTCCGGTGTGCTGAATCGAATCTTCCATATACGGCATATCCGGTGCATCGCATACAGATAC
>DVJN01000160.1 GCA_018716755.1 Candidatus Alectryocaccomicrobium excrementavium
CAAGTATAATGAGAGAAAAAACTGGAGGCATAGCTATGAGCTTTTTTTCGGAAAACCAGCAGGCGCTAAAAGATTTTGTGCGCATGTCGCAGGCCGTGGGAGCGCGGGCGGATTACGTGCAGGGCGGCGGCGGAAACACTTCTGTGAAATTCCCGGATGGCAAGATGGCCATCAAGGCGTCGGGCTATAAGCTTTCCGACATTCAGGAAAACGAAGCTTACGCGGTGCTGGACGCGGCCGCCCTGCGCGAATTTTATAACGCGCACGAAGCAAGCGAATTTGAAGACGTGGAAAAGGCCGGTTCCGATCGCGCCAAGGAATTGATCGTCGCTATCGATGGGCTGAAGGCGCTGCGCCCCTCGGTGGAAGCGGGCTTCCACTCTATTTTGGATACGTTCGTGGCGCACAGCCACAGCGTGTATGCCAATCTCGCGGCCTGCTCGGCGAACGCGCGCGAAATCGTGGCGGAAATCGCCAAGGACGCGCCCTATGCCATCGGCTTTGTGCCCTATACCAACCCCGGCGCGAAGCTCACTTTCTCCATCCGCGATGAAATCCGCGCCGTGGAGCGCGCCACGGGCAAGAAGCCTTCCGTTATCTTTATGCAGAACCACGGCGTGATCGCCACGCATGCCGGCGCGGATGAGTGCGTGCGCATTCACGACGACATCAACGCGCGCGTGAAGGCCTATTTCAACGCGAAGGACTATCCGAAAATCGAGCTGAACGGCAATTTCTCCGCTACGAAGGGCCTCAAGGAGCGCCTGGCCAGCGGCCGCTTTGGCGAGGAAGAGCTGCTCAAAAATCCGCTGTATCCCGATCAGATGGTGTTCTTTGCCGATACACTGTTCCTCACCGATGAGGCGCCCGCGCCGGGCAAGGCTTCGCTCAAGAGCGACGGCACTGTGGAATACAACATGGATGCGGGCAAGGCCGTTGTAATCGAGGAAACGCTCGCGGCCATCGTGTATATCATCGACGGCATCGAGGCCAGGGGCTTCACCGTTTCCACGATGAGCAGCGCGGCGCAGCAGTTCATTTCCGGCTGGGAGAGCGAAAAATACCGCAAATCGCTGGTGCGCTGAAAAAATTTATGCGCCTTTAAGGCGTTTCTCATCTTTGCGTGCTATAATGAGCTGAATGGCGCAAGGAAAGGGCGAATGAACGCATGGGAAATAAGCATTCGGATGGCGATTGGATTGGCATCATCATCTGCTATATCGTTTTTTGGCCTCTGGGGCTGTTTCTCCTTTTGCGCAAGCTGCTAAAGGGCAACCTCCGCGCGCCGAAAAAGAAAACGGCGCTGCTCATAGGCGGCGCGCTGATCATCTGGGGCCTGTATCAGCTCCAGCTCATGTGGCAGGGCGGTTCCATCCGCTGGGAAGAGATCATGAGCAGCATCTTTTATGTGCTGGGCGGCGGCATTTTTGCCGCGGTGGGCTGCTGGGCAAGCCTGAAGCAGCGGCTGTACAGGAAATACCGCAACATCATCGCCGGGCATCCCTATATGAGCGTGGAATCCATCGCCAGGGCGATCCCCACCGGGCTGCACCGGGCCTGCCGCGATTTGCAGAGCATGATCGATAAGGGCATGCTGGGCGAGAGCGCGTATATCGATATGGGCCGCAAGTGCCTGGTGCTCGACGCCGCCGCCGCGCAAACGGTGGAGAGCGAATTCGCGCCCGAAGAGGAGCCGCCCCGCGCGGCGCAGGCCGAACAGAGAGCGCCGGAGGACGATGAATTTGAGCGCCGCCTGCGCGAAATCCGCCGCCTGAACGACGATATCGACGACGCGGGCGTTTCCGCGGATATCGACCGGTTGGAATCGCTCACCCGCAGCATCTTTGCCGCCGTGGGCAACAACCCCGAAAAGCGCGCCAAGATCCATACCTTCATGGACTACTATTTGCCCACCACGCTCAAGTTGCTCACGGCCTACGCGCAGCTGGAAGAACAGCCCGCGAGCGGGCGCAACGCCGCCGAGGCCAAATCGCGCATCGAGGGCATCCTGAAAAAGCTGGTGGAGTGCTTTGAGCAATTGCTCGATCAGCTCAACCGGTTCGATGTGATCGATATCACCAGCGACATTCAGGTGCTGGAAACCATGATGGCCCGGGACGGCATGGGCGATGGGCAGTATACGCTGTTTCGCTGATGCTTTATCGATTTTTTCCACCTCTGACCTGCCTCCGCTTTGGGGGCAGGTTTTTTGTGGTATTGTGAGCGGCGACTTTTAACCCAATCTTTTTTGTGAAAAAAGGTTTGTTGGGAACCCGGCGCGGGGATACCCTCGTCCAAAAATGCGAGCCGGTGCGCGGCAACGGATTTGGGTTGCTGCGCATTTGGCGAAAATAAGCACAAGGATGGGGGGATAAGAGTGAAGAGAACGAGAATCGCCGCTTGGGTTTTGGCGCTTGTGTGGCTGGTAGCGCCGTGCGCGCTGGCAGAAACGGACGGCCCCAATCTGGTTTCGCCCAGGGTAGAAGGGCTGCAAGCGGCGGAAACAGAAGCTGGCGCCGCTGAAGCTTATTCTGCGGAAAATGGATTGCTGTATATCGAATTTTTGGCTGTCGACGCGGTGGAAGGCGCGGGCTTTCCCATGGTGGGAGAAGTGAACTTTGTGGACTTTTTGGCCCAGCGCTTTGGCGTGCCCGTGGACGCGATGGAAGAATGGTATTGTGCGCCCGTGTCTTCGTATCCCGCGCGTCGGCTGCATTTTGAGATGGACACGGATGAAGAAAAATTTGTGGTGGATGCGGTCGCCGTATGGACGCAGCCGCGCGCGTTGGTCTGCGTCCTGCGCGCGGACGCGGACGCCTACTATGGCGATCTGGCCGGCTATGAAAATGGCGAGATGCCGGCGGCACTGGAGGCCTGGATCGCTTCTCTGGCCGTCGTCGATCCCGATGGGGCATATCTCCCACCAGAGGGCAATTGGTACGAGATCACGTTGGTGGCCGATTTTTCTATGGGTTCGGGCGAGGGCGAGACCGTCTCTTATCCGATGAGCACAAAAGAACCCTTCAGCATTGAACTACTGGCCGAAGGGTTAAGCGTGCTCACGGGGCTGGATTTTTTCGTTTCAGGCGAGTTGACAGAGGCAGGCGTTGTTGTGGATTGGCATGAAGATTCCACGCTTGTTGCCGGGCTGGACGACCGTGCGCAGCGCGAAGCGTTTTTCTTCTATGACGTGGATAGCCTAAACTGGTTTATGATGGATAGTCTCTATGCCACCATTTGCGCAAACGTGGGCGAGGTGGATGTGTTTTATACGATGGAAGGCGGCGAGCCGCTTTCATTGCCCAATATGAGCACCTCGCCGGTATTCCCCACGGACGCGCCCTATGCGCGCAGCGGTTTGGCAGATTGACAGTTGTTTTTGCGCAGATGGGGCTGTGAAAAAACTTTTATTGTTCTTTCGCAGCCCTCAGAGTATCGGCAAAGCCAATATTTCATTCGAAATTGCAAGATTTGGCAGCAAAGCTGACTGAGAGGTTGCGAAAGAATTTTTGCTGTTTTTTCGCAGCCCCAGCAAACGATCCATCGCGTTTATGCGCGGTTGACGTAGTGAAATTGCGGCGCGCGCTCCAGCGGAAATGCGCGCGCGATGTTGCCATCCAGCGCTTCATCGAACAGGGAGATGGCGGTGATGCGGCTGTTGAAGTACGTCGTATAATAATACATGCCGTTGGCCGCGTCGATGCAGCAGGAATAGGTGGTTTCATCGAATTTGCCCTCTGGTGTGATCACGCTGCCGCGCACCATGCCCACCGCGCGCAGGATGTGGAAGAACTGTTCCACGCGCGCCTGCCCATCCTCTTCAAAGGCCGCGTGGCTCTTGAGAAACGCCGCCCGCACAAAGCGGGACATGGGCGAAGCGTCCCCCGGCAGGCCAATCGCGCCCATGCCCTGCCCATAGCAGCGCAGATCCAGCGCGGGAACGAAGCGGTTTTCCGGCTGATGCGGGGACAGGGCCTGATAATCGTTTAACCGCATCATGTGATAGGGGAAGGGCGGGTTGTTCGTCATCACGCCCACGGGGTTTTCATAGATATGCAGTCCATCGGCCATGGATTCCGCCACGAGCGAGCCGGAGGAATCGGCAATGTGCCAGTGCAGCGGCGAAAGCGGATAGCCCGGCGCAAAGGGAACCGCCACCAGGCGCACGGTTTCCAGCATCTCGCGGGCTTCGGCCAGCGTCGCACAGGCGCCCAGCAGCAGCGGGATCAGCTCATAGGGCGCGAGATTCAGGCAGCGCGCATCCGCATCGGGAAAATAGTGGGCGTTCCCCGGGAAGTTCAGCCCGGCGATGTACAGCCCCTTTTCGTTGGCCGCTTCGGCAAAAAGCGGCGTATCCCCCGCCATGCTGGCCATGCCGATCATGGCGTAGTGGTTGCGCAGGGGTTCCCGGTGGTGAAAGGAAAACACAAGGTTGCGCGGCGCGATGGCGACCTGCTCGCCAAAGCCGCATTCCAAATCCAGATTGCGCCCATAGAGCGCGTATTGCGAAAAAGCAATGCTCGTGCACATGGCATGCTCCTCCTCGCTTCGCAGTTTGCGTTATATATGAGAGTATACCACATTTCGCGCCCAAAATCAGCGCCGCGCGAAATTTTTCGCGCGGCGCTCAGGCTGTCAAAAAACCCCAGGAGAGCGCGAGAGGGACGGAGCTTCGCCGCCGCCAGTGGCGGAAACAGGCGAAGCGGAAGTCCAATGAGCAAAGGAGCGTTGCAAGCAGTAGCGCAGCAAGGCGACTATT
>DVJN01000161.1 GCA_018716755.1 Candidatus Alectryocaccomicrobium excrementavium
GCTGGTGGCGCTGGTGTTTGGCCATTTTGGCATCACCACGCCCGCGCTGGTGCGCGATATCGGGCTGGTGTGCTTCGTCACCGCCGTCGGCTTCATTGCCGGGCCCAAATTCTTCCGCAACTTTAAGCAGAACGCCAAATCCTACGTGCTGCTGGGCTTTATCATCATCCTCGTAGGTGCGCTTTCCTGCGCGGCCATCATCGTGCTCGCCAAGCTGCCCACGGCCCTGGGCGTCGGCCTGATGACCGGCGCGCTCACCAGCACGCCCGGTCTGGCGGCCGCCATTGAAGCTTCGGGCAATGACCCGATGGCTTCCATCGGCTATGGCATCGCCTATCCCTTCGGCGTGATCAGCGTAGTGCTGTTCGTGCAGCTGATGCCCAAGATTCTGCGTGTGGACGTGGCCGCAGAGCGCAAGCGCTTCGAAGCCGCCAACAGTGTCGAGCTCAAGCCCTACACCGGCAAGCTGTTCTCGTGCGACTCGGTGGGGCTGTTCCCCTTCAGCATTGCCATCGCCCTGGGCCTTCTGCTCGCGGCCGTGACCATTCCGCTGCCCGGCGGAGCGGAATTCTCGCTGGGCACCTCGGGCGGCCCGCTGATCGTGGGCCTGATCATCGGCCATTTGGGCCACCTGGGCAGCCTTGACCTTTCCGTGAACAAGCGCACGCTGGAATCCTTCCGCGAATTCGGCCTGATGATGTTCCTCATCGGCGCGGGCACGGACGCGGGCAGCGGTTTCGTAGCCACGCTGCAGGAGCACGGCTTCCTGCTGTTCGTATATGGCGCGATCATCGCCCTGCTGCCCATGCTGGTGGGCTATTTCGTGGCCGCGAAGCTGCTCAAGCTGAGCATCTTTAACTCGCTGGGTTCCATCACCGGCGGCATGACCAGCACGCCCGCGCTCGGCACGCTGATTCGCGTGGCCGGCACGGACGACGTCGCCTCGGCCTACGCCGCCACCTACCCCATTGCGCTGGTGTGCGTGGTGCTCGCCTCGCAATTCCTGGCCATTTTGCTGTAACCCATGCACCCCGGGGAGGGATAAGGTATGTCGCCAAAGAGAGAGAAAGCCGCTGTGCCGGTGCCGCAACGGTTGATCTTGGGCTGTGTGCTCGCCTTCACCGGCGGCTTTCTGGATATCTATACATACCTGATCCGCGGCGGCGTGTTCGCGAACGCGCAAACCAGCAACCTGATTTTTCTGGGCCTGCGCCTGATGGAAGGCGACTGGCCGCAGGCCCTGAACTACTTTGCGCAGGTGGCGTCCTATGTGGTGGGCATCCTGGTGGCTGGCGTGGTCAAGCGCCGCATTGGCACGGTGGGTAACCTGCACTGGCGGCAAATCGTCATCTTCGCGGAATTCATCCTGGTGACCATCATTGGCTATATCCCCGCTTCCTTCCCGCCGGAGCCGGTGAACGTGATCGTGGCATTCATCTGCTCGGTGCAGGTGGCCAGCTTTGATTCGCTGGAAGGCACGTCCTTTGCCACCACCATGTGCACCGGCAACCTGCGCCAGATGGGCGAGCACATCCTCGCCTTTGCGGTGGATAAGCGGCCCGGCGCGCTGCGCGGCGTGTTCAAATACGTGGCCATCATCGTATCCTTCGTGATGGGCGCGGTCATCGGCACGTTCTTCGTGGCGGAAATGCAGGAAGAAGCCATCTGGATCTGCTGCTACACGCTGTTCTTCGTGCTGAGCTACCTGCTCGTAATGGAGGACGGCTAAAGTCTTTTCGCGTTGTTCCATAGAAGCGCCCGCCCAGCGGAATTTTCCGCCAGGCGGGCGTCGCTTTACCATGGAACTGCATTGAGCCACGCAGGGCAATTCCTATCACTCGTGCAAATATTTCCTTATCCCTCCAAATCTTTTCGCATAAGATAATCCGTCTGTTCATCATCGCCAATCATAAACACGTGCGCCCCAATCGGATAAAAACCATTGCGCTTATAAAAGCGAAGCGCCTTTTCATTTTTCTCCCAAACGCCGAGCCAAATATATTTTTTCTCCCGCCGCATTGCTATGCTGGTTGCTTGCTCCAGCAAATAGCGTCCCAGTCCTTCTCCCTGGAAATCCTTTGAAACATAAATCCTCTCAATTTCCAGCGATTGTGCGTCGCGAACGTCCGTCTGCGCTGGCGCTTCATTCAATTTGAGATAACCCGCCAATTTTTCGTCCGCATACAAAAAGTAAAACGCGGAATCCGGATTCGCCAATTCCGCACGGATTTTTTCCGGCGCAAACGCTTCGTTCAGGTAGACGGCCATATTTTCCGGCGTATTCATGCTGGCAAAGGTCTCATAAAACCTTTGCCGGGAAAAATCTGCGAGAATATCCGCATCTTCCATGTTGCATTGTCGAAAAAGCGTAACCACTTGTCCTCACTCCCTATGGTATCCAGTCTTTTGCCATTGCGCGCATACCTATGGCAATATCACCCGCGCCGTGGAATCGCCGCGCGGCGTGCGCGCAACGGCGATCTGCCGGTCGATCGTCTGCTTGAGTTCGCTCACGTGCGAAATCACGCCCACCAGCTTATCCCCCTCGCCCAGCGACGAGAGCACGCGCAGGGCCTGGCGCAGCGCTTCTTCATCCAGCGAGCCGAAGCCTTCATCGATAAACATGGAATCCAGCCGCACGCCGCCCGCGGACGCCTGAATTTCTTCCGAAAGGCCCAACGCCAGGGAGAGAGAAGCCAAAAACGATTCTCCGCCGGAAAGCGTCTTCACGCTGCGCGGCGCGCCATTGAAATGGTCGAGCACATCCAGTTCCAGGCCGCTCTGGCTGCGGTTGTCCCCGGCGGCGGCGCGGCGGCGCAGTTCATAGCGCCCAGCGCTCATGGCGAGCAGGCGCTGGTTGGCGCGCGCAAGGATACGGTCGAAGCAGCGCATTTGCACATAGGTTTCCAGCATGATCTTTTCCTGGCTGGGGAGCGCGCCATTGGCCGTGTTCGCCAGGGCGCGCAACTGGATATAGCGCTCCGTCCGCGCGGATAGCGCCTCCCGACTGCGCAAAAACTGTTCCCGCGCGGCGCAATTCCGGTCGAGCTGCACGGCCGTGGAACGGGTTTGGGCGGATAGCGCCTCGCGTTCTTCTTCCGCATGAGCCAATCGCTCCTGCGCCTCGGGGAGCGCAGCTTCCCGCTCGGGACGCAGCCGCGCACGCAAAACCTCCACGCGTTCCTGCGCCTTAAGCGCCTGTCCGGCACAGGAACGCTGCTCGTCCTGCGCTTTTTGCAGCGCCGCTTCCGCCGCCTCTGCTTTCGCGTTGAGATCTTGCGCGCGTTCGCGCGCGGCCTCTTCATCCGAATCAGGAAGTTGCGCGGATGCCGCCGCGATTCGCCCGCGCAGCGCCTCCGCGTGCGCCTCCTGCGCGGCGAGGTCCGCGCGCTCCCTGAGAAGCCGGTCGCGCGCGGCGGCAATCTGCGCTTCCAGCACGGGAATGCCGTCGTTCACCTTCCTGCGGCGCTCTTCCCGCTCGCGCGCCACCTCTTCCTGCCGTTTGGCCTCCTGAAGCTGCGCGCGCACTTCCGCCATGCGCGTTGCCAGCGCTTCCTTCGCGCGGGAAAGATCGCCGCAGGACAGAAGCGCCTCCGAGCGCTGCGCCAGGGCGTTTTGCAACGCCTCGCGCTGGCCCTTGAGCCGCCCCGCCGCTTCGCTGGCGCGCGTGGCGCGGGTGCGGGCCTCGTCCGCAGCTGCGGAGGCCGTTTCCAGTTCCGCCTCGGTGGGCGCGCATCCGGAAAGCGCGGCAGGATGGGGATGCGATCGCGCGCCGCACACCGGGCAGGGTTCCCCATCCCTGAGCGTCGCGGCCAATACGCCCGCCTGTTCATCCAGAAACGCGCGGTTCATGCGCGCAAAGATTTCCTGCTTTTCCCGTTCCGCCGCGCGCTCGTTCAGGTATTTTTGCGCCGCCTCCCGCTCCTGCCGGGCGAGTTCGTCCAGCGCGCGCAAATCTTTTTCCAGCGCCTCCAACTGGCCGTCGGATTGTGTGAGCGCTTTCGTCTGTGCCAGCGCGCGTTCCAATTCCGCGCCCGCGCCGGAAAGCTCCGCCAACTGTTTCTTGCCATTTTCCAGATACGCTTCCCGTTCTGCCAGCTTTTGCGCGCGCTGTTGTGCGAGGGGGCGCAGTGTTTCCAGCGCCGTTTCCGCCGCTTTGAGCGCGTTCTGATCGGAGGCAAGCTGGCGGAACTGGGGCAGCAGCGCGGTCAGCGCGGCGCTTTCCCGCCGCCAATCCCCGGCGCTGCTTTGCGCCTGCCGCGCCAGGCGCAGCGCCTCTTCCGCCGCGGCGAGCCTGGGTTTGGAATCCGCCAATTCCTTCTGCGCCGCTTCAAATTCCGCGCGCACCTTCTCCGCCTCGAGCAGCACCGCGATTTCCGCGTTCCTTGCGGCGATTTCCCGCTCCAATTCCCCCATTCGCGCCTGCGCCTGCGCCTGCCGTTCTTCTCCCGTGCGAATCAGTTCGCCCAGGAGCGCCTCCGCTTCTTCCTCCGGCAGCCGGCCTTCCCGCGCCAGGGAAAGGCGCCCGGCGGCCGGCGCGTCCTGTTCGCAGGAGGCGTCCTCCAGGGCACGCCGCATTTCTGCGCGCAGCCCTTCGCACGCGCGGCCTTCCTCCGCCGCCGCTTCCTTCAGCGCGACTTGCAGCGCCTGATAGCGGCCCGTATTGAAAATCTGGCGGAAAATGGCCATGCGCTGCTCCGTAGGCGCGAGTAGCAGCTTCAAAAAATCGCCCTGCGCGATCATGGCCACCTGCGCGAACTGTTCGCGGTCCACGCCCAGAATATCGCGCACGCGGCCCGTCACTTCCCGGGTGCGCGTGACCACGCTGCCGTCCGGATAGGTCAAAACCGCCTCCGCGCGCTGCACGGTTTCGCCGCCGCGCCGGGACGGGCGGCGGTATTCCGGATTGCGGCGCACCGTATAATCCTGGCCGCGGCAGCGAAAGGTCAATTCCACGAAAGTGGGCGTTTCCGGCGCGGCATAGCGGCAGCGCAGCATGGAAGGTTCGCGGTTGCCGCCGCTCGGCTCGCCATAGAGCGCAAAGGAAATCGCATCGAACAGCATGGTCTTGCCCGCGCCCGTGTCCCCCGAGATCAGGTACAGCCCCTTTTCGCCCAGCAGGGAAAAATCCAGCCGTGTTTCGCCCGCATAGGGGCCAAAGGCGGATAGCACAAGCATTATTGGCCGCATCCCTCATCCTCCCAAATGTCCGCGATCAGCTTTTGCAGAATGCCCCTCTGCGCGCCGGACAGGGGCACGCCATTGCGCTGCGCATAGAACGCCGCGAACAGTTCCAGCGGCGACTGCGCCTCCACCGTTTCCGGCCCGGGCAACTGCCCAGGTGCGCGAGCCGCCCGGGTATCGCGGGAAACGCGCATCAGGCTGGGATAGACTGCGCGCAGCCGCGCCAGCGCGCCCGGCACGTCCTCCCCGTCCGTCAGCACGACGTGCATATACGCCTGCGCGTCCACGGTCTCATAAAACGCGCGCGAAGTCACTTCCTGCAGCGTGCCGCGAATTTCGCACAAATCCCGCCGGGGCGTAAGCGGCCGCGTGGAAACGCGCAGCGCGCCCTTTTCGCCCAATTCCGCCACGGTGAGGGATTTTTGCTGCCTGGCTTCGGAAAAGGAATATTTGAGCGGCGAACCGCAATACCGCACGCGCTCGCCCTGCGCATTCTGCGCGCCATGCAGGTGCCCGAGCGCCACATAGTCAAAGGGCGCGAACACCTCCGGCGCCACATTGTCCGCATCGCCCACGGCGAATTCCTCCGAATCGCAAAGCTGCCCGCCCGCCACAAACTGGTGCGCCACCAGAACATTGCGCCGGGAAGGATCGATGGGCATGTGCGCGATGGCACAGGCAATGGCCGCCGAAGTTGTGGGGAGATCCTCCATGGGATAGAACCGCCGCACGCTGGCGGGCTTTAAAAAGGGCAGGAGAAAAACATCCACCGCGCCAAACGCGTCTTCCAGCGTGATGGGCGCAACCGTGCCCGCATACACCGGCGAAAGGTACACGCCGCTCGCGCGCACCAGGCGGCCGGCAAATGCCACGCGCTCGGCGCTATCGTGGTTGCCACTGATGACGAACGTCTTTTGCCCCAGCCCGCTCAGGCGCGCAAAAAAATCGTCGAGCAGGGCTACGGCTTCGGCGGGCGGAGCGCTTTTATCGTAAATATCGCCCGCAATCAACAGCGCGTCGGGCTTTTCGCGCGCGGCGAGCGATACGATCTGATCCAATATGTACGCCTGATCCTCCAAAAACGAAAACTCGTAGGCGCGCTTGCCCAGGTGCAGATCCGATATATGGAAAAACTTCATTCGCATACCCCCAGCGCCATTATAGCGCCGCTTTGGCTGGCTGTCAAATGGCGGGGCGCGTTTTTCCATATCGCAACATTTCGCGCGCAAATCCGCGCGCTTTCCGGGCGGCGCGCAAAATCTACGGCAATCTGCGCGCAAAAGCTTTTCTTTTTCTGTATCATTGCCGCGCTTGCGCAAAAAAGGCAGATATGCTATAATCAAATGGATCCTGACATAGAATGGAGCGGAATTCATCCATGACAATCGAACGCATGAGCGTTTCTGAAATTCAACAATCCATCGTCGAAAAGCTCGAGGGGCAATTCGGCTGCGAGATTTCCGACGCTACGCAAGGCCAGCTATACCAGGCCGTGGCTTCCACGGTGCGGGAAGAGGTGATGCGCCGCCGCACGGCTTCGCGCGGGGAGCGCAAGCGCCAGCGCGCCAAAAAGCTCTACTACCTTTCGGCGGAATTCCTCGTGGGCCGCGCCATGCACAACAACATGGTTTCGCTGGTGAATGAGGAAAATTACATGAAGGCCCTGGAGGGGCTGGGCATCGATAAGCGGCTGCTGTTCGAACAGGAGCCGGAACCGGGCCTGGGCAACGGTGGCCTGGGCCGCCTGGCCGCCTGTTTTCTCGATTCGCTGACGACGCTGGAACTGCCCGCCATGGGATGCACCATCCGCTATGAATACGGCCTTTTCAAGCAAAAGATCGTGGACGGCTATCAGGTGGAGCTGCCCGACAACTGGCTGGAAAACGGCAACCTGTGGGAAATCGTGCGCCCCGACCAGGCGGTGGAAGTGCGCTTTGGCGGCTATGTGGAGGAAGTGCAGAAGGATGGCCGGATGTGCTTTGAGCAGAAGAACTATTCCACCATCCTCGCCGTGCCCTACGATATGCCCGTCCTGGGCTATGACACCAATATGGTGAATATGCTGCGCACCTGGTCGGCCAAATCGCCCAAGGAGATCGACATGCAATCGTTCAACCGCGGGGATTATGTGCGCGCAATGGAAGAGCGCGAGCTGTGCGAAGTGATCTCCAAAGTGCTCTATCCCGAAGACAACCATTATGAGGGCAAGGAGCTGCGGCTCAAGCAGCAGTATTTCCTGTCCAGCGCCTCGGTGCAATACATCGTGCGCGACTTCGAAAAGACCTATGGACCGGACTGGGATATCTTCCCGGACAAAGTCGCCATCCATGTCAACGACACGCATCCCGGCATGGCGATCCCCGAACTGATGCGCATTTTGCTGGATGAAAAGGGGCTCTCCTGGGAGCGCGCGGAGGACATCGTGTACCGCACGTTCGCCTATACCAACCACACGGTGATGGCCGAAGCGCTGGAAAAATGGCCTGAGGACATGGTGCGCATGCTGATGCCGCGCATATACATGATTTTGCAGGAAATGAACAAGCGCCTGTGCGCCCGCCTGTGGAACGTGTATCCCGGCCAGTGGGAGCGTATCGGGCACATGGCCGTGCTGGGATATGGCCAGGTGCATATGGCGAATTTGTGCGTGGCGTTTTCGCACACGGTGAACGGCGTTTCCCAGATTCACGCGGACATCCTGCGCAAAAAGACTTTCTGCGATTACTATATGATGCAGCCGGACAAATTTCTGGGCATCACCAACGGCATCACGCACCGGCGCTGGCTGATGCAGGCGAACCCGAGCCTGGCGCGCCTGCTGGACGAAACGATCGGCACCGCCTGGCGCAAGGAGCCCGCGCACCTGGCCGATTTGAAGCCCTTCGCGAAGGATGCCGCCTTCCAGCGGGAATTTGCGCGCGTAAAGCAGGAAAACAAGGTGCGCCTGGCGCAAATCCTCAAAGACGGGCAGGGCGCTATCATCGATCCCGGCACGCTGTTCGACGTTCAGGCCAAGCGCCTGCACGAATATAAGCGCCAGCTGATGAACGCTCTGTCGATCCTCATGCTCTATAACCGCGTGGTGGACGATCCGAACTACACCTTCCAGCCGCGCACGTTCCTCTTTGGCGCCAAGGCCTCGCCGGGCTATTACCGCGCCAAGCTGATCATCCGCCTGATCAACGCCATCGCGCAGCTGGTGGAAAAGCACCCCCGCGCGAGCAAGCTGATCAAAGTTGTGTTCATGGAAAACTACTGCGTTTCCCTGGCCGAAGCGCTGATGCCCGCCGCGGATTTGAGCGAGCAGCTCTCCACCGCCGGCAAGGAGGCCAGCGGCACCGGCAACATGAAATTCATGATGAACGGCGCCATCACCATCGGCACGCTCGACGGGGCAAACATCGAAATCATGCAGGCCGCCGGCCGGGAAAACATCTATATCTTTGGCCTCACCGCCGAAGAAGTGGAAAAGGGCTACTCTTCCTACCGCGCCAGCGAAGTGTACGAAACCAATCCCGCCATCCGCCGGGCGATGGAGCAGCTCATCGACGGTACGCTGTGCCCCGAAAACCCGCGCCTGTTCCAGGATCTCTATCACGCCCTGCTCTTTGGCGATGGCGGCGGCATGGCCGATCCGTATTTCGTGCTGAAAGACCTGCCGGGCTATGTGCGCACGCAGGCGCAGGTGGGCGCGGATTACCAGAACCGCGAACGCTGGCTCGCGCGCGCCATCATGAACACCGCGTCTTCCGGCTATTTTGCCAGCGACCGCACCATCGAGGAATACAACGAAAAGGTGTGGCATTTGCCAAAACTGTCCCTATAGGAGCGAATATGCTGTTTCACAATTCCCGCGATTTGCAATACCGCGCGCCGCAGGGCGCCATGCCCAGCGGCGGTGCGGTCACGCTCCGCGCGCGCTCCAGCATTCCGGACGCGCGCGTATTGCTGCGCACCTGGTGGGCGGGAAGCTCCACCGAGTATGAAATGCGCCGCACGGAGCGCGATCTGTTTGAAATTTCCCTCAACCTGCCCGCACAGCCGGGCCTCATGTGGTACTATTTTATCGAGGACTGCGGCGCTTCCCGCGCCTATTATGGCAACGCGGCCGACGGGCTGGGCGGCAGCGGCGAAATGCGCGACACGGAACCGCCCTCGTTCCAGATCACGGTATACGACGGCGCCTTCAAAACCCCGGAATGGATGCGCGAAGGCATCATGTATCAGGTGATGGTCGACCGCTTTTGCGAGGGCAAGCCGCGCGCGCAAAAATCGCTCAGCGCGGATGCGCACTATCACAAGGACTGGAGCGAGCCGCCCGAGTTGAACCTGGGCGACGACTACGCCAATGTGTGCAACGACTTTTTCGGCGGCGATCTGGAAGGGCTGCGCAAAAAGCTGCCCTACCTCAGCCGCCTGGGCGTTACGGTGCTCTATCTCAACCCCATTTTCCGCTCGCGCTCGAACCACAAATACGATACCGGCGATTATGAATCCATCGACCCGGGTTTCGGCACGCTGGAAGATTTCCGCGCGCTGTGCCGCAGCGCCAAGCGCGTGGGCATCCGCATCGTGCTGGACGGTGTGTTCTCCCATGTGGGCAGCGACAGTCGCTATTTCAACCGCGAGGGCACGTATCCCGATCTGGGCGCATACCAATCCCCCAAATCGCCGTATTACTCCTGGTTCGATTTCCGCAAATATCCCGACGATTACGATTGCTGGTGGGGCATCAAAACCCTGCCCAACGTGCGCGAAATGGAACCCTCGCATTACGAATACATCGTTTCGGGCGAAAACGCCATTGCCCACCGCTATCTGGAAGAGGGCGCGTATGGCTGGCGGCTGGATGTGGCGGATGAATTGCCCATGCCCTTCCTGCGCGGCCTGCGCCGCCGCGTAAAGGAAAAAAATGGCGCGTGCCTGATCGGCGAAGTGTGGGAAGATCCTTCCAACAAAGTGGCCTATGGCGAAACGCGCTCCTACTGCCTGGGGGACACGCTGGATTCCACCATGAACTATCCCCTGCGCGACGCGCTGCTCGCCTTTATGCTGGGCGAGATCAACGCGCACGCGCTGGTGCGCCAGCTCGATTCGCAGCGCGAAAACCTGCCCGCCCCGTTTTACTACTCCATGCTGAACCTGCTGGGCTCGCACGACCGGCCGCGCGCCATCAACGTGCTGGCGGGCGAAAAAGACCTTTCCCCCATCCGCGCGCTGCGCCGGGCCACGAAGCTCTCCGGTGAGGCGTATGCGCTGGGCAAAAAGCGCTATGTGGCCGCCTTCCGCTTCCTGTGCGCGCTGCCCGGCATGCCCTGCATCTACTACGGCGACGAAGCCGGTGTGCAGGGCATGGACGACCCGTTCAACCGCGCCACTTTCCCCTGGGGCAGGGAAGATGTGGAGCTCACGCGGGAGATCCATGAAATCCTCAGCGAACGCCACCACTCGCACGCGCTTAAAACCGGCATGGTAAAATTCTTCGCCGCCAGCGACGATGTGGTGTGCGTGCTGCGCGAAATCCGCGGGACGGACGCGTTTGGCAAAAAATATCCGCACGAGCGGGTGCTGTGCGTGCTCAACCGGGCAGAGGCGCCCATTTCCTTCGACCTGTTTGCCTCGCACATTGAGCTTTACGGCATGTCCAGCCGCAACATCCGCCTGTAGACTGAAGGTGTGCGCCATGAAACAGACCGTTATCGTCATCAACGGCGCGGGCGGCGCGGGCAAAGATACGCTCTGCGCCATCGCTGCCCGGCACTATCCCACCACCAGCGTGTCCGCCGTGGACCGCATCAAGGAAATCGCCCGCTTCGGCGGTTGGGACGGCGTGAAGGATGCGCGCGGCCGCAAGCTGCTTTCCGACATCAAGCTGGCCTTTATCGCCTACAACGATTTGCCCTTCACCAGCCTGATGGAGGCATATCGCACGTTTTGCGCCTCGCAGGCGCGCATTCTCTTCATCCATTGCCGCGAGCCGGAGGAAATCGCCAAGCTGCAATCTGCCATCCCCGGCAGCCTGTCGCTGCTGGTGCGGCGGCCCGGCGCGCAAAGCCATTTTGGCAACGCCTCCGACGACGAAGTGGAAAACTACCCTTACGATTATATCTACGAAAATTCCCAGCCGCTCGACCGGGCGGAAGAAGACTTTTTGCAGCTGTTGAAAACCATGATTGGCGAATAAACCAGCCTCTTTTGCGCAAAGAATACCTTGCGTACGTGGGCCGCGCTTCCCGCGCGCCCACAGCAGTGTTCTAAGGGCAAAGGAGGATTTTTTATGAACCCATTTGAGGAAAAATGCGCGCCCATCGAAGACATGTTCCAGGATTGGAGCCAGCTGTATCCCAGGAGCTACGATCCATTCACCGTCGATCCCTATACAAAGTGCCGTATCATCCTCATGAACGGCACGGAATTCGAAGCGCAGTGGTTTTCCCGCAATTTTTCCCGCCACGCCTGCGACAACGACCTGCGCCGGGAACTGGCGCTCACCCGCCGGGTGGAACAGCAGCAGCAAAAGAAAATCGCCTGCCTCAAGCCCATTGGCGAAACCGTGCTGGAGCACACCATTGGCTATGAGCAGCTTGCCGTGGATCTCACCGCCGCGCTCGCCTCGCGCGAAACCGATATTGGCGTAAAAAAGGCGCTGCACTTCGCGCTGCTGGAGGATTTCGACCACCTGTACCGCTACAGCGACCTGCTGGATATGGAATGCGGCACAAAGGCCGAGCACCTGCTGGGCGGCTACACGGAAATCATGCCCGGCCGGCCGACGATTTCCGAGCACCGCTTCCCGTATGACGATATCCGCTACCCCATCGACGCATCCGCTTCCCTGCTCACCAAGCTAAACGTGAACATCATCACCGCGGCCGAGCAGCAGACCATGAACTACTATATGAACCAGCAGGCGTTCTATAAGACTGCCCTGGGCCGCAAGCTCTATCAGGAAATCGCCATGATCGAGGAGCAGCACGTTTCCCAGTATGAGAGCCTGCAGGATCCCCACGCCACCTGGCTGGAAATGCTGCTGCTGCACGAATACACCGAGTGCTATCTCTATTATTCCTGCTATCTCGATGAAACCGACCTCGCCATCCGCCAGATGTGGGAGCAGTTCCTGATGATGGAAATCGGCCACCTGCACAAAGCCGCGCAGCTTTTGGAAAAATACGAAAACAAGCACTACAGCCAGGTGATTCCCGACGCGCGGTTCCCGGAGCCCCTGCACCTCGGATCGAACATCGAATACGTGCGCGGCGTGCTGGGCACCGTGAACGTCACCGCCAAGCACGAGCATTACACCGCCGTGGCCGACCTGCCGCCCAGCGCGGATTTCTTCCGCTATCAGAACAGCGTGAACCCGGACGCTGCCATCGTGCCCAGCCACCTCGTGATTGAGGAGTACCTCAAGGCCTTTGGCGAGGACTACCGCTACCAGACCGCGCCGCACCCCGTGGCCGCGCTGGAAAGCCGCGATTGCGACGATACCCGCGTGGGCCGCTCGCCCACCGAAACCGCCGACGCAGAGCTATTGGTGCGCACCCTGCAAAAGGCCTGACGCGCGCCATTTCTGGCACACCACTCTGCCGGCACGCCGCCGCCCGGCGCAACCGCCTCGCCCGGGCGGCGTTTCTATGCGCCGCTGCGGCGAAACTCCGTGGGCGGCGCGCCCATTTTCTGGCGAAACAGGCGGCTGAAATAGAACGGATCCTCATAGCCCACGGCGCGGGCAATTTCCGCAATGGAGAGCGCGGTTTCCGCCATCAGCCGCCGCGCGTGGCTCAGGCGCAATTGGATGAGGTATTCCATGGGCGCCAGCCCCGTGCGCTGGTGAAACAGGTGGCGAAACCGGCTCTCGCTCAAATGGACGTGCGCGGCCATTTCCGCCACGGAGAGCGGCTGCCCATAGGCGCGGTGCATGTAGGCTATGCTGCGCGAAACGCGCTCATCCGCCGCGCCCGCGCCGCCATCCATCCGCACACGGCGGGCAATCTCAGCCAGCAGGGCCAGCACGCCAGCGCAGGCAGACAATTCAAAGCAGGCGTCCCGCTCGACAAAATCGCGAAACAGGCTCTCAAAACGAACGGTAATGGAGCCGTGCGCGCCTGCATGCACGGGTTCCTGGTTGGCAAAGCCGCACTGCCGCGCAATGCTTTCCGCGCAAAAACCGGTGAAGTGCACCCAGTAATACACCACCGTGCTTTCGCCCCGCATGGCATACCGGTAGGCCGTGTGCGGAAAGTGCAGCACCGCCTCTCCCGGCCGCAAAACCGCCTGCACACCACCCAGTTCCATATCCATCTCGCCCGACGCCATATATTGCAGATAAAAATCCTCCCTGCCCAACAGGGCGTGGCTGGCAAAGGGCTGCCGCATCACGCACACGCCCGCGCAGTTTACGCACAGCGGCGTATCCATCCGGCAAATGTTATCATTGGCGCCCAACAGGCGGTAATACGATTGCGTTTCCATGCTGTTCCCCTCCGGCAAGCGATTTATCCATGGAAAAAATCGAATCCTGTATGTCCTATCCCGCGCTTATAGTATATACTGAACGCGTAGCAAATGCAAGCCAGGCGCCGGCTGCCAGCCGCCTGGCGCTTACGAAGGGAGGAAAAATCCATGCTAAAATCCTTAAACGCGTGGACGGTAGACGCTTCTACTGGCTTCGCGGAAATGTTCCGCCAGGTGCGCGCGGCCGGTTTTGACGGCATTGAACTGAATGTGGACGCGCCCGGGCATTCCGCGCATTCGCTGACGATGCGCACTTCGGACGCCGAACTGCAAAAGATCCGCGCCGCCTGCGAAGATACCGGGCTGAAAATTGTGAGCATCTCATCCTCGCTGTACGCGGGCAAAATGGGTTCGCCCCTGGCAGAGGAGCGCGAATTCGCCAAAGCTCTGGTGCGAAAACAGCTGGAATGCGCCGCCGCCCTGGGCGCGGACGGCATCCTGTGCGTGCCGGGCGGCCAATGCCCCCGCATCCCCTATGCGCAGGATTGGGCGCAAAGCCTGGAAACGCTTTTATCCCTCCGGCAGGAAATTCTGCACTCCGGCCTGTTCGTGGATCTGGAAAATGTGTGGAACGGCTTCTTTACTTCGCCGTGCGCCATGGCGCGCTTCATCGATGAAGCCGCCTGCCCTCTGGTGGGCGCGTATTTCGATGTGGGCAATGTCGTCGCCTTTTCCTGGCCGGAAGCCTGGATCGACGCGCTCGGCGCGCGCATCCATCACGTGCATGTAAAGGATTTCCGGCGCAATGGCGCTCTCAACTGCGGCGGTTCGTTCACCGGCCTGTGCGAAGGCGATGTGAATTGGCCCGCCGTGCTGGCCGCACTGCGGCGCGCGGGCTTCCAGGGGTATTTGACGGGCGAAGTATTCAAGCCGGAAAGCGAACGCGAATATTTCCCTTACTACCAGAGCGTATCCCGCGCGATGGACAAAATTTTGGCGGAAGAACAGGAGGAACGCGCATGAAAAAGCTGGCTATGATCGGCTGCGGCGGCATTGGCGAATACCACCTCGGCCATTTTCTGCAATTTGAGGATATCAACCTGGCAGGCTTTTGCGACCTGGTGCTGGAGCGGGCGGAAGCCTTTGTTCAAAAGGCGGGCCGCGGCAAAGCGTTTACGGATTTCCGAAAGATGTTCGACGAGACGCAGCCCGATATGGTTTTCCTCTGCGTGCCGCCCACCTGCCACGGCAGGATCGAATTCGAAGCCATCCGCCGGGGCATTCCCTTCTTTGTGGAAAAGCCCCTCTCGCTGGACGTCTCCCTGGCAAAGGAAATCGCGCGGCAGGTGGAAGAAAAGGGCCTGATCACGGCCGCGGGCTTCCAATGCCGTTATGACGACATCAACGATCCCGCCCGCGAATACATCGCTGGCCACCCGATCGCGCACGTATGCGCTTCGCGCGTGGGCGGAATTCCCGGCACGGACTGGTGGAACATCAAATCCGCCTCCGGCGGGCAACTGGTGGAGCAGGCCATCCACCAGATGGATATGCTGCGCTATCTGCTCGGACGCGAGCCGGAAACCGTGTATTCCGTGGCCACGCGCGGCCTGATCACCCAGGAGGACAATCCGGGTTATTTCACCGACGACCTTTCCACCACGCTGATCACCTTCGAAGGCGGCCTTACCTGCACGATGATGACGGGCTGCTATTCGAAAAACGGCGCGTCCTGGGACTCCAAGATGACCTTTGGCTCGCTCGATTCCCGCATGGATTATGTGCTCTGCTCGCACATCGCGTTCTATGGCGTGGATCCCCAGGATCGGGCGCAGGCCGTTGCCGGCACCATCGCGGGCGACGGCACGCAAAGAAAGAGCGACAGCGAAGTGGGCATTACGCAAAAATCGAGCGTGGACTTCGGCCTGCTGTGCGACCGCACGTTTATCGATGCGGTTCTCACGGGCGATCCCTCCCGCATCCGCTCCTCCTATGCCGACGCCTATCGCTCCACCGCCTTCACCCTCGCGTGCAACCGCTCCATGGAAACCGGCATGCCGGAGAAAGTCGTCTATTGAATAAACGGGCTGAAAAGCGGCTTGCGCGTTCGTAAGCCGCTTTCCCCCGATAATCACGGCCTTTGCCCGCCTTTTTGCTTTTTCCGTGCGCAATGCACGGTTTTTTTTCGTCTTTTGGCCCGCACGAGGGCGCGCGTGGTTGACAGAGAGCCTGTATGGCTGTATAATGGGGATGTATATATGTATATTATGGGGGATTTTGCGCACATGTTCGATTATAAAACCTCTGGCACCTGCTCCAGAATGATCCATATCGACGCGGAAGGCGGCATCATTCGCCGCGTCGTGTTTGACGGCGGATGCACCGGCAACCTGCAGGGCGTTTCCCGGCTGGTGGAAGGCATGCCGGTGGAAGAAGCGATCCGCCGGCTGAAGGGCATCCAATGCCGGGGCGGCACCAGTTGCCCCGATCAGCTGGCCAAAGCCCTGCTGCAAATGCAGGCGCGGCAAAAATAAGCGCCGCGCTTTGCGGCAGGATATAACAAATATACCGCTTGTATTATGAAAGGGAATTTGCTATAATGAAGTTTGACGTTATGCGGAAAGGACGGTCTCATGGCGAATCCATTTAGCCGGGGCGGAGTTTCGCGCAAGGACGCGAAGGCGATGGGCGATATGCTCGCCAGCGGGAAAAGCACCGCGCGCAGTTCCATCTACTCGCGCGCCGTGCGCGAACCGCCGCAGGAAAAGCCGCTTTCCACGCGCGGCATTGTGGCGCTGGTGTTGCTCCTGGCGCTGCCCCCCGTGGGCATCGCGTTCGTGTGGCGAATGCGTGTGTTTTTGCCGCGTGGGCGCACATTGCTCACGGTGCTGTCAACGCTCGTTCTGGTGGCAATGGTATCCGCGGTGATGCCCGTCAGCCATATGCCGCTCGTAACGCCCTCGCCGTCCCTGCCGGAATCGTTCAGCCAGGCCAGCAATACGCAGGCGGAGGCGGATATGAGCCGCATAACCCAGCTTACCGACGAATCCGGCAGCGCGGGCACGACCAGCACGGCGCAGGTATACATGGCCGATGGCGACCCATACTACCATGCGGTAAACCCCTGCGGCGACACGGAGCTAACGCTGATGCTCACTCTGGAGGAAGCGGTGGATCGCGGGCTTGCGCCCTGTCCTACCTGCCAGCCCCCAACCCTGTCCAACTAACCCCTTGAGCGCGGCGGCCATACCGCCCACTCGCAAAGGAGGATGAAATATGTTTTGCGCAAACTGCGGGAAAACCCTGAAAAACGGCGCGACTACCTGCCCGCACTGTGGCGCGCCCATTGGCGAGAACCGCTTCCACGGGCTGCAATACACGGCGGTGCAGCCAACGATCGCGCCGGGTGAAACGGAAAAGCTCACCGAGCAGTTCCGCCCCTACACCCGCACCACCTATATGAGCACAGGCGAACCGGAAGGCGATGTGCTCAGCCGCACCACGTACCGGCCCGTGCTGGATGAAGAAAGCGCGCCCCAGGCAGAGGCCGAAAGCGCGCAGGCCGAGGCGGCGCAGGATGAGGCTTTGCCGGGCGAAGCGGAACCCCAGCCGGAGGCAACGGAGAGCGAAAGCGCCGGCGTGGAATCGCTGTTTGGCGAGCCAAAATCCGATTCCAGCGCTGCCGGAGAAGCCGCTGCCAGCCAGGAGGACGGCGCGCAGCCGGAGGCCGAGGAAAAGGGCGCGGAGGATATCGTGGATATCGATCCCGCGAGCATCCATATCGACCCCATAAAAGTAGATCCCAATCCGGCCATCAGCGAGGAATCCCAGCGCATCTTAAACGGCGAGCAGCCCCTGCACAACGAGCGCGTAAAGCGCACGCTGCTCACCGATAAGCTGCCCTTTGGCCGCAAGAGCGCCGGGCATTCGCTCTTCGATGAAGACGAAACGGAAGACGTGCCCGCAGGCGACGCCGCCCCCGGCGGCGATACGCCCGCGCCAGGGGCGGAAGAAGACGGCCAGAGCGGCGAAGAATTCGATTTTGGCCGGAAAACAGGCGCTCGCGGCTGGAATTTCGACTATATGACCATTGCCAAATACGCTGCCGTCGCCCTGGTCATCATCGCGGTATTCGTGGGCGGGTATCTGTGGATCGACTATATGATTTCCGGCCGGGAAACTTCGCCCATCGAAGGCGTTACCCAGGCGCTGTACGACGAAGGCACGGCCTACGTCGCCACCCTGGCGGACGATGCGTTCCGTGCGGAAATGCTGCAGCTCTACCAGTCGGATTCGCTTGCCTTCCTCGAACGGGTGGATGGCATGATCGAAGACGCAGAGGCCATGTTGCCCGAATCACCCCGGGAAAATGACGCGCTCTTCATCGATGCGATGCTCCACATCATCAACAACGTGGGCAACGCGCTCACCGTCGACAGCATGAACGCGCCGCTGCTCGCCGGGGCGACCGCCGAGGAGCAGGCAACCATCAACACCGCCTCGCAAAACAACTGGCAGATCGTGCAAAACGGCATTGACGCCCTGAGCAGCGCCACCACGGCGGCCGGCCTCACAAGCATCGTCAACAGCCAGACCGTATCGACAAACGTGCAGCAGGTGGAGGAGATCCCGGAGGCCGAGCCGACGCCGGACGCCTCGCAATATACCTCCCTTTCCCGGGATATGCAGTCCGAGGAAGTGAAGGCCATGCAGGAGCGCCTGATTGAGCTGGGCTATCTGGACGATTCCGCCGACGGCATCTTCGGCAACAACACGCTCATCGCTGTGAAATTCTTCCAGCAGGACGCGGGCTTTGATGTGGATGGCATCGCTTCGCCCGAAGTGCAGGCGCTGCTGTTCTCCGAAGACGCACCCCGCCGCTCCGTGCCCTCGCCGTCCCCCAGCGCGACGGCCCCCGCGGAATCGCCATCGCCCGAAGCCTGACCGAATATGCAAAGGCGCAGAGCATATCGCTTTGCGCCTTATATTTCGATTTTTTCCTGCCCTATAGGAGGTATGCGCATGCAAGCCACGCCCATCGCGGCCCTGATTTACGATTTTGATCTCACCCTTTCCCCGCGCTATATGCAGGAATACGCCTATCTCCCGGGAATCCGCATGGCGCCCGCGGATTTCTGGGGCGCGTGCCGGGATTTTCAGCTGGAGCACAGCGTGGACGGCGTGCTGGCCTATATGTATATGGTGGTGGAAAAGGCCAAAGGCGTGATGGAACTCACGCGCGGCACCTTTCACCAGCTCGGCGCGCAGGTGGAATTCTTTCCCGGCGTGGAGGACTGGTTCGAGCGCATCAATGCTTACGGCACCTCCATCGGCGTGGAAGTCGAACATTACATCATCTCTTCCGGCCTGAAAGAGATCATCGAGGGGAGCAGCATCGCCAGGGCGTTTTCGGGCATCTTCGCGGCCTCTTTTGTGTACGATGCGAACGAGCGGCCCATCTGGCCCGCCACGGCCGTGAACTATACGGCGAAAACACAATATCTGTTCCGCATCAACAAGGGCATCCTCGATGTCACCAACGACGAAGATCTCAACGACTATACCCCGGAGGAAAAGCGGCGCATCCCTTTCCCCAACATGATTTACATTGGCGACGGCCTGACAGACGTGCCGTGCATGAAAATGGTGCGCCAGAAGGGCGGCTCTTCCATCGCCCTGCATTCCGGCAAGGATACGCGCCTGACAGACCAGATGATCCTGGTCAACCGCGCGGATTACGCCACGCTGGCCGACTACCGCCCGGGCAGCGAGCTGGATGAAACCGTGCGCATGCAGCTGGATTTTATCCGCAGCGCGCACAACTGCCGCCGCCGGCATACCGAGCAGTATGACCGCGCCCGCGCGCGTTCCGGCTGGTCGCCCAACGAGCCCTTACCCCAGCGATAATCTGGTGGCGGGGGAGAGATTGCCAGCGGCCACAGAACCATTATGGAATCAAATTCACGCTGGGGTTTTGCGGAATCTCCGTGAGCGTGAAGTGCATGGGATCGCATGGGTCGCTGAAATAATAGCCCCAGTAAAATCCCGCCGGTTCAAAGGCGATTTCATACAGCAGGCAGTTCTTCAGTTCATCGGGAACGGCCGCGCCATTCGCGGGTGGCTCGCCCGCATAATCGAAATTGTAGATGCGGCTTTCCCCGCGAAACCCCTCCCCTGTGTAGGTCAGGCGCGACATGGCGCCGGCGATGATCTGCCGGTTTTCCTCGCTCATGCGGTTCACGGGCAGGGCGGAATTGACGTCGATGGCCGTGCCAAAGCTGTGCGCGGAAACGTTTTGCCCGCCCGATGTGAATCGCGGGTTGTACGCGCCATCGCCCAGATTGTACATCACCAGGTCCACCAGGGGGCAGGAACGCGTTTCTCCATTGGCATATGTGATGGAAACGATGGAACCGCGAATGGCGCTCATCGCGGCCTCAAAATGCGAAAGCGCCCGCCGGTGCACCGGAAAGGTCACGCCATACAGGTACGAAAGATCCACAATGTTCTCCTCCACCCAGGCGGGGTTCACCAGCAATTCCCCTTCCACCGCTTCATAGGGGAAGAGGTAGCTCTCATCGCCGAAGAACGCGTCCAGCGCGGCCGCATCCTCCACCTGCTCTTTGGTGAGGTTGATCCACGCATGCTCCACCACTTGAAAGGACACATCCCACACGTTCACGCTGCCCATCGCCGTGTTGATATCGATGGTCATGCGCTTTTCGCCGGGCGTGAGCAGCCCAAACGCCACCTGCGCATCGATATTGGAAAGCGGATACCGGTATTGGCTGTTTACCTCCTGGGTGACGAAAATTTCGTCGCCCGCCGCGTCGCTCACGCGCACTGTGACTTCATAGATGGGATAGCGCGAATAGATACTGCCGGTGAGGGCGAAACTGTCGCCCTGATAGTGCGTGGTCAGGCGGCTGATGCCATACAGATACGCAATCGCGTTCGGATCGCGCACCACGACAAAGCACAAATCCTCCCCGCTCGTGACATTCCCCGTTCCCTGCGCCACGCCCGTGAGCGCCGTGCCCGAAATGGACGCAATATCCTCCGCACCGGATACCGGCACGCCAAAATCATACGTTTCCCCCACCACGATTTGAATGGAATCTGGCAATTCTGCCAGCGCGGCTGGGGCGGCCAGCAGCAGAGCCAGCACTGCCAGGATCATTCGCTTCATCATTTGTCACCTCCATGGCCATTATACCATGCCAGTGCGCCTGCGCGCAAGTCTGCGCGCGCGGAGCCTTCCGGCAGGGCAAATTTTTTGGCAAAGCCGCATTTCCGCCATTGACAAGCCGTCATTCTTGCGGTATGCTAAGAGAGGAAGGATGTTGAAGCATGAAAAAGAACCTGAATTTGCCGAACGCGCTCACGTTTTTGCGCATACTTTTGATCCCCGCGGTATACATAACCTATTTTCAGTTGCCCGAGCGCCGGTGGATCGCGCTCATCCTATACCTGACGGCCAGCTTTACGGATTTTTTGGATGGCTATCTGGCGCGCAAGTGGAACCAGATCACCTCGTTTGGCAAGCTATTCGATCCGCTGGCGGATAAATTGATCGTTTTGACGGTGCTATACTGCCTGGCCGAAACGAATTATGCCCCGTGGTGGGTGTTTTTCCTGGTGCTGGGCAAAGAGGCCCTGATGGTGCTCGGCTCGCTGTTCATGCTGGGCAAAAAGGTTGTGGTCAAAAGCAATATCTATGGCAAAACCGCTACCTGCCTGTTCATTGCTGCCATTGCGATGGTGTTCCCCTGGCACAACATCGCGGCGCTTTTCACCATTGGCCATGTGCTGCTGTACATCGCGCTGGCCGCTTCGCTGGTTTCCATGGGCATATACGCCTATCAAGCCGTTAAAATTCGGCCAAATGCTTGACGGGCCGCCGCGCAGCGGCTATAATAAACCTATATTCGCCTATGACGAAGAGGAGTACGCGCAGTCCTGCCAGCAGAGAGGGCGGTTCGCCGGCTGAAAGGCCGCCTGGGAAAGGATGTGCGGAAGGTCGCTTCGGAGGCGGCGCGGGGAATCGCTGTACCCGCGCCGGGGTGCGCCCCTTATCGCGCGGAAAGTCACAAATAAGGTGGTACCGCGGCACGTTCGCCCTTAGCGAGCGCGCCGCTTTTTTTAACCGCAAGGGAGGATTGGATTGGCAATGAACATGGAAAAAACCTTCAACCCCGCCGCCGTGGAAGACCGGCTCTATAAAATGTGGGAGGATTCCGGCGCATTCACGCCCGAACGCGTGCCGGGCAAAAAACCTTTCACCGTGATGATGCCCCCGCCCAACATCACGGGCCAGCTGCACATGGGCCACGCCATGGACGAGGTGCCCACCGATATTTTGATCCGCTATCACCGCATGAAGGGCGATCCTACCCTGTGGCTGCCGGGCACGGACCACGCGTCCATTGCTACGGAAGTCAAGATCGTCGACGCGCTGAAAAAAGAGGGTTTGACGAAAAAAGACCTGGGCCGCGAAGAATTCCTGCGCCGCGCCTGGCAATGGCGCGAGCAGTACGGCCGCCGCATCGTGAGCCAGCAGCGCAAGCTGGGCGCCTCCTGCGACTGGACGCGCGAACGCTTCACCATGGATGAGGGGCTCAACCGCGCGGTGAACGAAGTGTTTGTGCGCCTGTATGAAAAGGGCCTGATCTACCGCGGCGCGCGCATCATCAACTGGTGCCCGCTGTGCGAATCCGCGCTGTCGGACGCCGAGGTGGAATACGAAGAGCAGCAGGGCAACCTGTGGTACATCCGCTATCCGGGCGAGCATGGCGATGTGATCGTGGCCACCACCCGCCCCGAAACCATGCTGGGCGACACCGGCGTGGCCGTGCATCCGGACGACGAGCGCTACGCGAACCTGGTGGGCAAGACCGTGCGCCTGCCGCTGATGGATCGCGACATCCCCGTGGTGGCGGACGCCTATGTGGACCGTGAATTCGGCACCGGCGCGGTGAAGATGACCCCGGCGCACGACCCGAACGACTTTGAGGTGGGCCAGCGGCACAACCTGGAAATGATCCGCGTGATCAACGACGACGGCACCATGAGCGCCGCCGCAGGCAAATACGCGGGCATGACGCGCGAGGATTGCCGCAAGGCCGTGGTGGCCGATCTTGAAGCCCTGGGCCTGCTGGTGAAAATCGAGCCGCTCACGCACAACGTGGGCACCTGCTACCGCCACCATGTGCCCGTGGAGCCGCTGGTTTCCACGCAATGGTTCGTGAAAATGCAGCCGCTGGCCGCGCCTGCCATCGAGGCGGTGAAGAACGGCAGCGTGCAGTTCATCCCCGAGCGGTTCGAAAAGACCTATTTCAACTGGATGGAGAACATCCGCGACTGGTGTATTTCCCGCCAGCTGTGGTGGGGGCACCGGATCCCGGCCTACTACTGCGAATCCTGCGGCAAGACGATCGTGGCCCGCACCGCGCCCGAGGCCTGCGATTGCGGCGGCAAGCTGCACCAGGACGAGGACGTGCTGGATACCTGGTTCTCCTCCGCGCTGTGGCCGTTCTCCACGCTCGGCTGGCCGGAAGAAACCGAGGATCTGAAATACTTCTATCCCACCAGCCTGATGGTTTCGGGTTATGACATCATCTTCTTCTGGGTGGCGCGCATGATCTTCTCGGGCATCGAGCAGATGGGCGAGCCGCCGTTCCCCAAGGTGCTATTGCACGGACTGATGCGCGACGCACAGGGCCGCAAAATGAGCAAATCCCTGGGCAACGGCATCGATCCCATGGAAGTCATCGCCACCTATGGCGCGGACGCGTTGCGCTATTCGCTGATCATGGGCGTGTCCCCGGGCGCGGACGCGCGCATGAGCATGGAAAAGATCGAGGCCAACCGCAATTTCGCCAACAAGCTGTGGAACGCCAGCCGCTTCGCGCTGATGAACCTGGAGGATTGGGACGGCGCGGCCTTCGATCCGCAAAAGCTCGATTTGAGCGACAAATGGATCCTCACGCGCTATCAGCAGACCGCGCGTACCGTGACGGAAAATCTGGAAAACCTCGATCTGGGCTTTGCCGCGGAAGCGCTGTACGATTTCGTGTGGAGCCAGTTCTGCGACTGGTACATCGAGCTGGCGAAAATCCGCTTGAACGGCGAGGATCGCGCCGCGCGCGCCACGGCGCAGGGCGTGCTCTGCCACGTGCTCACGGGCATTTTGAAGCTGATGCACCCGTTCATGCCCTTCATCACGGAGGAAGTGTATTCCTTCCTGCCCGCGCATGAAGGCATGCTGATCACGGCCAGCTGGCCCGTGCCGGACGCGGCGCTGGATTTCCCGCAGGAAACCGCGCAGATGGACGGCATCATGGAAGCCATCCGCGCCATCCGCAACCTGCGCGCGGAAATGAACGTGGCGCCCGGCAAGCGCGCGCACACATATGTGCGCCCCGCCGAAGGCTGGAGCGAAGCGCTTTCCGGCGCGGAAGGCTATTTTGCCCGCCTGGCGGGCGCGAGCGCGCTGACGCTTTTGCAAGAGAACGAAGCGAATCCGGAAAAGAGCGCTTCCTGCGTAACGCCCGCCTGCGCCGTGTTCATCCCGCTGGGCGAACTGGTGGACATCGATAAGGAAATCGCACGCCTGAAGAAAGACCTCGCACGCGTGCAGGGCGAAATTGCGCGCGGAACCGGCATGCTGGGCAACGAAAAATTCGTCTCCAAGGCGCCGGAAGCACTGGTGGCGCAGGAGCGCGAAAAGCTGGCCAAAAACCAGGCGCTGCTCGCCTCCATCCAGGCGCGCATTGAGGAAATGCAAACCCTGTAACAGCCATCCTTCGCCGGTTTGCGGCCAATCCGCAAACCGGCCGTTTGCAAGAAATAACTTGACAAGGGCACCCTCGTATAGTATGATACAGAAAACTGCATAAGGTTGATAGAGGCGCGAAGCCGATGGGCACGGGCGAGCTGGCAGGCGAAGACCCCGCGCGAGGCGTCTTCGCCGAATCGGGGCCGCGGGCGCGCGGTTTCGGTGGGGCCGTGGGAGAAAATCCCCGGCACTGTCCGCACAGGCATGTGTGGTTGCGCTATCTTGTTGGATTGGGAATACGGCAAGCGGGCGCTTGCCGTTTTTTGCGCCAGGAAGCGAATGGCATGCTTGCACCTTACAGCGTCATAAGGAGGTTGTTTACCAATGAAACTGAGCGGAAGTTATGTCGCGTTGATCACGCCCTTCCATCCGGATGGCAGCGTGAACTTTGAAAAGCTGGCCGAACTGTGCGAATGGCACGTGCAAAACGGCACGGACGGCATCGTGGCCCTGGGCACCACGGGCGAATCCAGCACCATGACGCACGAGGAGGACGACGCCGTCATCCGCCGCGTGCTGGACACGGTGAACGGGCGCATTCCCGTCATCGCGGGCACGGGTTCCAATTGCACGGAAACCGCCATCATGAAATCCAAAGCCGCGCGCGATATGGGCGCGGACGGCATCCTGGTGATCACGCCCTATTACAACAAGGCGAACGAAAAGGGCATGTACCGCCACTTTGCCGACGTGGCGGACGCGGTGGGCCTGCCCACCATCCTCTACAACGTGCCGGGCCGCACGGGCTGCGCGCTGTCGCCCGCGTGCGTGGAAGCGCTCTCGCACCATCCGCACATCGTGGCGCTCAAGGAGGCCAGCGGCAACATTTCCTACGCCGCCAAGGTCGCGCGCTACATCCGCGAGGATTTCCAGATCCTTTCCGGCAACGATGATATGATCGTGCCCATGATGGCGCTGGGCGCCTCGGGCGTGATCTCGGTGTTCGCAAACATCTGCCCGGGCATTTGCCGCGATATGACGCACTCCTTCCTGGATGGCAATGTGGCGCGCGCCCGCGAATTGCAGCTGAAATACCTCGATCTGATCAACGCGCTATTCATCGAGGTGAACCCCATCCCCATCAAGGAAGCCATGAACCTGCTGGGCATGGACGTGGGCGGCTATCGCCTGCCGCTGTGCGAAATGGACGAAAAGAACCGCGCCGCGCTCCAGCGCGCGCTGGCGGTTTTGCGGGGGTAAGCGCATGCTGAAAATCTGGATTGTAGGCCGCGGCCGCATGGGCGGCGCGGTGGAGGCGGAAATCGCCGCCTGCGAGGATCTGGCGCTGGCCGGCACCTCCGAATACGTGCCGGAGGCGGATTCCATCGGCGCGGCGGACGTGATCATCGATTTTTCCCACCCCAACAACACCCGCGCCGTGTGCGAGCGCGCGGCGCGGGACGGCACAGCGCTGGTGCTGGGCACCACAGGGCTGAGCGATGGGCACCGCCAGTATATTTCCCAGGCCGCGCAAAAAGCGCCCGTCGTGCATTCGGCGAATTTCTCCACGGGCATTGCGATTTTTGAGCGCCTGCTGGCCGAAATGCGCGGCGTGAGCCACCTGTTCGATATCGAAGTGGTAGAGGCGCACCACCGCTATAAGCAGGACGCGCCCAGCGGCACCGCCAAGCTGCTGCTTGCCGCCATCGACCCGGAAAACGAGCGCGAACGCATCTATGGGCGCGGCGGCATGGGCGCGCGCGGCAACGAAATCGGCGTGCACTCCATCCGCGGCGGCACCGTGGCAGGCGAGCATTCGGTGCTCTTTTTGGGCGAAGACGAGGTGCTGGAAATTCGCCATTCCGCGGCCAGCCGCCGCATCTTCGCACGCGGCGCGCTCACCGCGGCGCGCTTCGCGGCCGGCAAGGCGCCCGGCCTCTATTCCATGCAGGACGTATTGTGGGGAGGAAAAGACGCATGAACACCGAGGAAATCATCCGCGCCATTCACGAATCCAAAAAGACCACGCCCGTGAAACTCTACTTGCGCGAAAAGGAACCCATCCCCTTTGAAAACGTGAAGTCCTTTGGCGTGGGCGACCGCATTGTGTTCGGCGATTGGGCGGACATCGGCCCCATGCTGGAAAAATACGCCGGCCGCATCGAAGACTATGTGGTGGAATCCGACCGGCGCAACAGCGCCATTCCGCTGCTGGACGCCAAGAACCTGCGCGCGCGCATCGAGCCGGGCGCGATCATCCGCGACCGCGTGGAAATCGGCGAGCGCGCGGTGATCATGATGGGCGCGGTGATCAACATCGGCGCGGTGATCGGCGAGGATACCATGATCGACATGGGCGCGGTGCTGGGCGGCCGGGCGACCGTGGGCAAGCGCTGCCACGTGGGCGCGGGCGCGGTGCTCGCGGGCGTGGTGGAACCCGCCAGCGCCAAGCCCGTGATCGTGGGCGACGACGTGCTCATCGGCGCGAACGCCGTGGTGCTCGAAGGCGTGGAAATCGGCAAAAACGCCGTAATCGCCGCGGGCGCGGTCGTGGTGAAAGACGTGCCGGAAAATGCCGTGGTCGCGGGCGTGCCCGCGCGCTTCATCAAGTGGAAGGACGAGGGCACGCAAGCCAAAACTGCCCTGGTTGACGCGCTGCGCTCGCTGTGAGCGCCCGATATGAACTGCCGCATGCAAAGCTTATTGCATGCGGTTCTGATCGTTGACAAACCTTCGGTTTGCCAACGAATCTGCCCGACCGCTTGTCTTCGCACCGCCCACGCCTTACGGCGGCGCGGTGTTCCGTGGCTGCGCACTGCGCTTCGCTCCGTGTGCTCGCCACTTCA
>DVJN01000162.1 GCA_018716755.1 Candidatus Alectryocaccomicrobium excrementavium
AAGTGCGCAGGCACGGAACACCGCGCAAGCGAAGCGCAGGGCGGTGCGAAACGGAAAAATACATTCTCGTCCCGATTGCTGGCCGTCGAAGCACGCGAAGCGGTGCGTAGACAAGCAATCGGGAAATCTCGTTGGCAAACCGCAGGTTTGTCAACGATCAGAGGCGGCAGCGGATTTACCGGCTGCCGCCTGGAGTGTAGTGAATACCCCATAAGATGGGGGCGCAGATGCCTTTATTTGCCGGTCATTTGCAGCAACTCTGTCAGCGCACAGGGCATACGCCGTTTGCGCAGTCCGCGCCGCCCACATCCAGCTCGGATTCTTCGCGCTCGTATTTGGAAATCAACGAGGGATTGAATGGGCGCATGGCGCTGCGGCGCGCCTCGTATTCCTCCTCGGTGATGGCTTCATAGGGCAGCAGCTCATAGAAATTTTCGTCGTAGCTCAGGAATGAAAGCGCGACGATACTGTCCCAGTGCTCCCACACCCATTCTTCCACGGCGTCCCATTCGTTTTCGCGCACATGCACCGTGATGGAACAGTTGTGGTCTACGTAGTGCTCCATGAACATTTTGTAGTTTTCCAGCTGTTCAAGCGCGGAAACATCGCTCTTGACCTTGCCGGCGGGTGCTTTTACCGGGAATTCTACGACCTTTGTGCGGCAGGTTTCCGGATCCTGTCCCACCTCCGGATAAACGGGATAGCCGAGGTCTTCGCATACGCGGCAGAGTGGATCGCTGGAAGAAATCCGAATGCGGCGCACATAGAACGGGGCGTGGGAATAATGGATACCGCTGGAAACCGTTGGCAGCAGCGAGAGCGTGCCTTCGGGCTTGATGGTCGTCACCAGCAGGGGCTTGTTCAGGCCCAGGGCGGTGGCCGCCTTTTCCGCGGCTTCGTGCGCTGCGGCGCGCAGGCGGTCGAGCAGAGCGGCTTGTTCCGCCCGGTCCATGCCAGTGGCGTTCACCATGTCCTGCCAGCCGGTCAGCGAGCAGCCGAGCAAACGGTCGCGCTGCTGCACCTGGTTCCAGCGGTGCATTTCCAGCTCGCGGCAGGTCATGCGCAGGCCTGCCCGTGCGCTGAGCCGCTGGGCTTCCAAAAGCGCCTTTTCATCCAGCGCGCCATCGCGCACAAACGCCATCACGTTCACCGTCGTCAAATTGCACAGGCCGTGGCTGTCAAGCAGGATTTCGCCGCAGGGATTGCAGCCACAGAAATTGGGACGGCGCTTTTTGCCCGCCTCTTCGTTGATCCAGCCTGGTTCCCCGGAAAAGCGCATCTGTTGCAGATGCCAGTGCAATTGCTCCCGCGTGGGCTTATGGCGGTAAAAAATCGAGTTGTTGCTCATCTGGCGGTGGGCGATGGTTTTATCGATTTCCCAGCGCCCATTGATCTGCCGGTATAGGTTGCTCTTGGCCTGGATGCACTCGGGATCGTCCTGGCCGACGAGGCCGATTTCCGATGTGCGCCGCACGCCGCCGGAAACCACGTTTTCGCCGATGATGTTGGCGATGTCCAAAAGATCGATGGGGCGCAGGCGCGTACGCTCGCAGCCGTCGCGCAGCCCGGCGGAATGGATAACGCGATGAATTTTATCCAGCATGGTCAGCATGGATTCATAGCCGCTGGCTGTGCCGCCGAACACTTTCAGCCGCTCGCCGCGCGGGCGGATGGAATCGTATTCCACCACGATCCTGCGCACGCGCGAATACTCCTGGTTCGTCAAAATCTGGAAATAGTGGTCGATGGCCTGCGCCCAGCCCTCTTTCGAGTCGCCGATGGCGAGATTCACCGTGTCGCCGGAAAACGCCAGGTTGGTGTATTCCAAGCGCTCGGATTTTTCGCGCGGGTTGTAGGCCTTGTGGATGATTTCCAGGTCGGTGCGGATTTTGGGCAACTGCTCCGCGTCCGTTTTCAATACGCGCACGCCGACGCCGCTGCCGACCATCAGCAGGTAGAACAGGTCGTGGAACGCGTGATAATCGTCGATCACCTCAAAGGCGCAGTTGTAATTGGCCATGGGATACGCCTCGGAAACCGCCGTCGCTCCAACCCATAGCGTGCGGCCGGAAAGGAATTGACGCAGGTGGTAGATGTTGTCGTAGAGCTTTTCCGCCTCTTCACGCGTGGTGGGCGCAAGGGAACAGTTGTATTCGACGGCGCGGCGCACGGTTTCCCACCAGAACTCGCGGCGGTTGAGCACGGGTATATAGCGCGAATAGGTGCGCGAATACACAAAAGCGCCCAATTCGCCCATGGGGGTGGGGGCATGCTTATAGCGCGACAGGAATTCGCGGCTGAGCAGTCCATCTTTCCATTCCACCAGCCCGCGCGTTTTTTCCTTATCCATGCGATAGAGGATGTAGGCCTTCGCCGTGCGGAAACACTCGTTTTCAAACAGAGATTCTTCCACCGCGTCCTGAATGGTTTCGATATCGACGACGCGCTCGTTGCGGGAGCGGATTTTTTCCTCCACGCCATCTACGACGCGCTGCACCGCGCTGTCGTGCTCCCCTGCGGCGGCGGCGGCGAGCGTTACCGCGCGAACGATGAATTCGCGGTCGTAATCCACGATGTTGCCATTTCGTTTTCTGACCTGCATGGCTTTCTCCTCGTTTCTTTAGTGGTGTGCAAAAGAACGTGCATAAAAGCGCAACATCTGGGGTGGATGCCGCGCTCCCCATACAATATGTAGATTATACCACGATCAATTTGCCAAAGTCAATGGAACAGCGGAACAAGTTTTTGTGTAGCGAGCCCCGCTAGGGCTGCGCAGGGGGAGTGGCCGCCTGCACGGACAGGGTGGAAAGGATTTGCGTCATTTCTTCGGCCTCCGCCTGCGTGAAGATCACCGTCACCACGGATTCTTCCGAAAAATAGTAATATATGGAGATAGGCGTATTCACCGTGGTGAATGACAGGCAATACACGTTGTTCGCGCCGCACAGCGTTTGCGCGCCGGAAACGTTTTCTGCTTTTGCGGGAGCGAGGGCTTCTTCGATGCGGCGTACATATTCGCTCTGGAAGAGCGCCATGAACTGGATGTTCATGCCCTGGGAAGGCTGCCTGTAGGCGCACAGGGCCGCGCCATCGTCCTTCGATGCCATGCTTACTCCACTGGGCGCGCTGGCTGCGCCCAGCTGTGCGAGGCTTGCCTGCGTGCCCGCGTCCAGAATGGCCCAATCGTCGCCCAACGCCATCTGAAATCCGTCTCCCGCAAGCGTGATATCCGCAAGCGCGCCCCATGAGGATTGCGCGAAAAGAAAAACAACGCAAAGAATCAGAAATTTTTTCATGATCCACCTCCATATGCCTATTATACTATTTGACGAGTGGAAGCGCAAGCGGTATAATGGAAAAAGAAATGGGGGAATGTCCATGAAAGACAGGGGATTTTACGCCAAGCTCTTTTTGTCCACGTTTTATCTCAGCGCGTTTACCTTTGGGGGCGGCTACGTGATTGTGCCGCTGATGCGCAAGAAGTTTGTGGAAGAATATCACTGGCTGGAAGAAGGGGAGATGCTGGATATGACGGCCATCGCCCAGTCTGCGCCCGGCCCCATCGCCGTGAACGCCGCTATCCTGGTGGGCTACCGCTTGCGCGGGTTGCTGGGCGCGCTGGTTTCCATCCTGGGCACCATTTTGCCACCGCTGATCATCATTTCGGTGATTTCCGTGGGCTATACAGCCTTTCGCGATAATGCGATTGTCTCCATGGTGTTGCGCGGCATGCAGGCAGGCGTTACGGCGGTGATTGCCAATGTGGTGATTTCCATGGCCTGGGATATCCTGAAGGAAAAGCGGATTTTGCCCGTGCTGATGATGGTGGGGGCGTTTTTGCTCTCGGTGCTGGCCAATGTCAATGTGCTTGTGATTCTGCTGGCCTGCGGCGTGATTGGCGCGGTGGATACCCTGCATGCGATGAGGAGGGCCGGAAAATGATCTACCTCGAACTGTTGTGGAGTTTTTTTCAAATCGGCCTTTTCAGCATTGGCGGCGGCTATGCCGCGATGCCCATCATACAGCACCAGGTGGTAGACCTGCATGGCTGGCTCAATCTTACGGAGTTTGCGGACATCATCTCCATTTCGCAAATGACGCCCGGACCCATCGCCATCAATTCCGCGACGTTCGTCGGCATGCGCATCGCCGGGTTGGCTGGCGCCATCGTGGCCACCACCGGCTGCGTGCTGCCCTCGTGCATCATTGTGGTGATTCTCGCGCGCCTGTATTTGAAATACAAGGAAATGGCGCTGCTCAAGGGAATTTTGAAGGGGCTGCGGCCCGCGATCATCGCCCTGATCGCTTCGGCAGGCGTAACCATCGCGGTGCTCGCTTTCTGGAACACCACGGTGGATGCCATTCGCCTTGCCGATACCGATGGCATCGCCATCTTCCTGTTCGCCGCCGGCCTGTTTGTGCTGCGCAAATGGAAGGCGGATCCCATTTATGTGATGGTCGCCTCTGGCGTAGCGGGGCTGGGGCTTTACGCGCTGGCAGGATATTTGTTTTGAGCGCCAGATGTTTTCCGGCGCGCCTACGGCTGTGCCGGATCCTGGCGCCCGCCCATATCCCTTCCGAAACCGGCGGAGCAAGAGATAGAACAGCGTCTTTGACAGATGGCCGCGCGTTCAAAGCCCGGAACTATCTCAGTTGCTTTTCCATGATGATTTCATCCTCATCGCGTTCCCCGGTCAGATGGAAGCCCAGCTTTTCATACATTTTTTCGCGGCTTCGTTTCCATCTATGTAGCAAAGGATGACTTTATCAAATTTGCCGTCGTGCTCCATCCGTTCTAAGATTTGCCGCGCGGCTTCCAGGCCGAACCCTTTGCCCTGATAGCGTTCATCGATGAAAAACTGGCTGAAATCATACGCGTTTCGCTCGTCGCAATCGTAATATAGCGCCATCCCGATGGGAATGCTGCCATTGTAAATGACATAGGCGTTGCTCCGGTTTTGCCGGAACGCGTATGCCCGCGCCAGCAAACCCGCGTTGCTGGATACGCAATGCGCCTGCGCCTCGGATACCTTCAGCCCCAGCCGCCAGTTTGCGGGGGTGATTTCTTCCAAACGGATCACGGATTTATGCCCTCCCATGTTCCAAGCATGGATTGATTCTATCACAGAAACCTGTGGGGATCCACCGCCATGCGTTAAGGCGGTTGGGCAAAGACGCGGGCGAAGGCGTGCAATTCCTGCCTGCCGCTTGGTTAAAAATCGACTTTTGGCATTGAACCTGCCGCAAATTGTGATATAATATAGCATGGTATGAGGAAATCACCGCTCCCGCGCGGCAGGGATTTGGCGCGCGCGATGGGAACGGTTGCGGTGATTGCCCGAAGAATTGGGATCGGTGAAAGCCGGTCTTTTGCGCGAAAGAAGGAGGACGGACGATGCAATACACGCATGAAGTGGAAAAGATGATCTGCGTCGCGAAAGGCCCCAACCATGGCCCCGCGCCCATCCCGGAAGAGGGCCGCTGGGTGCAGGCAAAGGAAATTACCGACATTTCCGGTTTGACGCACGGCGTTGGCTGGTGTGCGCCGCAGCAGGGCGCGTGCAAACTGACGCTCAACGTTAAGAACGGTATCATCGAAGAGGCGCTGGTGGAAACTCTGGGCTGCTCCGGCATGACCCATTCCGCCGCCATGGCCAGCGAAATCCTGCCGGGGAAAACGATTCTGGAAGCCCTGAACACCGACCTGGTGTGCGACGCGATCAACACCGCCATGCGCGAGCTGTTCCTGCAGATCGTTTATGGCCGCACGCAGTCGGCTTTCTCGGAAGACGGCCTGTCCATTGGCGCCGGCCTGGAAGATTTGGGCAAGGGCCTGCGTTCGCAGGTGGGCACCATGTATGGCACCAAGCTCAAGGGCGCGCGTTATCTGGAAATGGCTGAGGGCTATGTGCTCTCCATCGCCCTGGATGAGGATAACGAGATTTGCGGCTATAAGTTTGTCAGCCTGGGCAAGATGATGGACGCCATCAAGAAGGGTACGGATCCCAAGGAAGCCTACGAAAAGAATATCGGCACCTATGGCCGGTATGAAGGCGCGGCGAAGTACATCGACCCGCGGCAGGAATAAGGAAGGAGCGAGGTGACACAGATGATCCGTTTTGAAGGTTACGACAGGCGCATTGCCAAGATCCAGCCGGTGCTGGAGCAGTATGGCTTCGACGGCTTTGAGGCCGCTCGCGATTTCTGCCTTTCCAAGGGCATTGATGTGGACAAGATCGTTCGCTCCATCCAGCCCATTGCTTTTGAAAATGCCATCTGGGCGTATACGCTCGGTTGCGCCATCGCCCTCAAGAAGGGCGTGAAGACGGCCGCGGAAGCGGCGGAAGCCATCGGCGAAGGCCTGCAGGCATTCTGCGTGCCCGGTTCCGTTGCGGATCAGCGCAAGGTCGGTCTTGGCCATGGCAACCTCGCCGCCATGCTGCTGCGTGAGAACACCAAGTGCTTCTGCTTCCTCGCGGGCCACGAGAGCTTTGCCGCGGCGGAAGGCGCTATCGGCATCGCCCGCACCGCGAACAAGGTGCGCAAAGAGCCGCTGCGCGTGATCCTCAATGGTCTCGGCAAGGACGCCGCCATGATCATCAGCCGCATCAACGGCTTCACATATGTGCAGACCCAGTACGATTATTATACGGGCGAGCTTAAGATCGTGCGCGAAAAGGCCTATTCCGATGGCGATAAGGCCAAGGTGCGCTGCTATGGCGCGGACGATGTGCGTGAAGGCGTCGCCATCATGCACTATGAGGATGTGGACGTTTCCATTACGGGCAACTCCACCAATCCCACCCGTTTCCAGCATCCTGTTGCCGGCACGTACAAGAAAGAGTGCATCGACAAGGGCAAGAAGTATTTCTCCGTGGCTTCGGGCGGCGGCACGGGCCGCACGCTGCATCCGGACAACATGGCCGCCGGTCCGGCTTCTTATGGCATGACCGACACCATGGGCCGCATGCACTCCGATGCGCAGTTTGCCGGTTCGTCCTCCGTGCCCGCGCACGTGGAAATGATGGGCCTCATCGGCATGGGCAACAACCCCATGGTCGGCGCGACGGTGGCCGTGGCTGTGGCCGTGGAAGAGAGCAGCAAGTAAGGCTGAATACAAAATGATGAAGGGGGCTGTGAAAAAACTTTTGTTGTTTTTTCACAGCCCTCAGTGCATTGACAAACCTATTTTTTTGGGATGCAAGAAGGGGCCGTAGCCCCTTCATATACAATTTGGCAAGGTTCCCTTGCGTAAAGGGAGCTGGTGGCGTTAGCGGCTGATGGATTGTTACATATAGGGCAAGGCGGGAACAAAGCGGCATTTTGCTTTTGGGGATGGCACATGGATTTGACAAAAGCCTGTGGCGCTTTGCACGGCGCCAGTTTTGTAAAGAGGAAATGACGATGGAAATACAGATTCGCTATCATGACGATGAATTGCCGCGCCTGTGCGCGCTGGAAGGCGGAGATTGGATCGATTTGCGCGCGGCCGAGCGCGTGGAACTGAAGGCGGGGGAGTTCCGCATCATTTCTTTGGGCGTTTCCATGAAATTGCCGGAAGGCTATGAAGCGCATGTTGTGCCGCGCAGTTCCACGTTTAAACGCTGGGGTATTTTGCAAACCAATCATATGGGCGTGATCGATAACGCGTATTGCGGGGATGGCGACGTATGGGGCTTCCCGGCGCTGGCCACGCGCGATACGGTGATTGAAAAGGGCGACCGTATTTGCCAGTTTCGGATCCTGAAAAAGATGGAACCGGTGCGTTTTGTGGAAGTGGCTCATTTGGAAGGCGCCAACAGGGGCGGCTTTGGTTCGACGGGCGCGAAATAGCGCGCGTTTCTGAAATGGCTTGCCTGTCCGGCCCGCCGGTGTACTCCGGCGGGCCGGAAGCATCATGGCGTTTATGCCAGTGGCTCTTCCAGCAAATCGACGCGCTGGTAAGCGCCGTTTTCCGAAAAACGCAGGGCGGCGATTTCACGTGGCGCGAGTGACAGCTGGAACGAGCGCCCGAAGAGCGTCCCGCTGACGGATGCGCTTTCCCCATTGGCTTCATATAGGTGCGCGATCCAGTCTCCACTGCCATCCTCGGCGCGTTTAAGCGCGGTGAGGAGCGCGCCGGAAACTTCGGCAAAGCTATCGCTGGTGGGAAGCGTGCCCGCGGGGTGGAAGGTTTCGTGCAGGGCAAAATGCGGCTGGTTCATTTGCTCTCCGCGCCGGGAAGCTTCTGCGGGCGCGAGCGCGCGCGGACAGAGCGCGAAACGTGCGGTTTGCCAGCCCTGGTCCATAAAGAGGTAATGTTCTTCGGGAGAACATATCTTGGGCTCGTGATGGGCATAGCGTGGCGAGCGCAGGAGCGTAACGCGCAGCCGGTTGCCGCACGCGTCGTAAGCAAATTTGCCATCGTTGATCACGGTCAGGCGGCCGAGACGCACCCATGTTTGCATGGGATATTCCAGGCCGCCGGCGGGCCGCACGGCAAAGCCATAGGGAATTTCCGCCGCGCTTTCTTCGGGCTCGCCAGCGCACACCATTTCCCATTTGAGCATGGTTTCGTGTTCATGCCAGTTGATGCTGCACTGCACTTCCATCTGATCCGCCGAGCGCCACAGGGAATGGGTCATAACGATGGTGGAATTGCGCCAGGCGAATTCCGCTCGGATGGAAGAGCGAACCGGCCCATCCTCAACGCGCTCGATTTTGAGCAGGCGGAAGCGGCCGGCGTCCGCGTCAAACCGCGTAACGCCATGCGACCAGGTATCGCTGTTGTCATGGACCGCCACGGGGCAAAGGGAAGGAGCCGCGAGCGCTTCGCCGCTTTTTTTGTCCGCCAGGCTTGTGAGCAGGCCGCTTTCCGGCGAGAATTCCGCCCGCAGGCAATCGTTTTCCAGCACAAGCGCCTGCGCGGATGGGGGAGAACTGTTTTCCGCGCTGGCATGCGTGGCGCGCAGCGTAAACAGGCGATAGCCCAGTGCGGGCACATCCGCCTCAAAGAGCGCCGCGATGCGGCCGTTGGCGGCGGCACTGCCCTGCGCGCGCTGCCAGGGAATTTCCATTCCTTCGCTGTCAAAGAGGGAATAGCCCGGCGCGTCTGGCGATTGCAATTCTACGCGCAGCCTGGCGGCAAAGGCGTGCGGATTGAAGACCACGATGGGACGCGTCCCTTCTTCCTGGGGAATGCGAATGCGCCAGGCCAACGCCTGCATGGCGGAATTGGCCGCGCGCTGGGCGATGGAAAGCGCTTCGCCGTATTGGTTGCGTGCGTCCTCATACGCCTCGGGCGCGCAGGTACCGGCAAGGATATCGTGAAACTGGTTGAACAGCACGAGCTTCCAGGCGCGTTTCAGATCTTCCGCGGGATAGGCGCGTCCAAGCGCTTTGGCAGCGGCAGAGCACCACTTTTCCGCTGCCAGCAGCGCGTTTTCTGCCAGGCGGTTCCATTTTTTCACGCCGGAATGGGCGCTGTAGCAGCCGCTCGCGTGGTGGAACAGTTCGCCACGCACCACGGGCAGGCCGTCGGGGGAAAGGGTGGCGAAGAAGCGGTCCGGCGAGGAAAATTCCAACTGCATTTCTTTTTGCAGGCGCAGGATGGATTCGATGTTTTCCTTTGTAGGGCCGCCGCCGTGGTTGCCCACGCCATAAAATCCCATGGCATCGCTCGCGCCCGCGGGCATTTCCTGCAGGCAGCGCTCCATGCGTTCGCGCAGCTCCGGCTCCCAGGTGCAATAGGCGATGGGAATGCGGAAAGCCTTTACGCGGCTGCCATCCGGCGATTCCCACAGGAAAATGTTGGCGGGCAGGGCCTTTTCATGCCGCATGGGACGCATAAAGACATAGTTTTCCATGCCGCTGAGGCGAAAAATCTGCGGTAGCGTGGCGTTATGGCCAAAGCTGTCCACGTTGTAGGCGGTACGCGCCCGCACGCCAAAGCGGCTTTCAAAATACCGCTGGGCGATCAGCCCCTGCCGGGCGAAGGATTCCCCGCAGGGCGCGTTGCAATCCGGCTGAATCCACCAGCCGCCCACAATGGCCCAGCGCCCTTCTTCTACGCGGCGGCGGATTTCCGCGAACATTTCCGGTTCGTCCTGCTCAATCCATTCATAGTATGCAGCGGCGGAACAGGTGAAAACAAAATCCGGGTATTCGTTCATGCGGTCCAGCGCGGAGCGGAACGTGGCCTTGGCCTCGTGGTATCCTTCCATCCATTGCCAGAACCAGGCGGGATCGAGGTGCGCGTTGCCGATCATATGTAGTTTCATGCGGTTTCCTCCTGTAAAAAAGGGGCGCTGCAAGCGTACAGCTCCCCAATTTTGCGCGCGGTCAGGCTCTGGCACCGGATTGGTCGAAAAATTCGATGCGTTCGCCATCCGGGCCGGTGAAGAAAATGTTTTTGATGCCCTCAAGGCCGCCCCGCATGGTGGAAATGGATTCCGACAGGAAGGGAACGCCCTGAGCGCGCAGGCGCTCCACCAGCGGCGCAATTTCGCATACGTCGAAGCAGATGTGATCCACCTGTCCCGGTGCTGCGGGCACGCTGCCATTCGGGCGGCAGATCAATTCCAGCGTGCAGCCGCCCACGCGCAGGAAGGCGAGCTCTGTGCCATTGTCCATGGTGAAGCGCTTTTCCAGCGCGAGGCCGAGCGTGTCCTGATAAAACCCCACCGAGCGGTCCATGTTGGATACGCATACGCCAATGTGCGCAAGGCCTGTGAGATGTGCCATAAGTTCTCGACTCCTTTTCTTTTGTAAATGCCCGCGGCGCTTTACAGGCGAACGGTCACCCCGCCGGGGATTTGAATGGTTTCGCCGTCGCAGCGCGCCCAGACGGGATAGTAGGACGGATTGGTTACCAATTTGCCGTTGGCCGAAAAGATCAGGCGGTTGAATGCCTGGTGCGCGTCGTAGACTTCGATGTTGGTGGCATACCACACATCGTCTCGTCCGCCCATTTTTTGCAGGAAGCGCTCGATGACCTGCCAGTTTCCATCGCCTTCGAATTCGTAGGAATGGCCCCAAAGGTAGAAAAGACGCGGGCAATCGTTGCGCGGCGCTTCTTCCAGGAAGGCGTCGCAAAGATCCATCAGCGCGGAATTTTTGTGGTGGCAGGTCGCGCCCCAGCGCAGGTAACATTCGGGCAGGCGGAAATTCAGGTGCGATTGCGTCGTGCGGCTGTAGGCCACGCCCGCAAGGCGCAAAATATCAACTACGGCATCGGAATAGGTGCCGTAGGGATATGCCATGCCCCGAATCGTGCGGCCATACATTTCTTCCAGCTGCAACCGGTCCGTGATCACTTCGTGCATGGCCAGGGCGGTGGGTTGCGCCTGCAGGAAAGAATGGTTTGCACCGTGCAGGGCTACTTCGCAGTATTCGTTGTCATATGCCTCCAGGCACTGTGCGCGCGACATGCGCCGGTGAATCTGCCCGGCGGGATAGACTTTGCCTTCCGGTGCGAACAGGGAAGAATTCAGGTTAAACGTACCCTTCACGCCGTGTTGCTTCATGAGCTCTATCAGGCGGAGATCCTGTTCCACGCCGTCGTCATAGCTCAGCGTGAGCGCTTTTGCCTTGCCGCCGGGGAACAGCATTTGAAATTGCTGCATGAAAATGCGCCTCCTGTATTTTTTGTAAAATTATACGCCGAAGCGCGGGGGCTTGTCAAGAGCACAATTTCTGGGTATTATCTAAGAGAAAGCCCGGCGAAAGCCGTGCGGGCGAAGGATAGGGGGAGGATGGAAGATGGGCGCAAAAATCGGCTGCCACATTCCTGCGGCGGGCGGATACGCCGCCATGGTGGAGCGCGCGCTGTCCATTGGCGCGGATACCTTTCAGTATTTCACGCGCAATCCGCGCGGCGGCGCGGTGCGCGCCTATGACGGTGCGGATGTGCAGATGGCGCTGCAGGGCATGCGGGAGAGCAACATGACGGCGATTGTCGCGCATGCGCCTTATACGCTCAATCCCTGCGCGGTGAATCCGCGCGCCCGCTCCTTTGCCCAGCAGGCCTTTTGCGATGATCTGCAAAGGCTGCAAGAGTTTCCCATGGCGCTGTACAATCTGCATCCGGGTTGCCACGTCGGGCAGGGCATCGCGGAAGGGCTTGACCGGCTGGTGGAATTTTTGCGGGACAATGTGCCCGAGGATTGCCAGACGGTGATCCTGCTGGAAACCATGGCAGGCAAGGGGAGCGAATTGGGCGGCGATTTTTCCCAATTGCGCTATGTGATCGATCGCGTTCCGGCGCACGTGCGCCTGGGCGTGTGCCTGGATACCTGCCACGTGTTCGATGCGGGCTATGATGTGCGCGATTTTGGCGCCGTGCTGGACGCGTTTGATCGGGAAATCGGCCTTGCCAGGCTCAAGGTCATCCATATCAACGATAGCATGAATCCTCTTGGCAGCCGCAAGGATAGGCATGCTAAGCTGGGCGAGGGGGAAATCGGCTGGGCGGCGTTCGTGACCATCGCGCGGGAAGAGCGCGTGGCCGGATTGCCTCTGATCCTGGAAACGCCTACGCCGTTTGAGGAACGGGCGGAAGAAATCGCGCGTTTGCGCGCCGCGGCCACAGGCACAAATTGAGATTTTGTGATAGGCTATATCTGAACAGCCGAAAGCCTTGATATATCGGGGGTTTCGGCTTGCTTTTTTGCTGGAATTTGAGCTTCGGCCCCAGCAAACCGCGCCAGTCAAAGGGTTTGTACTCCACTGTGTGCGCGCCATCTTCAAAGGGCGGCTACCTGCCCGGCGTTGGCGGCAATGGGAACGCAGGCCCCAAAGGCGGGGGGGAATCTGGCTCACGATACTCGAAAATCATCACAATATATTGCGGAGTACAATACTCTGTGCTATACTGGAACAGTAACTTGTAAACGGCAGTTTCTTATTGTTCCTAACCCCATTTGCGCGGTGCGCATAATAAAGCACAATTCTATAGTATAGAAGAGACACGTTTTCTGTTCCTAACTTTGTGCATGTTGTAAGGCGTTAAGACAACATTATGTAAAGATAGGAGTGCTAGAAACATGGAGTGCATTTTCAAGCAGGAACGGAAAATTTATAACATTTTGAAGCAACTAGCTGAACCGATGGCGGTTGAAAGCGTGAGTGTAGAGTTGTACAGAGGGCACA
>DVJN01000163.1 GCA_018716755.1 Candidatus Alectryocaccomicrobium excrementavium
AAGTGCGCAGGCACGGAACACCGCGCAAGCGAAGCGCAGGGCGGTGCGAAACGGAAAAATACATTCTCGTCCCGATTGCTGGCCGTCGAAGCACGCGAAGCGGTGCGTAGACAAGCAATCGGGAAATCTCGCCCGCAAACCGCAGGTTTGTCAACGATCAGTGGGGCTGTGAAAAAACCAAAAGTTTTTTCACAGCCCCTGGTTTTTCCATCGGGATTATCGGAAGAGCCATCCCCATTGGCGGCGCGGCGAAAAATCCACGGCTGGCGATTCTTCACCAGTTACCAGACGCCCCATTTCATACAGGCGCCTGTGCCGGGGAAGGACGCTGTACTGCACGGACTGGCTGGAAGAGGCATCGCCATCCACATAGGAGAGTGCTTCGCCCGGTTCGCCCTGGAGCGTCGCTACCACGCGGCGTTCCTGGTTTACCATCCGCAGGATGACGTAATCTACGCCGGCCTCGCGTGCCGTAAAAGTGATTTCCGGCTGCCCGCCCTCGGTGGCGGTGACCTGCAAATCGGTCACGGATTCGGGAATGCGCCAATACGGCGAATTTTCGCGCGGTACCTTGCCGTTGGGAAAGACTTCCACAAGCTGGTATTCCGGGGGCGTTAGCGAAGTCGCCAACAACGGCTTTTTTTGCTCCTGCAGCGCCAATGCGTCGATGAGCGTTTGCGTCAATCCCGCGGGCACCGCAAATTCGCCGTGAGGAGCCCCTTTAGCGGTTTCCGCCAGAAATTGCGCCGCCAGCCGGGCAGGATAGCCGCTTCCGCCTGTGCCTTCTGGCAGGGCGTGCGTGGCATCCGGCTCATCAAATCCCATCCATACGCTGACAATGGTTTCTGGTGTACAGGCCACCGTCCAGATATCCCGGTTTCCGGCCGCGTTGCCCATTTCCACGGTTCCTGTTTTGCCCGCCACGGGGAAGCCAAGGGAAGATAGCGCGTGCGCGCTTCCACTCGTGGCCGCAGTTTCCAGCATGTTGACCAGCATATAGGCGCTTTGTTCGCTGAGCACGCGCCCGCTTTGCCCGGGATGCTCGTATACGATTCGCCCGTCTGCACGCTCAATGCGGCGCACGATGTGCGCTTCGCTCCACATGCCGCCATTGACAAGGGGCAAATATGCGTTGGCGAGGGATAGGGGAGAGAGGCCTTGCGTCATGGCGCCAAGCGCCAGGGAAAGGTTGCTGTCCGCCTCGTCCAATTCGATGCCCAGCCGTTGGGCGTACTGGCGCACGGTGTTGATTCCAACGCGGTTTGCCAGCTCTACAGTGGCGGCGTTGAGCGAACGGGAAAGCGCTTCGCGCAGCGTTACGTCGCCATAATATTTTCCTCCGGCGTTGCCAGGCGTATAACCATCCGCATAGGTGCGCTCCTCATCGTGCAGGATGCTGGTGGGCAGGTATCCCATGGCGTCCACAGCAGCGGCGTATACGGAAACGGGTTTGAGCGCGGATCCGGGTTGCCGGGTGATCTGCGTGGCGCGGTTTAGTCCGCGCCGGATGCTATATTCGCGCCCGCCCATCAAGGCGACGACTTCCCCTGTTTCCCCTTGCAGCGCTACAAGCGCAGCCTGCACAGGCGTGCCGTCTTCCGCAGGATCCGGGAAATTCGCGCCATTTTGAAACAGCGCTTCTGCGGCGCTCTGCGCTTCTTTGTCGAGCGCGGTATAAATGCGGTATCCTCCCGTGAGGATTTCATCGGCGCTGAGGGAGAGCAAGGCTTCTGCTTCCGCTAGCGCTGCGTCCGCATACCAACCGTAGGGCTGGTGGCTCATGTCTGCTACGGACAGGCTCAGGGGTTCCTGTTGCGCCGCCTGGCATTGCGCTTCTTCTATATACCCGTATTCTGCCATGGATGCAAGCACGAGATTGCGCCGTTCCAGCGCCTTTTCCGGATGATCGACCGGCGAATACCCCGAAGGCGATTTAATCACCGCTGCCAGAAGCGCGCCTTCGGAAAGGGTGAGCGCGCTGGCAGGCTTCTGGAAAAATGTTTGCGCCGCAGCTTCGATGCCGTAAGCGCCCATGCCAGATCCCGCGCCGCCAAAGTATACCACGTTTAGATATGCTTCCAGAATATCGTCCTTGCTCATGACGCGCTCCAGCTGCAATGCCAGCCAGGCTTCCTGCGCCTTGCGGGAAAGGCTTTTTTCGCTGGTAAGGTGCGTGAGCTTGATCAATTGCTGGGTAATGGTGGAAGCACCCTGCGCATATTCGCCGCTGCGCAGGTTGGCCAATAGCGCGCCGCCAATCCGCCACACATCGATGCCGTGGTGTTCATAAAATCGCGCATCCTCGGCGGCGAGAAAAGCTTCCTGAACATGCTTTGGCACGTCTTCCAGCGCAATGGCGCGCCGGTGCTGCGCGCCGGAAAGCACGGCGATTTCCTCGCCATTTCCATCATACAAGATGGTTGCCTGCTGGTAATTTTGAATTTTGTCCACATCCAGCGCTTGCCAATGCGGAATATCCAGCGCCCATATCAGCGCCAGAATGCCTATGAATGCCGCGCAAGCGATGCCGATGCCGATCCATTTGCGTTTCTTTTTCATTTTGCGCCTGCCTCCCGGCATAGCATGCCCACAAAACCGTATGCCAAAACCTGTTGATAGACATATGAATCTTTTTGTTATATAATAAACATCGCGAGGTGATTGTATGCGGAAAAGTCCAATATGGCTGGGCCTATCGTGCTGCCTGGCAGTGGCGGCGCTCGCCATGATGTTCGCCCATACGGCAAATGCGGCGCAGTGCGCGCTCATAAGCCGGATCCTGCTCGGCGTGTCCCTCATATCGCTGCTGGCACTGGGGGTTACGGGGCGCGAACGGGCGCGCTCACAGGGCGATGGCCGGGGGTTCCGCGTAAATCCGGCGTGCTCCACGGTGCGGTTTTCTGATGTAGCCGCCAACGAAATCGCGCTTAATAGCCTGAAAGATTTGGTGGATTTTTTGCGTAACCCGGAAAAATACGCTCAAATGGGGGCGCGCATTCCGCGCGGCGTGCTGCTCTATGGCCCTCCGGGCACGGGAAAAACGTTGCTGGCAAGGGCGTTGGCCGGCGAAGCTGGTGTACCGTATTACGCATTGTCCGGATCGGATTTTGTGGAATTGTATGTCGGCGTGGGCGCCAGCCGCGTGCGGGAGTTGTTTGCCAAAGCGCGCAAAGCGGGAAAATGCGTGATCTTTATCGATGAGATCGATGCCATGGGGAAAAAGCGGGACGATGCCTCTTCCGATGAGCGGGAGCAGACACTTAACGCACTTCTGGCGGAAATGAGCGGATTTCAGCCAAGCGAAGGGATACTCGTTTTGGCCGCTACCAATCGCGTAGAAACGCTGGATCCCGCGCTCACGCGGCCGGGAAGATTTGACCGCCAGATTGAGGTTGGGTTGCCCGGGCGAGACGAACGCCTGAGCATTTTGCGCCTGCACGCCAGGAACAAGCGCCTGGCGGAAGGCGTCCATCTGGAAGACGTTGCACAAAGCACCAGCTATTTCAGCGGCGCGTCACTGGAGAGTCTGCTCAATGAGGCCGCCATTCTGGCTGTGCGGCGCGGCGCAGTAGCCATTGAAAATGCGGATATAGAGCAGGCGTATCTGCGCGTGGTTGCGGGAGAAGACCGGCCTGGCGTGGGTACCGGCCGGGAAAAACGGCAAATCGCCATTCATGAAGCGGGTCACGCCATTGCATCGCGCCATTTGCAACCAGAAAGCGCAATAACCCGCATCAGCATTTTGCCTTCTTCCAAAGGAGCCGCCGGTTACAATCTGGTGCAGCCGCGGGAACGAGCACTGGTGGATCGGGAGCAATTGCGCAACCAAATTGGCGTGTTGCTGGCCGGGCGCGCGGCAGAAATGCTGATTTGTGGGGCAGAAGCGCTATCTGCCGGGGCAGCGAACGATTTAACGCGCGCCAGCGAAATCGCCGCTGCCATGGTGAATGAATTTGGCATGACGGATGAGCCGTATTTGTCGCTGCGCGCGCTCCGGCACACACTTGGCACGGGAAGCAGCGATGGAGCGCTGGAACAATGCAAATGTTTGCTGCGGCAGGAATTTGAAAAGGTCACCCAGCTGCTGGCCTCGCACGCGGCGAAACTCGACCGCCTGACAGACGCGCTTGTCGAATGCGAGGTGCTGTCGGGTGCACAACTCGAGCAGTTGCTGTCGAGCGAAACCTAAAACTCGATCAAACTGGTGAAAATTCGGCAAAGGAAAAGCGCACCGCCGCGTGGAATCATCCTTCTTGTTTTATGGGGAGGATGATTTCATGCTTTCAGTGGAAAAAAAGAAAAGCGACCTGGTAGTGCGGTTGAGCGGCGAGATTGACCACAATGCAGCCAGCCGCATGCGCCATGAGCTTGACGCATTGATGGAGGAAGAGCCGCGCATCCAACGCCTGGTTTTTGACATGCGTGGCGTGGAGTTTATGGATAGTTCCGGCATTGGCATGCTGATCGGGCGCTATAAGCTGATGCGCCGTCGTGGCGGAAGCGTCGCCGTAACCGGGGTGGATCGCCGCGTGGACAAGATCTTTGTCATGGCTGGCTTGTATCAGATCATCGAGAAGCTCGCTTAGGAGGATGAATATGAGCATTGTAAATGAAATGTGCCTGGATTTTTATGCTTGTCCGGAAAACGAAGCCTTTGCCCGCCTGGCCATTAGCGCTTTTATTCTGCCGCTCAATCCAACGCTGGAAGAAATGGGGGATGTGAAAACCGCCGTTTCCGAAGCAGTGACCAACGCAATCGTGCACGGATATGGGATGCACGGCGGGACGATCCGCATGCGCGCCACGCTCAATTCTGATAATATGCTTACCGTGGACATCATTGACAACGGCTGCGGCATAGCGGATGTGGAAAAGGCGCGGGAACCCTTTTTCACCACGGCGCCGGATTCCGAACGCTCCGGCATGGGATTCACCGTGATGGAAAGCTTTATGGATTCAGTAGAAGTGCATTCGCACTTGCACTGCGGCACATCGGTTCGCATGTGCAAGCGCTTCGCGGCGGCCAGCGTGCCCGTCGCGAAACGAGCGTGACGGAAGAGCGCAACGAAAGCCTGAACGATACGATTCGCCGCGCACAGGCGGGCGACGCACAGGCCATGGATGAATTGGTGAAAGGAAATATCGCTTTGGTTAAATACATCGTGAAGCGCTATCTTGGCCGGGGAAAGGAATACGATGATTTGTTTCAGCTGGGCTGCATGGGCCTGGTAAAGTCCATCCGCAATTTTGATACAAGCTATGGCGTGGCATTTTCGACATACGCGGTGCCGGTGATTATGGGGGAGATCCGGCGCTTTCTGCGCGACGACGGGGCCATTCGCGTTTCACGCTCCATTCGCGATAAAGCGCGCCTGGTCATGCAATGCGTGGAGTCTTTTGAAGAAACTGCTCTGCGCCACCCCTCGATGGGCGAAATTGCGCAGGCTACAGGCTTATCCAGCGAAGAAGTGCTGCTGGCAATGAATGCGATGAAGCCGCTGCGCTCCCTGGATGAAACGCTTTCGGAAGATGGCTCCATGACGCTGCGCGATACCATTGGCGTGGATCCATCCGATGAAATTGACAAGCGCCTGGAAATGCGCCGCCTGCTTAAAAACCTTCCAGAAGAAGAAAAACGGCTGTTGATCCGCCGCTATGTGTATCGCGATACGCAAACAGAGATCGCCAAGGATATGGGGATTTCGCAGGTGCAGGTATCCCGCATGGAAAGCCGCCTGGTGGAAAAACTGCGCAAGCAGGCGCGCGTCGAGGCATAAGGCTTATTCCGCAGGATCCTCCAGCGGCGTTTCCCGCGCCTCTGGCGGCGGAGTCTGCGCGCCTTTGCGTTGCTTGTCCGAATCGCGCAACACCACGCTGCGCGCCGCCATGCGCCGCCGGTCATCGCTCATGGCGGCGTAGTGCCTGCGCGTTGTATTGACATCTGCATGGCCCAGCACGTCGGCCACAAGGTAAATATCGCCCGTTTCGTGGTATAGATTGGTGCCAAATGTCGCGCGCAGTTTATGCGGGCTGATCTTGCGCTTCAAGGGAGCCGCGACGCGGGCGTACTTTTTGACCATGTTCTCAATGGCGTCTACGCTGATGCGCTTTTTTTGCAACGACAAAAACAGGGCGTTTTCATGGCCAGGCAACGCTTGCAGGCTGCGGCGGTATGGAATATATGTCCGCAAAACATCGGCCACTTCGTCGGGAAAGTACAAAATGGCCTGATTGCCGCCCTTGCGCGTGACCAGAAGGCCGTTGATGGTAAGATCGACGTGCTGCACATCCAGGCCCACCAGCTCGCTGACGCGCATGCCCGTGCCCAGGAACAGATAAAGAATGGTGATATCGCGCAGGCGCGTATGCTCTGTATATTTTTTTTGCCGTTGCGTCATCTGCTCGCCGGATTCTGCAGCGTCCAGGAGCTTTGCCACCTCATCAATTTCCAGGCGGATGATGGGCTTTTCGTGCCGCTTGGGCATATCAACGAGAGCGCTTTCGTCTTTGGAAATGCGTTTATTCTTATATAAAAATTTAAAAAAGCTGCGTACAGCGGACATTTTGCGCATTTTGCCCAAATTTTCATTGGTGAGGAAGGAATCATCATCCTTGAAATAGAGGTTGAGATAGTTCAGATAGGCAGATAGATGCTGCGAAGTAATGGCTTCCCAGTCCGCGTCGGTAAAGTCGTTTTCCGTTTTGCCTGCAAACAGGGGCACTTCCGCGAGCAGATAGCGAAAAAACACCCGCAAATCCAGCGCATAGGCATAGCGTGTAAGCGGCTGCGTAGTGGGCTCAATGGAAAGAATAAAATCCCTGCACGCCTGGGGCAACGACCGCAGAATTTCACGCGTTTTTTCTTCGGACGTGATCAGGGTTTGCTGCGCATAAGTCAATGGCAAGCTCAAGGACTTCCTCCTTATATTTCTCAAAATCTCTCGGAAAAAGCTGCCTTTTTCCGAGAGATTTATTTTTCGATTTCTTCCTCTCCCTCGATGATTTCATCGATTTCGATGG
>DVJN01000164.1 GCA_018716755.1 Candidatus Alectryocaccomicrobium excrementavium
GCCGTATCTCAGTCCCAGTGTGGCCGATCAGCCTCTCAGCTCGGCTACCCATCGTCGCCTTGGTGGGCCGTTACCTCACCAACTAGCTAATGGGACGCGAACTCACCCCAAACCGTGTTTCCACTTTTACCCCAGCCCCATGCGAGGCCGTGGTCTTATGCGGTATTAGCAACTGTTTCCAGTTGTTATCCCCCTGTCTGGGACAGATTGTTCACGCGTTACTCACCCGTCCGCCGCTAGAACACAGGGCCGAAGCCCCGTGTCCCCGCTCGACTTGCATGTGTTAGGCACGCCGCCAGCGTTCGTCCTGAGCCAGGATCAAGCTCTTTTGTTCAATCCTTTCCATTCGAGCTCCCACTCGCGCGCGCCAACGCGCTTCGCTTTCGCTCTCTTGGTGTTTAACTCTTTCGGAATCTGACTGTTCTTTCTCTTCCTTCTTCTTCTCACTATGTCGTTTTCAAGGGTCGATCCGCGCTCTCGGCTCCGTTTCGTTTGCCCCTCACCGGAAGCGCTTGTATATAATATCACCTCTCTCCCCATTTGTCAACACCTTTTTCTGTTAAGAATTGGGTTTTTCGCAGATTTCTTTCTCCCCGCGCATATCTTACTTTCATGAAGAAGATGATGTGCGTTTTGCTTGCCGCGCTGCTGGCGCTCGTGCTCGCGCTGGCCCATGGCGCCGCGGGGCATTTGCCCGCGCCGCCGGACGGAATTGCCCGAAGCCAGTATGCCGGCTGGTCCGGCGTATTGCGGCTCTGGCTACATACGGATTGGCAGACGGGCAGCGGCTCGCTCGCCACATGGCTGAACCGTTGTCTCGAATCCTTTGAGGCCCGGCACCCCGGCGTCTACATACAGGTCAAAACCGTATCCGCACAAACGATTGCGCAATTTGCGCAGGGCGAAATCAACCCGCCCGACCTGCTCGTATTTTCGCCCGGCGCGCTCAAAAGCGGGGCGCATCTCTTTTCCCTAAAGGGAAATGTACTGCCCGGCCTTGAGCAATGCGGGCAAACCGGAGGGTCGAATTGTGCCGTCCCCATCGCCATGGGCGGTTATGCGATGGCCTGCCGCACCGGGCTGTCCCCGGCAGAAGATTTTGCCACCTGCACCCTGCTCGCCCCCGCGGACGGGGCCGGAAATTGCGCGGCCCTGACTGCGCTATGCGCAGGCACGCGCGCAACCGCCGGCGAAGAAGCGCCCAAGGCCGGCACCGGCATGGATCTCGGCCTGCCGGCGGCGCCGCTGGAGCCAACGCCCACGCCGCTGCGCGCGGCCAGGAGCGAAGGCATGCCGCTGCCCACGGGTTTTTCCTTTGATGAAAGCGCTTATTCCACGTTTGCGCGCAAAGAGGCGGACGCCATCCTTGCCACCCAGCGGGAACTTTGCCAACTGGCCGCCGCATCCGACGCAGGAACCGCGCCGGACTGGACGGCGTACACCGGCGAACCCTTTACCGATCAGCTGGCGCTGTTCGCCATTGTGGACTGGCCGCGCGAGGACATCGAAGCGCGCCGCGCGCTGGGCGAAGAATTGCTGGCGCACCTGCTTTCCGAGGAATCCCAGGCCCAGCTTACGCGGGTGCGCGCGCTGCGCACCACGCCGGGCGAAGCGCTCTATGGCGCGCAAAACGGCATGGCGCAATTGGAAGCCGCCTATTTGAACGCGCGCATTCTGGCGCCAAACGCCTTTGACGCCCACTGGCAGGACAAGGCACAAACCATCTTTGCCCTGTTTGCCGAAGGCCGCATCAGCGCTTCCACGGCTTATGAGCGCCTGGCAGCAGCCCTGGCGCGCTGACCGCCGTTGGCGCAACTTCAAACGCGTCCGCACAAAAACGGGGCCGTGAAAAAACTTTTGTTTTTCACAGCCCCGTTTGGTTCAAATGCTCTTAGAATTCCATCCAATTGCGCGTATCGGAAGCGATGACCTGGCGGCCCGCCTCATAGGCCGCCTTGACGGCCTCGATATCGCCCATGCCCATGGCTTCCTCGACAAACGCATCCCATTCGGACAGATCGCGGTCGCCCGTGACGAACAGGCCCACGTTCTCCGTGATATAGGTGCTGATCGGCGTGAGATTCATGGAAACCGTATTGCGCTGTTCATCGGTCATCACCGGCGTATTGCGCGCAGGAATCCACGCCTCCACCTGGCCAGAGCGGAAGAACTCGTTCAGGTTGCGGTAGCCTTCCAGTTCCGCGTCGCTCATGCGGGCGAAATCGGAATAGCGGTCCTTATACATGATATAGCGCAGGTCGTTGAAATTGTAGATACCCGCATCCAGGCGCGCCTGGGCGTCGGTGGCGTATTCGCCGATGTACTCGGGCTTGCCGTTCTCATTGAACTCATAGGTTTCGCCCTCGATGCCCCAGTTGAACAGGAGCGAGGCTTCTTCCGAGATCATATAGTCCAGCAGGCTGCAAAGCACTTCCGGCTGCTTGGCATTCGCGCTGATCAGATAGCCGTAGTCTCCGGGCAGGTCGGCGCGGAAGTTCACAAAGTTGTAGCGGGTGTCGCCCTCGTTGAGCGTGGGCGGAAGCAGGTTGGAAACCTCGTAGGGCACGGCGTCGAAATCATAGTTGAACGCGCCGCCCGGATAGCTGCCGGTGGACCAGCAGATCAGCCAGTTACCGGCGCTGAAGATCTGCATGCGCTGTTCATCGGTCATGATGTCGTATTCGGGGCTGATGAGCTCCTTCTCGTACATCTCGTGCATCAATTCCACGATGGCCTTGTAGTGGCTCTGATCCTCGGCCAGCAGGGCGTGATCCCAGGCATTGGTCTCCTCGTTGAAGAACATGCCGGTGCGGCCGTTGAGCGAATACATAATGGCCTGTTCCACGCTCTTCATATGGGTGAAGAAGGGCACGGAATCCGGATAGAGCGCCTTATACTGCTCCATCAGCGCGATGGCTTCGGCCCAGGTGCTGGGCGCCTCGGCGCCGAGCTCGTCCAGGGCGGTCTGGTTGATGAAGAAAGTCTCGTGGCCCACGTCGTACTCGTCCACGTCGGTAACGGCGTAGATTTCATCGTTCGTGCCCCACAGGGAGCTGTAGGCCGAGCGGGTTTCGTTGATCTCCATCCAGTTGGGCATATAATCCGCGTAATCGCGCAGGTTGAGGAACATGCCATAGCTGCCATAGGTGTAAATGAAATCCGATACCGGGGTCACCCACAGGATGTCCGGAATGTTGCCCGCGTTGCACATCACGTTCAGGCGGTCGAGCCAGTCGTCCCAGCCCAGCGTGGTCCACTCGATGCGGACGTTGTGGCCCGTGCGCTCGCGATACGCCTGCATCACGGGCGATTCTTCGTTGTTCTCCATGCCGAGATCCGCGGCAAGGCCGGTATAGACCAGCTCATCGCCCTCGTTATAGGGCAACATCGTTTCCGCCATTGCCGGCACGCAGCTGAGCACGAATGCCGCCAGCAAAAGCCAGATCACCATTTTGCGCATAAAAATGCCTCCTAAATGAATTTAGCCCATGGCGGAGCCGCGCAGCGCCGCCTATTTTAACGGGCAGATTGCCCGCAAGGCCCGCGATTAGCCCTTCACCGACCCGATCAGCACGCCCTTGGCAAAGTGCTTTTGCAGGAACGGATACACGCACAAAATCGGCACGATGGTGATGATGATGGCCGCGTTCTGCACCGTGCTGGTATTCACCCGCTGCAGCTGGGTGAGCATGGAATAATCGGCGATATCGTCCATGCGCATGCTATTCAAAATTTTGCGCAGGAACAGCTGAATGGGGAATTTGCTCTCGCTATCCAGATAGAGCAGCGCGCTCATATAATCGTTCCAATAGCCCACCACGCTAAAGAGCGTGAAGGTAGCCAGCAGCGCCTTGGACAGGGGCAGGATGATGGAAAACAGCACGCGGAAATGCCCCGCGCCATCGATGGTGGCCGATTCGGCCAGCGAATCCGGGATGCCCTTGAAGAACGTGCGGAATACCACCACGTTATAGGCGGAAATCGCGCCCGGGAGGATCATCGCCCAGATGGTATCGCGCATGCCCAGCATCTGGATGTTCAAATAGCTGGGCACCAGGCCGCCGCCAAAAAACATCGTGATCAAAAGCAGCGCCGTGAGCGGCTTGCGCAGGGCAAAGGTCTGATACGTGAGCGGATAGGCCAGCATGGCCGTGCACACCAGCATGATGACCGTGCCGCATCCGGCATACACGATGGTGTTGAGATAATATTGCAGGATTTCCGAGCCGTTGAGCAGCGTTTTGTACGCCTCAATCGAAAACCCGTAGGGCAACAGCCACACCTGGCGGGAATTCATCACCGCCGGGTCGCTGATGGAAGTGGATAGCGTGACAATCAGCGGATAGAGAAAAATGGCCGAAAGCACGATGAGAAGAATCACGATGGCGATATCAAAACCCGTCGTCTTCTTGCGCCTGTGATGTTGCACCGTCGCCGTCATACGCACACCTCCTAGAACAGCGAAGTTTCGCCCACTTTGGACACGATCAGGTTGGTCACCAGCAAAAACACCAGCGAAACCACCGTGGAGATCAGGCCCACCGCCGTGGAATAGCTGAAGCCGGCAATGCCGCCCGTTTCAATGCCCTGGCGGTAAACGTAGGTAGAAATCACGTCCGCCGTGGAATAGGTACGCGGCGAATACATGAGCAGGATCTTCTGGTAATCGTTGCCCAGGATGCCCGCCATGGCCAGGATGAACAGGATCATGATCGTGGGCAGGATGCCGGGCACCGTGATGTGCACGATCTGCTGGACGCGGTTCGCGCCGTCGATGGTGGCGGATTCATACAATTCCGTGTTGATATTGGCCATCGCGCCCAAATAAATGATGGAGTTGTATCCCACGCCCTGCCACAGCGCCGAAGAAATATACAGCGTGCGGAACCATTCCGGCTCGGCAAAAAAGGCGATGCCCTTATCGACAATGCCCAGATGGATCAGCGCCTCGTTAAAAATGCCCGTGCTGGAAAACAGGCTCTTCATCATGCCCACCACGATCACCGTGGAAAGAAAATAGGGCATGTAGGAAATCGTCTGCACCACACGCTTGAAGCGGGGATAGCGCAGTTCATTGAGAACCAGCGCCAGCAGGATGGCCGCGGGGAACGTCCACAAAATGTGATACGCGCCCAGCAAAAACGTGTTGCGAATCAGCCGCCAGCAATATGGATCGCGGAAAAAGCGCTCAAAATGCTTGAAGCCCACCATCGGCGAGCCAAAATAGCCCCGGAAGGGGTTGTAATCCTGAAACGCCGCGATCAGACCATACATGGGAAAATACTTGAACACGATCAAAAGCGCCAGCCCCGGAAGAATCATCACGTATAGCGCGCGGTTCTTGCGGAAATCCTTGCGCAACCCGTGCTTTGGCGCCAGCGCGGCCGCCTGTTGCCGCATGCAAACACCCTCTTTGCCTTCAAGATTCAGCCGCCCAATTGCGCTTGCAAACCATACATATTTTATGTATGTTTTAAGTTTCGCTGCTTCATGGCGGCTGCGCAAATCCTGCAATTTCTCTTGCATTCTCGCTCAAAATGTATTGTATCACGGAAAAACAGCGCTGTCAATCCCTTTTTATTTGATACATAAATTCTGGAATAAATGCCCGTCAAATTCCGTTCATACGGTATAATAACCCGCCCGCAAAATCAGCCCCTGGGGGAAATCGCCGAAGTGGTCGCCAAACAGGTTCATGCCGCCCACATGCCCATCCTCCGCCTGCACGCCGATGCGCACGCGGATGCAGTCCTGCGCGCCATCCAGATGGATCTTATCCAGATTCACGCAGGAAAGCGCGTCGCCATCCAGATAGGTTCTGCGCCGGTCGACGCGCCAGGTTTTCAGCTGGCCAAATTGCGTGTTGGTCGCGTCCCACCAGGACGGATTCAATTGCCCTGGCCGCCCGCCAAAATCCCCCTCGCACCGCCACACGCCCAGCCGCTGCCCGTTGATTTCCACATAGATGTTGCTGGGCCAGTGGTTGTTGTGCCCCAGCGTTTCCGAGCAGGCTTCAAACGACAGTTCCAGAAAATCCACCTGGTTCAGCGGCACGTCCGCGGCGGGAAAATGGTATTCCACAAAGCCCGCGCGCATCCACAGGATGTCCGCCTCAAAGTGATTGGGCTGATAAAAGGAGCGCACGTCGTCATCCGCATTCATCTTGCGGTTGCGGTTGGCCATGCCACAGGTCGGCTGCACGCCGCCCACCAGCGCATAGCACCCCACCGGCATTTCAAATTCCCAAACGCGCCTTTCCCCGCGGGGCGTGGGCGAAAGAGAAATATGCACCCGGTCGATGCCGCGCACGCACATCTTCATCGCGCCGCGCGCGCCCGGCTGCATTTCGCAGCTGACCAGCCCGGCACGCTCCAATATCTGGATATTCAGCGCCGTGGTGGAAACCGGCACCCCCAGTTCCCGGGCAATTTCATTCACATTCATGCTGGTGGTGCCAATCATTGCCAGAATGCGCAGGCGCACATCGCTGGAAAGCGCGTGCGCCACAATGCGCAAATCTTCCGGCTGATCCATGCGCAAGCGCAGTTCTTTCCCCACCAGTTTTTCCATCGTCTGTTTCATTCCGCGCCCCTCCCGGCCATTGCTTTATCCCAGTATACCATTGATCCAGCGGGGGCGCAAGCGCATGGCAAAAACATTATTGCGAACAAATTTTCGATGAATAGTAGAAATTTCCGCTCCTCCTGCTTATAGTAAGAATCAGACGGCGCGCACAGCCGCCGGACAAAAGCGCGAAAGCGCGCATGACACGCGGAAAAGACCGCGGAAAGGATGGGAGAAAATGTTGGAACGCATGCAATTTTTGCACCCGCACCTGGAGGACGGCGCGGCCCCGGCGCTGATGGCGGGAGCCATGCCCCAGGCGCAGGAGGAGGCCGCGCCGCAGGAGGCGGAGGCCGCGCTTTCGCCGCAGGAACGATTCGACGAATTGATCCGCGGCGAATTCAAGGACGCCTATCAGGCGAAGATGCAGGCCGCCCTCGACCGGCGCTTTAAGCAGGCGCGCGCCACGGAAGAACGCCTGAAGGCGCTGGAACCCGTGGCAAAGGCGCTGAGCGAGCACTACGGCGTGAGCGAAAGCGAACTGCCCCGCGCCATGGAACGGGCCGCGGCGCAGCGGGCGGAGCGCGCCGGGCAACGCCGCGCGGATGTCGCCCGGCAAATTGAGGAAACCCGGGGCGCGTACCGCCAGTTCGATCTGGCGGCGGAAATGCGCAATCCGCGCTTTGCCGCCATGGCCCGCGCGGGCGTGGACGTGAAAACGGCCTACGAAATCGCGCACAAGGACGAGCTGCTCTCCAGCGCCATGGCCTATGCCGCGCAGCGCGCCGCCAAGGAAACCGCGGAAACCATTCGCGCCCGCGCGGGCCGCCCCATGGAAAACGGCGTGCAGGCACAGGCGCCCGCGCAGCCGCGGGAAAAATCCGTGGGCGAAATGACGCGCCAGGAGCGCGAAGACCTGATCCGCCGCGCCCTGAGCGGGGAAAGGATCGTGCTCTAGCCCAATCAACCCAATCAAAACCATAAAGGAGGATGCTTATGCCTGATTACGAAGTGCAAACCACGCTGCTCAACGCCGAAGGCAACAGCCTTTCGGCAGAGATGAAAACCTTTTATGAAAAGCAGCTGATCGAAACCGCGCAGCCCGCACTGGTGCACGACCAGTTCGGCACGCAGTATCCCATTCCCAAGAACGGCGGCAAAACCATCGAATTCCGCAAGATCGATTCGCTGCCCAAGGCGCTCACCCAGCTTACCGAGGGCGTAACCCCGAAAGGGAACAAGCTCAACGTGAGCACGGTCATCGCCGAGGTGGGGCAGTACGGCGACTTTGTGCCGATTTCCGATCTGCTGGATCTGACCGCCATCGACCCCATGATGGTGGAAACCACCAAGCGCCTGGCCGGGCAGGCCAGCCGCACGCTGGATACCATCACCCGCGAAGTGCTCGCCGCTGGCACGAACAAGGTGTTCGCGCCCAAATCCGGCGGCGCCGCCGTGGAACTGCGCGAAGACGTCACCGCTGATTGCGAACTGACGCCCCGCCTCATCCGCCTGGTCGCCGCGCGGCTCAAGCGCCAGAACGCGCCCAAGATCGACGACAGCTATGTGGCCATCATCCACCCGGACATCGCCTGCGACCTCATGGGCAACGAAGAATGGATCGAGGCGCACAAATACGCCCAGCCGGAAAACATCTATTTCGGCGAAATCGGCAAGCTCGCCGGCGTGCGCTTCGTGGAAACCACGGAAGCCAAGATCATCGGCCCGGGCGAAATCGTGGAGGGCCTGTGCCGCATGAAGCTGCGCACCGCTGTGAATTCGACGGGTTCCACCACCATCGATGTGGAGGAAGAAATCACTTCCGCGCAGGCTGCGGCGCTCGCCGGGCGCATTTCCGGCGGAGAAACCGTGAAGATTTACGTGGGCGGCAAGGAGGCCACGCTCACCGGCGCCACCGCCGGCGACGCGGGCGCCGCTTCCCTCACCGTGAACGCGGCCGTGAAGGATGTTGCCAAGGGCGCGGTCGTGTGCGGCACGGGCGCGGGCCGGGATGGCAGCGCCATCTACCTCACGCTGGTGCTGGGCGCGGGCGCCTATGGCGTAACCACCATCACCGGCGGCGGCCTGGAACACATCGTCAAGGCGCTCGGCTCCGGCGGCACCAGCGATCCGCTCAACCAGCGCGCCACCTGCGGCTGGAAAGCCACCAAAACCGCGGAACGGCTCGTGGAGCAATACATGGTGCGCATCGAGCACAGCAGCCCCACCTTCGCGCACGAAGCCGTGAGCAACTGATATATGGAGGGCATTGCCATGAAAAAGAACGTTCGCATCAAGCTCTTTAAGGACAATGGGCGCTACAACGCCCCGGTATTCGTGGGGTTGAACGAATACACCGCGCTGATTCCGCGCGGCGTCGAGGTGAGCGTGCCCTATGCCGTGGCCCGCATGCTGGAAGAATCCCAGGAACAGGACGCCGCCACCGCGCTGATGATGACCCGCATGGCCGGGGAATTCGAGGAGCGCGCGGCCGCCATGGAATGAGAACGCGCAATAACCGCGATAAAACCTCCGCCGGCTGACCGGAAAGGAGGCAATCCCTCGGCCGGCTGACGCCGGCAGCGCGGCGAAAACAATCTCTCCGCCGCACTTTATACCCATTCCAAACGGGGCTGCCGCACCAGACAGCCCCGTTTCGATGAAAGGAGGACCCTGTCCATGACCATATCTGCCACCATCGCCCTGTGCGACCGCATCCGCCCCAACGCCTTTCCCTATGCGGAAAAGGAAAAGTGGATCCGGGCGCTGGAAGACCGCATCCTGGAAGAAATCATTCTCACGCACGAGGGCGCGAAAGATTTTCTCCGGGCCCGCGCGACAAAGGGCGAGGGCGCGTTCCTCGCGCCCGACCGCTACGAATCCCTGTATCTGTATTACCTGCTGGCGCGCATCGACCAGATGAACGGCGAAACCGCGCGCTACAACGAATCGGCGGCGCTGTTCAACGCGCAATACGACGCGTTTTCCGCCGCGTATAACCGCGCGCACCTGCCCAAGGGCGTCTTTGTAGACAGGAGGGAATGGTCATGAAACTGCCTTACGTTCGCAGCAGCGAAAAGACGGGCGGCATGCTCACCACCTTTGGCGGGCTGAACACGCTGCCCAGCGCGGGAGAGGGGGAATTTTCGCAGATGACCAACCTGTCCGCGCGGGCCTATCCCTTCCTGGCGACGCGCGCGCCGCGCGCGCTGGAATACGCCGTGGACCAGCCCGGCGGGATCCTCGGCGCGGGAGACGGCCTCCTGTGGATGGACGGCGCCACGCTCTACCAAAACGGCGCCGAGCTCGCCACCCTGTCCACGGGGGAGAAACAGCTCGTGCGCATGGGGGCGCAGCTGATCGTGTGGCCGGATAAAGTGGCCGTAAACCTGCAAAATGGCGAAATCCGGCCGCTTGAGCATTCGTATGCGGCCACGGGCAACGTTTCGGTTTCGCAGAGCAACCTCGCGGGCGAGGCGAGCGACACGGCGGCCTTCCTCAAAATCGCCGCCGAAGGCATTGGCAACGGCTTTTCCGCCTGGGACGGCGTAGAAATCGCCGGCCTGTCCAACGACGCCCTGAACGGATCCCACATCCTGTACGCGGTGGAGGACGATTTCCTGATCGTGCCCGGCGTGCTGGAAGCGCCGTTTTCGCAAACGGGTTCCCTCACGGTTTCGCGCACCTGCCCGGATATGGATTTCCTCGCCGTGCACCAGAACCGCCTGTGGGGCTGTTCCAGCGAGAACCACGAAATCTATGCCAGCAAGCTGGGCGACCCCGCCAATTTCCATGTGTATGCCGGCATCGCCTCGGATTCCTATGCGGCCACCACCGGCACGGCGGGGGATTTCACCGGCGCGGCCGTGGTGAACGATACCCTCGCGTTTTTTCAGGAGGACGGCGTGCACAAGGTGCTGGGCACCAGGCCCGCAAATTACCAGATCGCCTACACGCCCACGAGCGGCGTGATGCGCGGCAGCGAAAAATCGCTGTGCCTGGTGGATGGCACGCTGTTTTACCTTTCGCCGGAGGGCGTTTGCGCCTATGACGGCGCATACGCGCAGAAAATTTCCCACAAGCTGGATGGCTGGAAGCTGCAAAACGGCGTCGCCGGAGCCGTGGATGGCCGCTACTTCCTTTCCTGCGAGGACGAGGATGAAAAGGCCCACCTGCTGGTGTACGACGTGGCGGCGGGCCTCTGGCACCGGGAAGACAGCCTGCGCGCCCGGGGCTTTGCCCGGATGGGGAACTCCCTCTTCATCCTCACGGCCGATTCGCTCTACCGGGCGGAGAGCGGCGATGAAGTCTTTTCCTGGGAATGCGTCTCCGGCCGCATGCCCCTCTACCCGCCCGGGCACAAATACCTGTCGCGCATCATCGCGCAGGTCGAACTCGCGCGCGGCGCGCGCATCGAAATCGCCGTGCGCTACGAGGATCGCGGCCCATGGCGCACGGCAGCCATTGCCCGCGAAACGCGGGTGGTGTCGGCCAATCTGCCCCAGGTGCGCGCGGCCTTCATGCGCATCCGCCTGCGGGGGCGCGGGGCCTGCATGGTGGAAGCCCTCGCCCGCTGCGTGCAGAACGGAACGGAGATGCTCCCATGGCGAAACCTCTGAAAAATGTCATCTGGCGGCCGCACCCCCGGCAGGCCGCCTTTTTAAAACGCCGCGAATACGAGGCGCTCTATGGCGGCGCGGCGGGCGGCGGCAAGAGCGACGCCGCGCTGATGCTGCCCCTGTACTGGGTGCACATCGGGCACTTCAAGGCGCTGATCCTGCGCAAGACCTACCCCGAATTGAGCGAGCTCATCGACCGCAGCCGCTCCTGCTATGGCCGCGCCTTCCCCGCCGCGAAATACAACGCCCAGGAACACCGCTGGACGTTCCCTTCCGGCGCGACCATCGCCTTTGGCAGCATGCACACGGGCGCAGACCGCGAAAAATACCGCGGCCGGCAATTTGACGTGATCGTGTTCGACGAACTGACGCACTTCACCTGGGAAGAATATTCCTTTATGTTCTCGCGCAACCGGCCCAGCGGGCCGGGCACTTTCGTGTGCATGCGCGCCACCACCAACCCCGGCGGCATCGGCCACGGCTGGGTGAAGGACCGCTTCATCACCGCCGCGCCGCCCATGACCCCCATCTCGGAGGATGCGCGCGTCCACATGCCCGATGGCAGCGTGCGCACCATCGCGCGCACGCGCATTTTCGTTCCCGCCACGGTGCACGACAATCCCACGCTGCTGCAAAACGACCCCGCCTATCTGGCCAACCTGGCCATGCTGCCCGCCGCCGAGCGCGACGCGCAGCTGTATGGTTCGTGGGATTCGTTTTCCGGGCAGGTGTTCCGCGAATGGCGCAACGACCCCGCGCATTATGCGGACCAGCGCTTTACGCACGTGGTGTCGCCCTTCGCCGTGCCCCGGCACTGGCCCATCGTGCGCTCGTTCGACTGGGGATACGCGCGCCCCTTTTCCGTGGGCTGGTGGGCGTTCGACGAAGAGGGCCGCGCCTGGCGCGTGGCCGAATACTATGGCGTGACCAGCCGCCCCAACGAGGGCGTGAAGCTCCACGCCGCCGAGGTCGCGCGCGAGATCCGGCGCATGGAGCGCGAACACCCCTGCCTAACGGGGCACACCGTCACCGGCATTGCCGACCCCTCCATTTTCGACGCCAGCCGGGGCGAAAGCATCGCCGATACCATGGCGCGCGAGGGGATTTACTTTGATAAGGGCGATAACGCGCGCATTCCCGGCAAGCTGCAATTGCACTACCGCCTGGCCTTCGATGCGGACGGGCGGCCCATGCTGTATGTATTCGATACGTGCCGGCACTTCATCCGCACCGTGCCCGCCCTGGTGTATTCCGAAAAAAGCGTGGAGGACGTGGATACCGCCCAGGAAGACCACATCTACGATGAAACCCGCTACGCGCTGATGACCCGCTGCATCCGCGCGCGCAAAAACACCATCGCCCGCGTATACGCCGGGGAAGATCCCCTCAACCAGCGCGGTGAAGTGCGGTTTTTGCGCCTGTAAACCCGGAGGCCGCCAAAAGACTTTCGACGGAGGCCATACGCGGCAAGGCGATAAAAGGGCTGTGAAAGAACAACAAAAGTTCTTTCACAGCCCTCTGATACACCGCGCTCTGCCAAGGGGATTCCCCGATGGCTGCGCCCGGCTTTGCGCGGGAGCTACTCAATCCGCCGCACGGCACAGCCCGCGTTTTGCAGCGAGTTCACAAGGCCCTCTGCCCCCAGCACATGCGCCGCGCCCACCGCGACAAAGACGTTCTTCCCTTCCTTCAGATAGCCCAGGACGGCGGCGGTCATCTTCTCGCCGCGCTGCACGAGCATGGTATTGTTATACGCATCGAACAAATCCTGCTCCTCGGGCGCAAAAATCTCCGCGCCCTCCGACGCGAGCAGGGCCTCCACAGCATCGCTATCCCCTTGCAGCAGCGCCTCATACAGCGCCTGCCCGCGCTCCCGCTTGACCGCGTCATTGGGCGGCAGATACGACTTCAACAGCGCCGTCCACACCCCGGCGGGCAACTGGTCGACCACCAGGGCCGCCTGTTCCTCAGCGGTTTCCATTTCGAGAATCGCCTTGCCATCCTCGCGCGCGCGCTGCAAAAAGTACAAATCCAATCCCCCCTGCTCCTCCAGCCCGCACTCGGCCAGGATGGCGTTTTCCATGGCGGACCCCAGCAAATACGGGTGGCAATTCTCATACATATTCGCATACCGGTTCCGCTCGATGAGAAACGCCTTCGCCTGTTCGAACAGTTCCTGGGGGATGAACCGGGTCACCCGCTGGCCGGCGGGCAGGCGTATTTTCTGCATCACGCGCAGCGATGTGAGTATATCGCTCTCCGCGGCGATCACATCGCACTCCACGGCCAGAAAATCGCTGGCGCTGTAGGCGTTTTGCACAATGGACGAAAGGGGATACGCCCTCTCGTCCGCCGCGTGAATGGAGGGAAAGAGGTAGACCGTAGCCTCGCTGCCCGGCGCGCGCACCTGATACACGGGAAAATTGGATTCCGCCAGCGCGCATGGCGCAAAGAACGCGAGCGCGAGCAAAACCGCGGCCAGCTTTTTCATTCCCATTCCTCCTGGACGTATTTGAGCGCCATGGCCGCGGCGGTCGCCCCATCGCCCACGGCGGTGGCGACTTGCTTGAGCGGCTTTTTGCGCGCGTCGCCCGCGGCAAACACGCCATCTGCGCTGGTGCGCGTATCCTCGCCCGCGAGGATATAGCCCGCGCCGTCCAGCTCCACCTGCCCGGCCACAAGGCCGGTTTCGGGCCGCGTGCCCACGGCGATGAACACGCCGTCCGCCTCCACGCGCGCGCCGCCCGCCAGCACCACGGCCAGCCCTGCGCCGCTCTTTTCGATGCGCGCGGGCGGCGCGCCCAGGCAGAATTCAATGTTGGGATTTTCCCGCGCGCGCTGAGCGGCGCGGCCCGTGGCGCGCAGCTGCGCGCGGCGGTGGATGAGCGTTACATGCGAGCGGGCGGAAAGGTACAGCGCGTCCTCTATGGCCGTATCGCCGCCGCCAATCACCGCCACGCGCTTGCCCGCGTAAAACGCGCCATCGCAGGTGGCGCAATAGCTCACGCCGCGCCCGGCAAATTCCTCCTCGCCCGGCACGCCCAGCCTGGCGCGCTGCGCGCCCATGGCCAGAATCACGCTTTTGGCCTGCACCTCGCGCCCCTCCAGAAAGAGCGCCTTCACCCGGCCCGAAAGATCCAGGGACAGCACATCCTCATATTCGACGGAGAGCCCGGCCTCTTCGGCCTGTTCCACAAATTTCATCATCAATTCCGGCCCGCCAATGCCGCCGGGAAAGCCCGGATAATTTTCCAGCACGTTTGTCGTCGACGCCTGGCCGCCGGCCATCAGGCGCTCGAACAGCGCGCAGGAAAGCCCCGCGCGCGCACAGTAAAGCCCCGCGGTCAGCCCGGCCGGGCCGCCGCCCACAATGGCTACATCCAGCATGCAAATCCCCCTCCGCTATGCCATTTCGCGCCTGCCCTGGAACGCGCGCAGCAGCGTAATTTCATCCGCGTATTCCAATTCGCCGCCCACGGGCACGCCGTGCGCGATGCGCGTCACCTTTACGCCCAGGGGGTGCAAAAGCCGCGAGATATAGGAAGCCGTGGCCTCGCCCTCCACATCCGGATTGGTGGCGAGAATCACTTCCTTCACCTGGCCGTCCTTCACGCGCTCCAGCAGTTCCTGGATGCGGATATCGTCCGGCCCCACGCCGTCCATGGGTGAAATCACGCCGCCCAGCACATGATACAGGCCGTGGAACTCGCGCATGCGTTCGATGGCGTTCACATCGCGCGGGTCGCGCACCACGCAGATGACGTCCTTGCGGCGCCTGGGATCCGCGCACAACTCGCACAGATCCGCGTCCGTATAATTGCCGCAGACGGGGCAGGCGTGAACCAGCTTTTTCGCATTGAAAATCGCCACGGAAAGGTCGCGCACGCGCGCCTCATCCATGGCGAGAATGTGGAACGCCAGCCGCTGCGCAGTCTTCTGGCCGATGCCCGGGAGCCGCGCCAGCTCCCGGGTCAGCCGTTCAATGGGTTCAACGGCCATGGGATCAGAACAGGCCGGGCATGTTGATGCCGCCCGTGAGCTTGCCCATGGTCTTTTCGCTATCCTCTTCGGCGGCCTTCATGGCCGCGTTCACCGCCGCCACCACCATATCGGAGAGCATTTCCACATCGTCCGGATCGACGGCTTCGGGCTTGATGGCAAGGGAAAGCAGTTCATGCTTGCCATTCACGCGCGCGGTGACCATGCCGCCGCCGGACGCCGCCTCGTATTCGCGCGCGGCGAGCTGCTCCTGCGCGTCCTGCAATTGCTGCTGCAGCTTCGCCGCCTGCCTGGCGAGCTGCTGCATGTTTCCGCCGCCCATTCCGGGAAATCCACCTCTGGCCATTGTCTGTTCCTCCTAAAATTTTTTCTTCTATAAGCTTGCCTCGATCGCGGCATTCACGCGCTCGCGCATATCCAGAATGCCGTCGAGATTGCGGGGATACTCGGTAAACGTGATGTCCCGCACGATCGCCAGCGCCGCCTCGCGGCCCCTGAGCTGTTCGAGCAGCCGCAGCGCGCGCAGATCGCACAGAGAGTGCAGCGTGACCATCATGCGGATGGACTCCTCGGGCGCGCCGTCCGCCCCGGGATACACCTGGAAGGGATCGCCCGCGGGGAACGCGCCATCGCCGTCCGTAACGCTGTATGGATCGATGGGATACAGCGAAACCTGGGAATTGTAGAAATTGAAGCCCCACTGCAAAAATCCCTCGATATCGTACTTGAACAGCTGCCAACCCAGAATGCGGTTGCGCCAGGAAGGCATGCCAATAAACATATTGGTGACTTCTTTATACTGGCCGCAGCAGTAATACGTCCACAAATGGGGCACATGCGCCTCCACGAACGGCCCAATGTGGTTCACCGCCGGGATGGGCAGGCCCACGGCGCCCGTGCGGTAAAAAGAGAAATCCGAGAGCGCGTCCATGATGGGGAAGCCGGCGATTTCCTTTTCCACCAGCGCCTTGCAGCGCATATAGGTTTCCCGCGCCTCCTCGCCCGGCTCATCGGAAATGTGGAAATAGCACCGGTCGCGCAGGCCAGCGCGGCCGATGGCCTGCACCACCGCGCGCACATATTGCGGCACAAACGCGGCGTAGCGCTCGCCGGTGGCGGCGTCGTCCCAGCCGAAGAGGCGGCGGCCATCCGCCGAAACGATCTTCGGCGCGCACTTCGCGCCCCATTGCGAGAACAGGTGCGCCATTTCAAAATATTCCACGCCCCACGCGCGCAGGCGGCGGAACCAGTCCTCGAGCTTTTCGGTACCAAAGCGGTACTGCCCGTTTTCCTCCCACACATCCACGAGCTGCGCCGTCATGCGTTCGCCGCCCACATACGTATCCAGCGGGGGCGTGTGAATGGGGGTCAGGATCATGTTGATCCCGCGGCTCACGGCCAGGCGCACCCACTTTTCCAGCACCGCGTAGAACGCCTCGGTGAACGGGGTGAGATGGTAAATGCGGCAGATCCCGTCCAGGTGCAGCCACTTGGTGTGGATCAGGGTTTGCCTGGGCAGGGCGGCGTTCACCACATGCACCTTTTGCACGCGCGCGGCAATGCGGTTGCCCGCGTCGTCCAGCGCTTCCACCAGCACTTCAAAATCGCCCGCTTCCTCGAAGCATACGTCGAGCCACGCGCTTTCCCAATGGTCGCAAAACGCGCGCAGCGGCCCGTCCCAGTCGCGCAGCAGATCCGGATACAGGCCCGGAGCGGTGCGCGTATCCCCATCCGCATCGGGATACGCGGCGAGCACAACGGGCACGTGCATCACCCGCCGCACGCGCGCGAGCGGCGCGCGCAGCGTGATATAGCGGGGCCGCTCGCCCGCGTCCAGCTTCCAGGCAACCTGGAAGGAAGCGGTCTCTCCCTTGAGCACGCTCAGGGGGCGGCAAAAGCACTGCGGCGCTTCGTCGCCATAATGAACCTTATCGAGGGGCGATACCAAGCGAAATTCCATACGCCTATTCCTCTCCTTCTTTTGTAAGCAGCGCTTCCATGGTTTCCATGGCGGCCGCCTCGTCCTCTCCATCCGCTATGAGGGTGATGGATTCGCCGCAGCCAAGGCCGAGCGAAAGCACGCCCATGAGCGATTTCATGCTGATTTGCCCGCCCGGCGCCGCGCATTCCAGGCGGCAGGCGCACGACTGCGCATGGCGCACAAGGCGCGCGGCCACGCGGGGCGATAGCCCTTCCTCCTGCCGGATAACGATCGTTTTTTTAAGCATGCTCTCCCTCCTCGCCGAGTTTTTCGGCAATGTCCATCAAGCGGCGCATGCGGCTGTTCACGCTGGATTTGCCCAGCGGCGGATCCAGCAGCGCGCCCAGTTCAGAAAGCGGCGCGTTGGGGTTATCGAGCCGCGCCTGCGCCAGCTCCATGAGGGGCGGCGTGAGCGAGGCGAGCCCCACGGCCCTTTGAATGGCTTCGATGGCGCGCACCTGCTTTTCCGAAGCGTTCAGCGCGCGCGTGATGTTGCTCGCGTCGCAATTGAGCTGGCGGTGAATTTCGTTGGAAAGGTTCTTCACCGCGCCCGTGGATTGCAGCCTGAGCATGGCGCCCGAAGCGCCCATCAGCGTGAGCGCGTCGCCCACCGCATCCATCCCCTGTAAGTATACCACAAACTGCCCGCGCCTGCATACCCCTTTTGCGGGAAAAGAGGCGCTTTGGAGCAATTCGCGCACAAAATCCGCCGTCGCCTGTTCGCGCAGCGAAAATTCCAGCCGGTATTCGCTGTGCGGATCCGCCGCGTAGCCCGTGAGCAGGAAGGCGGCGCACAGCGCGGCGCGCGCGCAGCACTCGCCCGCGAGCACGGGCTGCCGCCGCACGCCCAGCAGGGCCGATGCGTCTTTCAGGCCCAGCGGCTCGAGCAGATCCTTCCCATCGAAGCGCAGCTCATAGCGGGTGGCGCGGTTGAGCCGCTCCGTTTTGGCGGCGCGCAGCTCGCCCGCCACGCCATAGCGCGCCTTGGCCAGCTCGAAAAAGCGGCGCACCACCGCGGCCCGCCCGGATTGCACCGAAAGCCGGACGCCGCCGCTGGAAAAGCTGACGCCGCCCGTGGCGAGGATCGCCATGCCCAGCGCGGCCCGGTCGCAGCAGGCGCGCCCGCCCAGGCGCGGCAGCAATTCCGCGCGCACTTCCTCCTGAAACGACATGCCTTACGCCCTTTCTTCCCCATCCGCGACCACGCGGATTTCCAGCTCCAATTCCACGCCGTATTCCTCGCGCACCCGCGCGCGGATGCGCTCCACCAGCGCGAGCACATCCCTCGCCGTGGCGCCACCGGTGTTGACGATGAAGCCCGCGTGCTTTTCGCTCACCTGCGCGCCGCCCACGCGCAGGCCCTTCAGCCCCGCGCCCTCGATCAGCGCGCCCGCAAAATGCCCCTCGGGCCGCTTGAACACGCTGCCGGCGCTGGGCTGGGAAAGCGGCTGCTTTTCGCGGCGGCGGCGGGCGAATTCCGCCATGCGCGCGGCGATGGCCGCAGGATCATCCCTTTGCAGGCGGAACCGCGCGCCCGCCACCACCAGCCCCTCCCGGAGCGGCAGGCTGGTGCGGTAGCCAAATTCCATATCCTCGCGCGAAAGGATGGCGATTTTCCCCGCCATGGCCACGCGCGCCTCTTCCAGCACATCGCTGATTTGCCCGCCATACGCGCCCGCGTTCATCGCCACCGCGCCGCCCACGCTGCCGGGAATGCCCGCGGCGAATTCCAGCCCCGAGAGCCCCGCGCGCATGGCAAGCCCCGCCACCTGGCCAAGCCGCGCGCCCGCCTGCGCGAAAACGCAATCGCCCTCGGTTTCCACGCGCGAAAAGGCCTCGCCCAGCAGCACCGTCAGCCCCTTCACGCCCGCGTCGCCCACCAGGAGATTGCTCCCCGCGCCCAGCACCAGCGCGGGACCCCGCGCGAGGAGCGCGAGCAGCTCTTCCTCGCTTTCCGGCGCGGCCAGTTCCTCCGCCGGCCCGCCGATTTGAAACGTGGTGTGCGCCTTCAGCGGCTCATTCATCCATGAACGCATAATTCTTCTCCCGCAGCATGTCCTGGCAATAGACGACGACCACCGCATCGGGCTGGTATTGCGCCACGTAGTCTTCCGCCGAAAGGGTGGTTTTGCGCTGGTCCGTGGCCAGCAGCCCGCCCACCGCGTTCGAAAGGAAGGCGGCCACCGGCGTGCCATAGGAATCCTTCAGCACCAGCACGCGGCTATCCGGCGCGGAAGCGTTTTCATATTCCGATTCCCAGGCGTGCGGGCCATAGGCGTAATAGCAATTGGCGGAATAGCCCTCGTCATTGCGGCGCATGGCCTCGTCCACGCGCATAACCGCCTCTTCAAACGCGCCCTCGCGCACCTCTTCCTCCTCGCCTTCCCGGTGCGTGACCTTTATATATGAGGAAAATTCCGGAATCAGAAGCGCGAAATCCTCCGGCGCGATATTTTTGGTGCCAATGCGCTGGCCCAGCCGGCCAAAGAAAATGTTTTCTTCCACCCGCTTTTCATACATATCCTCCGCCAGCACGCTTTCATCGGCGGGAACGCCATTTGCGTTGAGCCAGGCGCCCACCTGCTCCGCCGCCTCCCGCGCGGCGGGCACCGTCCAGTGGAAGTCCGTATAATAGATGATGTCCTCCAGCGGATAATCGCGCAAAAATTCGCGGCTGTCCAGCACGTCCACGCCGCCCTCGCGCAGGATGGCGAGCGCTTTATCCGCCGTTTCGTTGTTGTAATCCAGCGCGCCCACGGGCAAAAGTTCCTGGCTGTCGCCATACAGCGAGGTGTGCGCGTAGACAAACACCATGGGGATCCCCTGCGATTCGCAATAGGCGTTGAGCTCCACCAGGTCGTACACGGTTTCGGAAAGCACCTCGTCCTGCCGCAATTCATACAGCTGCCCGCCCCTGAGCTTCACCATGGTGGAATCGCCGAAATAGAGCATCTGCTTGCCAATCGCGTATTGCAAGGAAGCGTTGAGCTGCTGAAAGGCTTCTTTTTTATAGAACACGTTGCCCAGGCTGTCCTCAAACGCGGAGATGCGCGCGCTGATGTTGTCGAATACCGTAGCGTTCGAGGGCAGATAGTTCGCATAGCGGCGGAAGACCGCATAGCCAAATTCGCGCAGGTTGGGCACGAACGTCATCCCGCACAAAAACAGCACACACGCGCAAAACAGCGCCGCCAGCGCGCGCGTTACCCATTTTCTCATCCCCATGCGCCCCCTTTTAGAAATTGAAATAGATGAACGGGTTATAGCTGCCCATCACCACATAGGTGATGGCCACAAACCCCGCCGCCGCCAGCCCGACGCCGCGCAGCGCGTCCGGCACGCGCCGGGGCGCGGGCAGGCAGCACAGCATGCCCGCCGCAATGAACACGCCGTATTCGCGCAGGAACATGCGGGCCGTGTTATCGAAAATGGCCGATCCATCCAGGCCGAACATGGACTGGTACAGCGCCAGCGCGTGGGGGATGCTGTCCGCCCGGCTCACCACCGAGGCGATCAGCACCATCAGGCACAGATACACATGGCCGATCCAGTGCTTTTCAAACCATTTGCCCGCGCCCGTGAAGCGCTCGAACACCTGCAGCACAAAGAACACGCCGCCCCACGCCAGATACGTCCACTGCGCGCCGTGCCAGAGGCCCGTGAGCAGCCAGACCACGCCCATGTTGAACACCAGCCGCCCCTTGGAAACCCGGCTGCCGCCCAGGGGAAAATACAGATAATCCCGGAACCACGAGGTGAGCGAGATGTGCCACCGCTTCCAGAATCCCGCGATGGAGCGCGCGATGAACGGCGTTTGGAAATTTTCCAGCAGGTGAAAGCCGAACATGCGCGCAAGGCCGATGGCCATGTCCGAATAGCCGGAAAAATCAAAATACAATTGCAGCAGATAGGCGATCGCCGCCAGCCACGTGGCCACCAGCGAAAGCTCGGTGGTTTCCATGGCAAAGGCCGTGTCCGCCAGCGCCGCCAGGTTGTTGGCCAGCAGCACCTTTTTCGCCAGGCCCAGGATGAACCGGCGCACGCCCTCGCAGAAATCGTCCAGCGTTTCCCGGCGGGTGGTGATCTGGTCATCAAACGTCTGGTAGCGCACGATCGGCCCCGCGATGAGCTGCGGGAAGAACGAGATATACAGGCACACGTTCATCAGGTTCTTCTGCACCCGCCCCTCGCCCCGGTACACGTCTATAATATAGGAAATGGCCTGGAACGTGAAGAAGGATATGCCGATTGGCAGCACGATCTGCGGCACCGGCAGCGAAAGGCGGAAAACCCAGTTCACGTTTTCCATCAAAAAGCCCAGGTACTTGAACACGCCCAGCAGGCCCAGATCGCACACCAGGCCCGCCACCAGCCAGGCCTTTTTGTGCCTTCCCGCGCCAATCCGCAGGGCGACGAACCAGTTGATGACGATGGACAGCAGCATCACCAGCACGAACCAGGGCTCGCCCCAGGCGTAAAAAAACAGGCTGACGAGGGTCAAAAACACGTTCCTGGCCAGGCGGGAGCGCAGAATATAGTACACAACCGCCACGCACGGCAAAAACGCGAACAAAAAGGACGCGCTGGAAAATATCATGCGGTTTTTTCTCCTTCCAGTATGCTGTAGCGGCATAGATTATACCATACGCTGGCACTGCCCGCAACCCCAAAAGTGAAAAGGCCGCGCGCAGGGATGTTGCAACATATTGCAATACTGTGAAGACAATCTCACAAACCTGCCTAAGATTTGCCTTCGCCCGCGCGGCGCGGTATAATGAAAGCAAGCAATTTTTCGGGAGGTTGGCATGGCAAACCGCAGGGGGAAAAAGCAGCGCGCACGGCGCACGCTGCGCCGGGTGAGCGTAGCGGCGCTTGTTTTGTGTACCGTGCTGTTCTGGCCCATGGGCGGCATGGTGGATGAAGCCGCGCCCGGCGAGATGCGCGCCCAGGTGCTCGCGCCCGAGTTCACGCCCGAGGCCGCGACGGCAACCGCGCCCATCCTGACCCCTTCGCCCGCGCCCACCGCCACGCCCGTGCCCACGGCAACGCCTACGCCCGCGCCGCAGGAAATCACGATCACCTTTGGCGGCGATTGCACGCTGGCGGGCGACGTCAACAAAAACAACACGCGCTTCCAGTCGTTTGTGGACGAATATGGATACGACTATTTCCTGGCGAACCTCAAGCCCGTCTTTGAGGCGGACGATCTCACCATCGTCAATCTCGAAGGCCCGCTCACCACATCGGACGATAAGCGCGGCGGCCGCCAGTTCAATTTCCGGGGCGATCCGGGCAACGCGCAGATCCTTTCCGCCGCCAGCGTGGAAGCCGTGCACATGGCGAATAACCACGCGCGCGATTTCCAGGAGCAGGGCTATGAGGATACCCTCGCCGCGGTCGAGGCCGTGGGCATCGTGCCCTATGGCTATTCGCAAACGCAGGTGATGGAAGTCAAGGGCGTAAGGATCGGCCTGATCGGCCTCACGGAATGGGACTATGAGCCCAGCGAGATCCGCGAAATGGTCGCCGGGCTGCGCGAATCGTGCGATATCCTCGTCGCCACCTTCCACTGGGGCGAAGAGCTGCGCTACACTTCCACTTCTTCGCAGCGCAAATGCGCCGAGGCCGCCATTGAGGCCGGGGCGGACGTGGTGGTCGGCCACCATCCCCATGTGGTGAGCGGCGTGGCCGAATACGAGGGCGTGCCCGTGGTGTTCAGCGTGGGCAACCTCTGCTTTGGCGGCAATATCCGCCCCACGGATATGGACGCCATGCTCTTCCAGGTGCATTTCACCGTCGACCATACCGGCGCGATTTTGGAAGACAGTTTCACCGTGATCCCCATCCGCGTGAGCGGCAATTCCAAGGAGAACGATTATCAGCCCTACATCGCCGTGGGCGAAGAGGCTGAGCGCATTCTCGAAAAAATCGAGGGGTATTCGCTGGTGGATATCCGCTAACAGGGCTTTATCATTACCGCCGGCGCGGGATTCCCGCGCCGGCCATCGCTATTTTGGCGCTGCCTCGCCACATGGATCAGGGGCTGGGAAAAACAGCCCCCTTTTGGCAAGTGGTTTATCGCACGAAGCAGCGCTATCCAATAGCTTCCCTTGTACCACTTCATTGCCTTTATAAATGCAAAACAGCCCCCGGCAGCGCATTGCGCGCCTGCCGGGGGCTCAAACTGGCAAAAAACCATGGGAGAGCGCGAGAGGGGCGAAGCCCTTTCGCGCTTCAATCGTCCCTGGCGGCGTGTACGGCGGGGGCGCACGAAGCGCGCGCGCTGTGCGCGAAACAGCGCGAAGTAAGCCCAATGAAGCAGGGAGAGCCGCAAGCGAGCCTGCGAGCGGCGGAGGCCCGAAGGGCTGAAGTGGCGAGCACACGGAGCAAAGCGTAGTGCGCAGCCACGGAACACCGCGCAAGCGTCAGCGCAGGGCGGTGCGAAGACGCGGTACGACCATGCTGAATTGAGGATCGGTAGAATGCTCATGTGCAATAAAGTAACACACACAAGAATTTGATACAC
>DVJN01000165.1 GCA_018716755.1 Candidatus Alectryocaccomicrobium excrementavium
GCCATCGGATTGCGAAAAAAATCCATAAAGTGCCGCAGCCCCACCCATTCGCTCCCCATGATGCCCTTCGAATGGCTGTAATTTTCAAACGCCATCAACACGCCATACATGGGGAAATAGTTAAAAATGAGCACAATCAGAAACCCCGGAAGAACCATGAGAAACAGATACTTCTGGCGCCACAGCTTGCTGCGCAACGCCACCCGTGAATGAGATACCGCCGCCATTCTTTATCGCCCCCCGCGCTATATTCTATCCTGCCCGTGCGCCGCATCCGCCAGGATCTGGATGGGCGCATCCGGCAAAAATTTTCCACAGCCAGGCAAAACCCACGGCCCGCGCCGCACCTGCACGCGGATTGTATCCGGCGCGGCCAAATCCCGAAGGAAAACGCGCATGCCTTTTTCCCTGGCAGTCACGATGAAACCCCTCTCTATCTTGGTTGAGCCGTAGATTCCCGCACCACCAGGCTCACAGATTGCAGCACCGTCTTTACGCCGCGCCCCTTGTGCCTGGCGCTATTCCATAGCAGCTTTGCCGCCTGGCAACCGATTTCAGGAAAATCCTGCCGGATGGTCGTGAGCGCCGGCTGCGTGTAGCGCGCCGGTTCCCAATCGTCAAAGCCGATGATCGAAACATCCTCGGGCACCGATATGCCAGATTGCGCAAGCTTTCCCAGGCAATCCACTGCCGTTCTATCGTTTACGCAAACCAAAGCGGTAACCTCGCCGGATCGAATCAGCGGCAGAATCTCGCTTTCCACATTTGCGCTTGCGTAAAACAGGTAGCACTGCTCGCCGGGCAGCAAATCGCTCACCGCCAGCTGAAAGCCGCTGGCGCGTTCTTTCTCTGTATTCAGCGAAGGATCCTGCCCAATGAACGCCATGCGTTTGTGCCCCAATCCGGCCAAATGCTGCACCTGCATATAGGCGCCCGCAGTGTTATCCGATCCAGAATAATTCGTTTGCAATGAATACGTGCGCCGGTCGAGCAAAACAAACGGAATGCCTTTTTCCTGCAGCCGGTAAAAAGCGTCGATATATTGATCCGGCTCAATCGGCCATAACATTACCCCGGCAGATTTGCTTTCAGCGAGTGCGAAAAGATAATCCAAGTGATGCCGCGTGTCTGCCTGTACAAGATCCAGCTGAAATCCAACGCCTTTTGCATCAAAATATTGTTTGGCCCCTTGGATCATTTGAAGCAGGGAAAAATCATGCTGCGCATCCAGTGCCATAAGGCAGCGAAACACCAGATCGTCCCCTTGCTTTTTCCGCTCGCTTACAAAGCTCCCCTTTCCTTTTATGCGGTAAATCTTCCCCTTGTTCACAAGCTCAGACAGCGCGCGCCTCGCCGTAATATGGCTGGTTTCAAACATACGCGCAAGCTCATTCTCGCTTGGTACCCTATCGCCAGAGGCAAGAGTGCCCGCCGCAATGCTGTCCTCTATGTATTTTTGCAAAACTTCGTATTTGTACTTTCCCGCCTCCATCTCAACAACTTCACATCTTTCTTCGTATATTATTTGCGTAAATTATAACCCGATTCTCCTCAATTGTCAATACTATTCGAAAAAAAAATTGTGCCTAAGCACAAATTCATGCGCCAAATCAAATGCGCGCTATCAACTTAGCATACTAAGTTATCGATATTCCTGCTCTAAACAAAATAGCCGCACTTTGCAGTGCGGCCAAAGGAGCGCGCCAAACAAGCGCTCAGCTCACAATCCGGTAATACGACCGGGCGGTGATCGCATAGATCAGCGCGTATACGGCGGCGAAAGCGAAGAAGCAGACCACCGTGGTGAACGCAAAGAGCGTGGTGTTGGTGAGTTGCAAAAGCGACATCAGCATGGCAATCATCTTGAAGGCGAACACGATGTGCACGCCCGCCATCACCAGCGGGAAGAAGAACACCGTGAGCACCTGGCTGCGCACCGCGGAGCGGATTTCTTCCGCCGTCATGCCTACCTTCTGCATCAATTCAAAGCGCGCGCGGTCGTCGTAGCCCTCGGAAACCTGCTTGTAATAGATGATCATGGCCGTGGCCATCAAAAACAGCAGGCCCAGGAAGATGCCCAGGAAGAAAAAGCTGCCGTAGAATTCCTGCATGCTCTGCTTATCGAGCGCCGTGCAGGTAACGCTCACGCTGCCCTGTGCCAGCAGGTCGGTGCGCAGGGCGGCCTGCTCGTCTACGCTCGCGTCCGCATCCACATTGAAAGCATACACGTTTTCCACGTAGGTAGCGTTGTTCCCGTAGAACTGGATCTCCAGGTTGGCGATTTGCCAGAAGGTGTGCGCGTCCGGCACGATGAGATAATACAGATCCGTGCCCATGTAGTCCGCGGCGTAGATATCCGGCGCGGCCACGTTGGCGGCCACAGCGAATTCCAGGCCAAAGACCCGCAACTGCGGCTGGGCGAAGGCGTCCGTGCCCCGCGCCGCCGCCAACAGCACCTCGCCCTGCGCCAGCTCGTAAGCGTTTTTTACCAGAAGATTGTAGTCCGCCAGCGTGAGCATCGTGAACTGCATGACGTCGTCAACCGAAGCCTCCATGGCGTTGGCGTCGTCCTGGGGCACGAACGTGAAGCCGCCCTCCCCGTCCCGCACGGTCGCGAAGGACAGGCTGGAATACACCTGCTCGTCCAGCGGCTCATAGCCCTGCTGGGAAAGGATCAGCCGCGAAGGCGCGCTGGGGGTGTACCCGCCGCTTTCGCTGTCCGTATAGGCGCGCACGCGGAAATCGCGCGTGTACCAGGAGAACATTTCGTTCATGCCCGCGTAGAGAGATGTGGTGGTGCTCACCATCACCAGCACCATGGTGGAGAGGATGCAGATGCTAGCCAGACCCGCGGCGTTCTGCTTCATGCGGTAGATCATGCCCGAAACCGAGATAAAGTGCTTCGTTTGATAATAATAGGTCTTGTTGCGCCGCAGCAGCTTGAGCGCCGCGATGCTGGTGCTGGTGAACAGCGCGTAAGTGCCCAGGATCACCAGAATCACCGCCAGGAAGAACAGGATAAACGCCCATATCGGATTGTTCACGAACTGCGCCAGGGCATAGCCCGCGGCCAGCAGCACGACGCCCAGGATGGCCAGGGGCCAGTTGGCGCGCGGTTCGCGCTCGCCCACCTGCGAGCCGCGCAACAGCTCGATGGGCTGGGAAATGTGTACCTGCCGCAGGTTCGAAAGCAGCGTGAGGAAGAAAATGCCCGCAAACAGCAGCACCGTCACCAGCGCGGCGCTGGGCGAAAAGGCGAAGCCCCATTGCACCGGCATTTGCAGGATGCGCAGGAACAACAGCTGCACGCCTTTGGAGAACAATAGCCCCACTGCCAGCCCGGAAACCACGCTGATCAAAAAGCAATAGAGCGTTTCATAGGCCATCATGCGGAAGATGTGCCGCTTTTCCATGCCCAGGATGCCGTACAGGCCCAGCTCCTTTTTGCGGCGCTTGATGAGGAAACTGTTGGTGTAGAACAGAAAGATCAGCGCGAATATGCCCACCACGATCGCGCCCAGCTGCATCACCATGCCCGTTGTGCCGCTGCCGCTGTGCAGCGCCAGATAGGCCAGGATGTAAAACACGGCCACCGTTCCACAGGCGGAGAGCAGATAGGGCAGGTAAGTGCGCGCGTTCTTTTTCAGGGTGGAGGCGGCCAGCCGCCGGTACAATCCGCTATGCATTTTGCGCGCCTCCCGTGGTGATCAGCGTGAGCGCGTCGGAAATGCGCTGGTAGAATTCCTCCGTGGAGAGCGAGGCGCGATAGAGTTGGTGGAACACCTCGCCGTCCTTGATGAAGAGCACGCGCCGGGCGCGGCTGGCCGCGCGCAGGGAATGCGTGACCATCACGATGGTCTGCCCCTCAGCGTTCACGGATTCGAACAGGCGCATCAGCTCGTCCGCCGCGCGGGAATCCAGCGCGCCGGTGGGCTCGTCGGCCAGCAGCAATTGCGGATCGGTGATCAGCGCGCGGGCGATGGCCACGCGCTGTTTCTGGCCGCCGGATACTTCATAGGGGAATTTTTCCAGCAGCATTTCAATGCCCAGCTTGCGCGCGAGCGGCGTGAGCCGCGCGCGCATCTGCGCAAAGCGCATGCCCGAGAGCACCAGCGGCAAAAGGATGTTGTCCTTCAGCGAGAGCGTATCCAGCAAATTGAAATCCTGGAACACAAAGCCCAGGTTGTCCCGGCGGAAGGCGGTCTTTTCCCGGCTGCTCAGCAGGGAAAGCGGCCGGCCGTTGAGCTTCACCTCGCCGCTGGTAGGCTTATCCAGCGTGGCCAGGATGTTTAGAAGCGTGGTCTTGCCGGAGCCGGATTCGCCCATCACGGCCACGAATTCGCCCTTTTCCACGGAAAAACTCACGTTGGCCAGCGCGTGCACCTGCTGCGCGCCAAACCGCGTGACGTATACCTTTTTGAGATTGTTCACTTCCAAAATCGCCATGTCTTTCGGCCTCCTTTTCACAGGAACCATTGTACCCCATGGAGCGCCGCGCCGCTATGGATTTGCCTTACAATTGCGGGGTGAACCTTACATTCGTGAAAGATAGCGCGCAAAAGGGGCGCACGAAGGAGGCACGTTAATCAAATGGCACCCTGCGCACTTCCAGCCCCACGATGGCGCGGGTGCCGGAGCCGGGCGAGGATTCCAGGCGGATGGTGTGCGAAAGGCGCTCGAGCGTCTTTTTGCACAGATAGAGGCCAATGCCCGTGGACTTTTCGCCCGCGCGGCCGTTGAAGCCCGTATACCCCTTTTCGAACACGCGGGGCAGGTCTTCCGGCTGGATGCCGATGCCGTCGTCCTCGATCACCAGCGAAAGCGGCGCGCACAGCGATATGCGGATGTGCCCGTTTTCGCCCGTGTATTTCACGGCGTTGGAAAGCAACTGTTCGATGGCGAAGGAAAGCCACTTATCGTCCGTGAGCACGCGCGCGTCCATTTCCTCCACCGTGAGATGGATGCGCTTGGCGATGAACAACCGCGCGTATTTGCGCACCGCGCCGCGCACGATGGGCGCCAGCGCGCACTCGCGCAGCACAAAATCGCTGGCGTCCGCGCCCAGTCGCGCGTATTGCAGCGCCATGTCCACATACCGTTCCAGCTTGAAACGCTCGGCTTCCAGCGCGGCGGCGTCCTCCCGCCCGGCGAGCAAAAGCCCCATGGCGGCCAGCGGCGTTTTGGCCTGATGCACCCACAGCGTGTAATATTCCAGCATATCCGCGCGCTCCTGATCTGCGCGGGAAATTTCCTCCTGCCAGCCGCTTTGCAGGCGGCGGATGATGGCCTGCAAATCCTCTTCCAGCAGGTCGCGCGGCGGCGGCATACCGTCCACGCCGAGCGCGGCGTTTTCGCGCAGCGCCACGAGCGCTTCGTGCCTGTGCCGGAAGGCGTTCAGGCCAAAGGCCGCCGCCACGCCGCCCAGCGCCAGGCAGATGGCGCTGGCATAGGCCACCGCCTCCACCGGCAGATCGTACAGCGCGAATACCACGCCAAAAACAAGGGAAAAGACGGCGAACAGCGCGATCAGGCGCGCATGCCGCCGCAAATAGGCCCAAAACAGCCGGGGCAATTTTATGGTCTGCATTCAACCCACCCTGTAACCCACGCCCTTTTGCGTGGAAATGTAATCCTTCAGGCCCACGCTTTCCAGCCGCTTGCGCAGGCGCGTGACGTTCACATTGAGCGTGTTTTCATCCACAAAGCTATCCGTTTCCCACAGGCGGCGCATCAATTCCTCGCGCGGCACCGTTTGGCCCCGCCTTTCCAGCAGCGTTTGCAAAATGCGGAATTCGTTCTTCGTCAGCTCCGCGCGGCCCTCGGGCCCCGTGAGCGAGGAATCGTTCAGGTTAAGCAGCGCGCCGCCGTGCTCGATCAGCCCCGTGTGCCCGGCAAAATCGTAGGCGCGCCGCAACATGGCCTGCAATTTCGCCATCAGCACCGTCAATTCGAACGGCTTGGCGATAAAATCGTCCCCGCCCATGTCCATGGCCAGCACGATGTTCATATTGTCCGCCGCGGAAGAGAGGAACACCACCGGCACCTGGGAAATTTCGCGAATCTTCCGGCACCAGTGATAGCCATTGTAAAAGGGCAGGCCGATGTCCATCAGCACCAGATGCGGATCGAACGCGGCGAATTCCGCCAGCACATTGCGGAAATCCCGCGCGCAACGCGCTTCATACCCCCAACTTTCGATGTGCCGGGCGATTTCTCCCGCGATCACCGCGTCATCTTCCACGATAAAAATGCGATACATACTTTCCTCCCTGGCGTGCGGTTTCTCCCCGTATCATACCATGCTCCGCGGCGCCTGTAAAGCAACGGTTGGCTGCAAAGCTTACAAACGCTGGCAGGCCACCTTGCAGCGCTTTTTGCAAAAGGCGATGCCGTAGGCCAGGATGTCCTCCCGCCCCTCGCCGCGCAGGCGTTCGTCGTAGCGCTTCTCTTTGATCTGCGCCAGCGCCCGCGCGCTCGCAGCTTCCAGGGCGTCCAGGCTGGAAGCGTACTTCACCTCGATCACCAGCCCCGCGTCCGGGTCGTCCAGCTCCACCAGGATGTCGCAAAACCCTTCGCCCGATTCCACGTTCGACTGGATCGACCACGCCGGCTCCGCCCGCAATAGCCCCAACAGCAGCCCGTGGTAAAAATTTTCCTTCTGCGCGTCCGGCGCTTTCGCGTCCAGGATGCTGATCATTTTGCCCATGATCGCGTTCAGCCCCTGGCGCACGCCCTCCGCATCCCCACGCGCAAACGCTTCGTGCAACGCCCGCATGGGCTTCGCGTCCCCCACAACCGCTTTTTTGAACCATTCCTGAATCTGCAAAACGAACACTTCCCGCACTTCGCGGTTGGGAATCACCAGCCTGTATACGTTCCGCTCCACTTCGCCCGCCTGCGTCAAATATCCCGTGGTGAACAATACGCTCCACAAATTCTCAATGCTCTCTTCCAGCTCGCCGTAGGTCAGCTCCAGCCGCAGGCGCTTCTCAATCGCCTCCCCGGCGATCAGCCGCTCGATTTCCTTTTGCGTGCTCCTGTCCGCCTTGTCTACAAACCGCCGCACCATGTCGTTCCCGCTGGTGTTGATCCAGTAGTCCTGCGGATGCGCGTTCGGCTCGGCCAGCAGTTTTTTGGCATAATTGATCACGTCCCAGGGGCAGTACATCTCCGCATTGCCAAAGCGATAGCCGTCGTACCAATCCCTGGTTTCCGCGTAGTGGGAGGAAAGTCCGTAGTCCGCGAGCAGTTTCCGCACCTCCGCATCCGTAAAGCCAAAGTGTTCGTCGTACCGCGCGTCCAAAACGGAATTCACTTCCAAATTGTTTAGGCCGGTAAAAATGCTCTCCTTGGAAACGCGCAGGCAACCCGTGAGCACCGCGAATTGCAGAAAATCGTTGGTCTTGAGCGCGTTGCCCAGCAGGCCGCGCAGAAGGGAAACCATCTCCGGGTAGTACCCATGGAGAAAGGCCTTGTCCAGCGGCACATCGTATTCGTCGATCAGCAGAATCACTTTCTGCCCATGGTGCTGGTGGAGCAGGGCGCAGAGCGTTTTCAGGCTGTCCAACACGTCCTCCCGCGTGTCCTGCTCATGCAAAAAGCGCTCGAGCGGCTGCTTGTCCGCTTCGCTCACGGCCGCGCTTTCCAGCAAAAAGCGCAGCCGCGCCACCTCCCCGCGCAGGGCGGCCCGCAACGCGTGGTAAGCGGCTTCGAAGTTCAGGCCGTCCACGCCCTTGAGCGTGAGGGAAATCACGGGGTACTTGCCCAGGTATTCCTCGCACAGGTCTTTTTCCCGGGCGATGGCCAGGCCCTCAAAAAGAGAGGCATCCGTGCCGGTCTCAAAGAAGCACTTGAGCATGCTCATGTTGAGGCTCTTGCCAAAGCGGCGCGGGCGGGTGAAGAGGTTCACCTTACCCCAGTCCCGGAGCAAATCGCGGATCAGGCCTGTTTTATCGATATAGTAAAAATCTTCCCGGCGGATTTCCGCAAAGTTCTCGATGCCCACCGGTAGCTTCTTGTTTTCCATCTGCGCAACCTCCTTCTTGGCGGTTTGCCTGGCATACTACCGTAAGTATGCCACAGATCGTTGACAAACCTTCGGTTTGCCAACGAATCTGCCCGACCGCTTGCAAATCTGACGATTTGCGGCCAGCGGTCGGGGCGGGAATGCATTTTTTCCCGCAAACGCAAGCGTTTGCTCCTGAAAAAATGCCAGAAATGACGTACACGCCGTCATTTCTGATCAAAGCCTCGTTCTTCT
>DVJN01000001.1 GCA_018716755.1 Candidatus Alectryocaccomicrobium excrementavium
CATTGACAAACTTGCGGCTTGGCCGACGAATTTGTCCCGCTTTTTGTCCTAAGAAGCGTAATTGTCGAAATATCCTTGCACGAGCACGATGGGCGTTCCCTTATCGCCGCTGCCAGAAGTGAGATCGCACAGCGAACCGAGCAGATCGGTGAGGCGTCGCGGCGTCGTGCCCTGGGCAGCCATATTGCCCACGAGATCGCTTTCCTTGTGACGGATGGCGTCGTTGATGGCGTCGCGCAGCGCAGCGCCGGTGAGCCCCGCAAAATCGTTGTCTGCCAGGTATTTGATCTTCACTTCGTTGGGGCGGCCTTCCAGTCCCGGCGTATAAGCGGGCGAAACCACGGGATCCGCCAGTTCCCAAATTTTGCCCACAGGATCTTTGAACGCGCCATCCCCGTAGATCATAACCTCGATATGCCGGCCCGTTTTTTCCAGCAGAAGGGCTTGAATGGCTTCCACCACAGGCTTGCAATTGCGCGGGAACAGTTTCACAGATTCTTCGGTCGCCTTATTGCTGCCCAGCAGGCCGTAATGCTCATTGTATCCGCTGCCCTCTACGCTGGCGCTCAAAATATCGTCCAGCCCATAGACAAGCGAAGCGCCAGCCGCGCGCAAAAGACGTTTGGTGCGCGCGCGGGTGTGAATATCGCACGCCAGAACATAAGGCGTATAGCGCAGGATGGCGCGGCAATCGTTGGCCAGCACGATTTCTGCTTCGCAGCCCGCACTTTCGATCAATTCGCGATAGTAGGACATGTAATCCACGCCGGTGAACGTATGCTTGCAAGTGCCAAAAAGCGCGCGAAATTCCGCTTCGGTCAGCACGGTTGTGTACGGATCGATGCCCGCTTCATCCAACGCGTCCAATGTCACCATGTGGTTTCCCACTTCATCGGAAGGATAGCTGAGCATGAGGACGATCTTCTTCGCACCCTTGGCGATCCCCTTCAGGCACATGGCAAAGCGGTTGCGGCTGAGAATGGGGAAAATTACCCCAATGGTCTGCTCGCCAAACTTGGCGCGCACATCCGCGCCAATCTGATCGGTGGTGGCGTAATTGCCCTGTGCGCGGGCCACAACCGCCTCGGTAACGGCGACGACATCGCGATCCCGGAGGGCAAAACCCTCCGCTTCCGCAGCCTCCAGCACACTATTCGCCACGATCCACGCGATATCATCTCCCTGGCGAATGATCGGCGCGCGAATCCCGCGCACGGTGGTTCCTACCATACGTTCCATTTGTCTGCCCCTTTCTGTTGCCAACTTCAAATGATACAGATAAAACCAATTGCCGTAACAAAATCGTTTTCCACATTCGGCAAATCCTACGCGCTGGTAAAGGCGTTGGGCGATTTTTTGCCCTACGCTGACCGTAAGCCGGACACCATCGAAATTTTGGCGCTCGGCTTCGCATAGCAGAAAACGCAAAAATTGCCCGCCAACGCCCTGCCCCTGCACGATCGGCGACACGCATAGGCGCGCCAGTTCGCAAGGCCGAGCCAGCGGAGGGAAACCTTGGGGATCGATATCATTCAGCGCGCCAAGCGAAGCGGCCGCCACGATTTCACCGGCATCGCCCCGCACCACATATAGAGCGGACTGGGCCATATCCGCCCGAATGTTTTCCATGGCGGGGTATTCGTTGTCCCAGGTGCAGAACGGCGACGCCACACAGCTTCTATACAGGCGAAGGATGGCTTCCTCTTCGCCCGCTCTTGCCCGTTCAAAGGTCATTTTCTTCCTCCCTTGGTCCGTTTGCCGGTTCCGTAAGCGCTTTGCGGATGAAATCCTCCAGCGCTTCTGTGCCCAGCCCCGTTTGCGCGGAATGGGCAAAAATCTCCCACGGCTGCACAGCCAAAGTGCGGCAAATGACGGGAATGGCGCGGCTACGCTCCGCGCGGGAAACTTTATCGCACTTGGTGGCGACTACGCAAAATGGCAATTGATAATGTCTCAGATAATTGACCATCATCACATCCTGCTCCGTCGGCTTGTGGCGAATATCCACGAGCTGGAGAACGCAGCAAAGTTCCTTCGCATTGGCGAAATACCCTTCGATCATTCCAGCCCAGCGCTTGCGCTCCTCCTGGGACGCCTTTGCATAGCCATACCCTGGCAAATCTACGAGATAAAATGCGTCCTCCATGAGGTAAAAATTGATCAAACGGGTTTTCCCCGGCTCGGATGACGTTTTCGCGAGCTTGGAATGGTTCGCCAGGCGATTGATCAGCGACGATTTGCCCACATTCGATTTGCCCGCCAGGGCGATCTGTGGGATGGATTTCAGTGCTCCAGAAGGGGCGTATTGCGCCATCGAAATTGCGAATTGGGCCTTTTTCAACATGCGCCTTCTCCTTTATCGAATCAAGACATAGTCAATCGCCTGTTCCACCCGTTGGATGGTTTTGACCTGCAGATGGTTGCGCACATCCTGCGGTATCTTTTCGAGATCCTTTTGATTCTCCTCCGGTACCAGCACGGTGGAAATGCCCATGCGGTAGGCCGCCATCAATTTTTCTTTCACGCCGCCAATGGGCAAAACCTTCCCGCGCAGCGTCACTTCGCCCGTCATGGCGACGTCTTGCCGGGCGGGGCATCCCGTGATGGCGGAAAGCATCGCGCATGTCAGCGCTACGCCTGCGCTGGGGCCATCTTTGGGAACGGCGCCTTCCGGCATGTGAATGTGCAGGTCGTTGGTTTTGTGAAAATCCCCCGCTATCCTGTATTCTCTCGAGCGGGAACGGATAAAACTATAGGCCGTGCGCACGGATTCCTTCATCACATCCCCCATGCGCCCAGTCATGTCAATATGGCCGCTGCCTGGCATCACCGCGACCTCGATGGGCATGGTTTCCCCGCCCACGCTTGTCCATGCCAGGGCGTTCACAATGCCTGTTTCCGGCTTGGCCTCTACGGGTTGTGAAAGGTATTTCCGCGCGCCGAGATACTCCGACACGTTTTTCCCGGTAATGGTAATGCGCCTGGTGCTCCCCTCCGCCACGGATATGGCGGCCTTCCGGCAAATGCTGCCCAACAGCCGCTCCAGCTCGCGTACGCCCGCCTCGCGCGTATAACCATCGATGATTTCCGTCAGAGCGCTGTCCTGAAAGCGCAACTGATTCCCATTTAAGCCATTTTCCCGCATCTGTTTTGCAACCAAATGCAGGCGCGCAATCTGCGCCTTTTCGGTATAGGTATAGCTGGGCACTTCGATGATTTCCATGCGGTCCAGCAAAGCGGGCGGGATTTCCTCCGCGGTGTTGGCCGTGGCGATGAACATCACCTGAGAAAGATCCAGAGGCGCATCCATATAATGATCCATAAAGGCGCAGTTTTGCTCGCTATCCAGCACTTCCAGCATAGCCGCCGCCGGATCGCCCCGCAAATCATGTGCCAATTTATCGATTTCATCAAAAAGGATCACAGGATCCATGGAACCGGCCTGGCGCATCGCAGCCACGATACCGCCCGGCATCGCGCCGACATAAGTGCGCCTGTGGCCACGCAGCTCGGCCTCATCGTGCACGCCACCCAGCGACATGCGCGCGTATTTCCGGCCCAACGCCCTGGCAATGGAGCGCGCGATGGAAGTTTTCCCCACGCCCGGTGGCCCAACGAAGCATAGAACCGGGCCTTTTACACCTCCCTTGATGGACATGACCGCAAGATGCTCCAGCACCCGCTTTTTCACATCTTCCAGCCCATAGTGCTCCTGATCCAAGATGCGGCGGGCGTGCTCCAGGGAAAAATGCCCGCTGGTATATTTCCCCCACGGGAAACTCATCATGTACTCAATGTAGTTAAAAGCGATAGAACTTTCCGGCGAGCCGGGCGAAAGATGCTCCGCCTTGCGCAATTCCCGCTCGACGGCTTCCCGCGGCCCGGGCGGCAACGCGCTATCCGAAAGCTGTTTGCGGAACGCCTCCAGTTCGTTTTCCTCTGTATCGCCCAACTCCTCGTGAATTGCGCGAATTTGCTCCCGCAGGTAATAGTCCTTGTTGTGCTGCTCTATGGTCGCGCTCACTTTGGACTGAATATCGCGTTCCAGTTTCACAATCTGAAGTTCTTCACTTAGCTTATGCTCCAAAAGCTGCAGGCGCTCCTCTTCATCGCGGCACTCCAGCAATTCCTGCTTGTCCTCAAACGCACCCAGCACGTGCGCTGCGGCGATGTCGCCCATAACGACAGCATCTTTTTCGCCCACGATCATGTTCAGCGCTTCGCTCGTGAGCGCATCGGTTTGCCGGTTCAAATCTCTAACCAGACCGCGAAGCACGCGCGCGTGCGCGCGGCGAACCCGCTCATCTTCCAAACGGCAAATGGCCATGGGCGCGATGTGCGCCATGGCAAAATTCCCGTGTTCTTCCAGTTCAACGAGCAATGCGCGCCGTTCGCCACTGACGAGCAGGCGCAGTGCGCCATCAGGCATGCGCATGATTTGGCGCACGCGCGCGACCGTCCCAACGCTGTAAAGATCTTCGATGTGTGGATTTTCCACGCTCGTGTCGCGCTGCGCGGCAAGAAAAACGCGCTTTTGCTCATCCATCGCCTGCTCCAGGGCCAGCAGAGAACCGGCCCGCGATATATCGAACAAGGCGGTTTGCAGAGGAAACACCACCAATCCGCGCAACGGTATGATGGGCAGATTTTCAAACAATTCCATACTCCTTGGTTTCTCGATCCCTTCCGCGTTTCTATAGAGTATTATACATGGGCTTATAGCAGAAATCAAGCCCATCCGGCAACACAATTCCATGGAAAAACAGCGGAACGGCAAAAACCGCTCCGCTTCGCATTTGCCGGGGTTGCTTGGCTATTTTCCGCTCCACTGCTCGTATTCGGCTTGAATCCTTTTCAGCCAATCGCGCACATGGATCTTCTGCGGGCAGGCAGCCTCGCAGGCGCCGCAATCCTGGCAGCGATTCTGCCCCACTTTTTCCGCGTAACGCTCGAAGAACGGTTCAAAATTGTCGAAGATCGCTGCCTGATCGTAAGGACGGAAAATCTTGGGGATCGGCACTTCCGCCGGGCAGGGCTGGCAATATTCGCAACCCGTGCAACCCACGCGCACACGGTTTTCATATGCCGCTCGCACCTGCGCGAGCATGTCGCGCTGCTCGCTGGACAGGCAATCCACGCCAGCCTCGCTAAAGATGCGCAGGTTATCCTCCAATTGCTGCATATCCGACATGCCGGAGAGGATCGTTATGAATTCGCTCTTATCCAGCAGATAGCGGAATGCCCACTCCACGGCGCTGTGCTGAACGGAAGCATGCGCATAAATATCCCGCACTTCCGGAGGCAGGGTGCGCGCGAGCGCGCCACCGCGCAGCGGCTCCATGGCCACGATGCCAATTCCCTTAGAACCGGCATAGCGCACGCCTTCCATCGTTGCCTGCTTATCCTCATCCAAAATGTTCATCTGCACCTGGGCTAACTTCCAGGGATATGCGTCCACTATGCGGCGGAACGTGGCGCTGTCATCGTGGAAAGAAAAGCCGGGATAGCGGATCTTTCCCTGCGCCTGTGCGCGGTCGAGAAATTCGAAAACGCCCAGGGACACCATCTTATCGTAAGAATTGGCGTTCAGCGCGTGCAGGAGGTAGAAATCCACATGGTCGGTTTGCAGCCGCTTGAGCTGCGTATCCAAAAGCGCGTCCATATCTTCGCACTTTTCCACTTTCCAGCAGGGCAGCTTGGTGGTCAGCGTTACACGGTTGCGAAGTCCTTTTAAGGCTTCCCCCACAAAAACTTCGCTTTCTTCGTTGTGATAGCCATACGCAGTATCAAAATACGTGACGCCGCCGTCGATCGCGCGATCCACCATGCGCTTTCCTTCCGCCCGGTCAATGGGATTCCCCTCGGTGGACAAAACCGGCAAACGCATGCAGCCAAACCCCAATGCGCTGACGGTGATATCCGTCCCGGGAAATTTGCGGTAATTCATTCTTCTTCCCCCTCCTGCTGCTGTTCATCGCTATCGTTTTCCTGTTCTCTCGCCGGTTCGGATTCCTGCGGCAGGGTGATAAGGAATTCCGTTCCCTCGCCCAATTTCGAATGCACTTCGATCATGCCGCCCATGGAGCGGACAATGTGCTTTACAATGGCCAAACCGAGCCCTGTGCCCCCCATGGAGCGTGAGCGGCCCTTATCCACGCGGTAAAACCGCTCAAACAGGCGAGGCAGATGCTCTTCTGCGATGCCGATTCCCGTATCCGCGATGGAAATGTTGACTTCCTTGCCATTGGGGAAAATGCGAATGGACACACTTCCACCCGGTTTGTTGTATTTGATCGCGTTTTCGATCAAATTGATCATCATCTGTTCCACCCGGTCCGGATGCCCCAGCACATACGTGGGCGGGCAATCGTAGGCATGCAGCGTTACTTCCTTTTCGGAAGCGTGCAATTCCAACATTTCCACGACATTGCGCACGACTTCGTCGATCCGTATGCGTTCCTGGGCAATGGCGTCTTCTCCCGATTCCAGCTTGGATATCGAAAGGATATCGTTGATCAGGCGGGTAAGGCGATCCGCCTCCAGCATGATGATGCGCAGGAACTTTTGCGCCATTTCCGGCTTTTCAATGGCGCCGTTCATCAGCGTTTCCACAAACCCCTTGATCGAGGTAAGCGGCGTTTTCAATTCATGCGAAACGTTCGCGGCAAAATCCGTGCGCACCTGTTCCAGCATGCGCAGTTTTGTGATGTCCTCCACCAGTGCCAATGCGCCGACCACTTTGCCCTCCTGGCGCATCACAGACACATACAACCGCAAGGGCCGGTGCCCGCGCCCGGCGGAAGTGCGCGCAGCCACTTCGTTGGTGTAAATGCCGTCCGCGTGCTGCATAGCGTCGGAAAACAGCTGATCCAGGCGCACGTCTTTCGACGCTTCCACGATGGGCATGCCCTCCGCGTTCCCCTTGATTCCCAGCAGCTCTTTGGCCACGGGCGTAACCAGCATCACGCGCAAATCCGCATCTACGGCGATCAGGCCATTTTGCATGCGCGTCATCACCAGATCCACCGCCTGGTTGCGGCTATGCAGTTTTTTCAGGCGATCCTGCAGCCTGGAAAGCAATAGATTGTATCGTTCGCGTTCCTGTGAGAAGCTTCCCGTAGACGCTGGCATGCGTTCGCTATATTCGCCCTGGCTGAAGGCGTCCAGCACGTTCAAGGCGTCTCGCGCCTCTTTGTTTACCTGCCGGATGACAAGCGCAAGCACGCAAAACTCTACCATTGCGCTTGCGCATACAATGCCAATCACCAATCCCGCGAGCGAAGGGATCACATCTGCCTCAAAAAAAGCCGCACTATCCTGCGTTGTTGCGGACAGGCGGCACAATTCGGTATATTGCGCGTCCGCTCGGCTCACGCATACCAAAACCAGAATAACAGTTACCAGCAGATTGATCGCGGTCGCGAGAAAAGCGACCTTTACCTTCACAGGCGGTTTTCCTGCCGATCGTTGAATTTATAGCCAACGCCACGAATGGTCTCGATATAATGGGCATCGTCGCCCAGCTTCTGACGGATGTGGCGAATGTGCACATCAACCGTGCGGGTTTCGCCATAGAATTCATAACCCCAAATGCGGTCGAGCAGGAAATCGCGCGTGAGCACTTTGCCACGGCTGATGACCAGCAACTTGAGCAGCTCGAATTCCTTGAGCGTGAGGGACAGCTTTTCGCCGTTGCGGAAAGCCTCGTAATTGCCCACATCGATCGTCAGGCTGCCAACGTGCAGAATACCCTCGTCATCGTTTTGCGGCGCGGCGCGGCGAAGCAGAGCCTTCACGCGCGCAATCAGCTCGCGCACAGAAAAAGGCTTGGTAATATAATCATCGGCGCCCAGTTCCAGGCCCAGGATTTTATCAACTTCTTCGCCCTTGGCCGTAAGCATAATAATCGGAATATCGGCTGTCGTGGGCGCGCCTTTCAAACGGCGGCACACTTCCATGCCGTCCATGCCCGGCAACATGATGTCCAGCAGCACCATGGCGGGGCGCTCTTGCTGGCAAACCGTGAGAGCATCCTCACCCGTGGCGGCAGTTACTACTCGATAGCCGGAAGCCTCCAGATTGAACGACAAAAGTTCAAGGATATGAGCTTCGTCATCAACCGCGAGAATCAGTTCATTAGCCATGCGCGTCTCCCCTTTTCTTTCACATATTTGCGCGTATATCTTCCGACGAACGCGAGTTGTTGTCGGTCACGCTTTCATTCAAGAGCTTGGCGAGCTCGTCCATCAGGGTTTGAATATCGCGGAACTGCCTGTGCACCGAGGCGAAGCGCACATACGCCACCTCATCCAGCTTTTTCAGCCGTTCCATCACCATTTCGCCGATTGCCTGGCTGCTCACTTCCGGATCA
>DVJN01000024.1 GCA_018716755.1 Candidatus Alectryocaccomicrobium excrementavium
AAGCGCATTGGCTACGGTTATAGGGATGACGGCTACTTCTTCACTCTCACTCGCTATCTCGCCTTGCCGGCTCATTCCGCCTCATCCCTCAGCTTTCCGTCAAGAAGCCAAAAATTGTTTGACCGTTGACGGATCCTTGTCAACGGTCTGAACCCCCGTTTTGAACAGAGCTTCGGAGCACAAAAATCGCTAACGCAAAACGCTTTAGGATGTGTTTCTAAAGCCTGCAAATAAAAAGTCAAGTGGAAGATGGGTGCAGTTTCGAGCAGATTTTCGTGCAAGGCAAGGAGGAAAACAGAAGGTTTCCTGGAGGGAAATCGAGGTTTGAAGACGAAGCCTTGCACGAACAAGATGCCGAAAATGTATCCCCTCGAATGGAGAAACACACCCTAGGAGAGGAATCCAGCAATGATCTTTTCTTCTGCCTCTGCCTCCGTCAAGCCCAGGGTCTGCAATTTCATGATCTGCTCGCCCGCAATTTTCCCAATGGCGGCCTCATGAATCAACGCCGCGTCGCCATGCAGGGCATCCAGCGCCGGGGCTGCCATCACCGTGCCATTTTCCGCCAACAAGGCGTCGCACTCCGAATGCCCATTGCAGCGGTTTTTGCCGCGAATCACGGAATAGAATTCCTGATGCGATTGCCCCCGCGCGACCGAGCGGGAAATCAGATCCGCGCCGGAATCCTCGCCTTCGAGCGTAACTTCAAAATCCGTGCGCGCGGTTTCATCGCCATCGGTGAGGATGCGCTCGCGCACCACGAGATTGGCGCGGGCCTTGAGCACCGCCGTGGTTTTGCGCGTGGTGCTATGTACGCCGCGCAGCTGCACTGTATCCATCTCCAGGCGGGCGCCCTCATCCAGATAAATGCTCGTTACCGGATCGATGCGCCGGTCCGCGTCCGGTGCGCCCGTCCCAATGTGTTTTTCTTCATAGAGCACCCGCGCGCCCTTCTCCACAAAAAAGCGGTGGATGCCATTGTGCCGCGCTTCCTCGCCTTCCTCTGCGTGCACGCCGCAGCCAGCGACAATGGTAACATCCGCTCCTTCGCCGATGAGGAAATCATTGTACACCAAATCATCGATTCCACCATGCGTTACGCAGGCGGGAATATACACAGTTTCCCCTTTTGTGCCCGGAAGCACCCGAATCACCAATCCGGGCGCATCCTGCTTGGATTCGATGCGGATATTTTTAGAGGACATCCGGCCGGCGCACTCGCCGTCCTCCCGCAGATTAAAAGCCCCGCGGAATTCGCCCGAAAAATCCGAAATCAGGCGCAAAAGCGCATCCGTCACTTTTTTCATACGCGCGCATCCTCCTTTCCCAACGGACAGCGAGCCGTGCGTTCGTCCGTCAGCAGGGTCGGCAAAATTTCTTCCTTGGGCCCATGCGAGCGCACGCGCCCATTCGCGATTACGACGATCTCATCCGCGATGGAAAGGATCCGCTCCTGATGGGAAATGATCATCAGGCCGCCGTTGCCGCTGTTGCGCAAATCCTGAAAAGTCTCCACGAGCCGCGAAAAACTCCACAAATCAATGCCCGCTTCCGGCTCGTCAAAGATGGATAGCTTAGCGCCCCGCGCCAGCACCGAGGCGATTTCAATGCGCTTCATTTCGCCGCCGGACAGGCTCGCGTTGAGTTCGCGATCCACATATTCATTGGCGCACAGGCCAACCTTGGCCAGATAGGCGCACAACTCCTGTTCTTTTAATGGCTTTCCCGCCGCCAGTTCCAGAATATCCCGCGTGCGCAGTCCCTTGAAATGCACCGGCTGCTGAAAGGCATACGCGATGCCCATGCGGGCACGGCTGGTGATATCCAGGCCCGTTATATCCTGCCCATCAAAGGAAATGCTGCCCGCAGTCGGCTGGCGCAGGCCTGCGATCAGCTTGGCGAGCGTTGTTTTCCCGCCGCCATTCGGGCCGGTTACCACGACCAGGCGGTCATCCGGAATGTCCAGAGAAATGTCGCGAATCAGTTCCGCGCCATTGGGCAGATCAAGAGCAATGTGTTTCAGGCTAAGCATGGTAAAAAACCTCTCTTCGGTATGCGATATTGCCTGCTGCAAAGCAAACTGGGAATTCGCCTGCGCCATTCCTCCGCCGGATGTTCCTGGCGGCGCGGATTCCCGGAGCCATGCGAAACCGCATACGCTTTGTCTGTTTTAAGCGTCGCCGCTCACAGCGGCCGAAACGCTTTCCGCATGGAGCTTAGCGCCTTTGCCGCCGGTCCTCAGCGCGCGCATGGCATTTAAAATGGCGATGACCGACACGCCCACATCCGCGAACACAGCTTCCCACATGCCCGAAATGCCCAGCGCGCCCAGCACGAGCACAATTCCCTTCACCGCCAGCGCGAACACAATGTTCTGCCGCACAATGCGCAGCGTGCGCCGGGAAATGCGAATTGCGGTCGCGATCTTGGAAGGCTTATCGTCCATCAGCACAATGTCCGCCGCCTCGATGGCGGCATCCGAACCCATCGCCCCCATCGCGATGCCAACATCCGCCCGCGACAACACGGGCGCATCGTTGATCCCATCGCCGACAAACACGAGCTTGCCTTTCGCCGTTTTTTCCCGCATGAGCGCTTCGACATGCTCGACCTTATCCGTGGGCAACAGCTGCGCAAAAACCTGATCGATCCCCAGTTCTTTCGCCGTATGTTCGCCCACAGCGCGCGCATCTCCCGTGAGCATCACGGTTTTTTTCACGTTTTGCGCCCTGAGCGCCTCTATGGCGTTCCTGGCGTCGGGCTTCACTTCATCGGAAATGACCAGATGCCCGGCGTATTGCCCGCCAATCGATACATGCACCGTCGTGCCAACGCGGTGGCATGGATGCCACTTGACGCCAGTTTCTTCCATCCATTTGTCGTTTCCCACGCAAACTGGCTCGCCGTCGACGACCGCCGCCACGCCTCGACCGGAAATCTCCCTGACATTTTTGACCCGGCTGGCGTCGATATCCTTCCCATACGCTTCGCGAATGGAACGGGAAATGGGATGCTCGGAATACCTTTCCGCCAGCGCAGCGATTTCCAGGAGGCGCTCTTCGCTGCAAGTATCCGGGTGGATCGCGGTCACATTGAAAACGCCCTTGGTGAGCGTTCCCGTTTTATCGAAAACCACAATTTCCGCGCCGGCCAGCGCTTCCAGATAGTTCGCGCCCTTTACCAGGATGCCCTGGCGCGACGCGCCGCCTATGCCGCCAAAGAAGCTCAGCGGCACGCTGATTACCAACGCGCACGGGCAGGAAATCACCAGAAAGATCAGCGCGCGATGTACCCATTCATACCAGCTCCCGCCCATTACAAGCGGCGGCACCAGCGCCAGCAGCACCGCAGCGATGACGACGCTGGGCGTGTACCAGCGGGCAAAGCGCGTGATGAAGTTCTCGGCTTTGGCCTTTTTGGCGCTCGAATTCTCCACCATTTCCAGGATGCGGGCCACCGTGGATTCGCCAAACGCCTTGGTGGTGCGCACGCGCAACAACCCTGTGCGGTTGATGCAACCGCTGACCACGTCGTCGCCCGGCGCGACACCGCGCGGGCGCGGTTCGCCGGTCAGCGCCGCCGTATCAATGGAAGATTCCCCCTCCAGCACCACGCCGTCGATGGGAATCCGCTCGCCAGCTTTCACCACGATCACATCGCCAATCGCGACCTCTTCCGGATCCACTTTCACCAGCGCGCCATCCCGCTCGATATTCGCGCTATCAGGCCGGATATCCATCAACGCGGCGATGGATTTTCGCGAGCGGCCAACGGCATAGCTCTGGAACAGTTCCCCCACCTGGTAAAACAGCATGACAGCGACTGCTTCTCGGAATTCCCCTGTCAAAAAGGCGCCCACTGTCGCCAGCGTCATCAGAAAATTCTCGTCGAATACCTGACCATGGCAGATGTTGCGCGCCGCGCGCCACAAAACGTCCCAACCAATGATGCCATAGGAAACGATATAGGCCGCCAGCGAAAACGCACGATCCTGCGGGGCGCACCAGGCGGCCGCCAAAACCACCGCGCTTGCGGCAATTCTCCCAAGCGTCCTTTTATGTTTCTTCGACACGACTGCTCCTTCTTCCTTCGCCCATTCGCAATTTTACATCACAATCTGGCAATCCGGCTCCACTTTGCGCATGGTCTTTTTCACATGGTTCAATACTTCGTCAAACCGTTCGTCCGCCGCCGAGAGCGTCAGCTTCTGCGTGAGGAAGTTTACCGAAACCGCCTCCACGCCGTCGATCCTGGCAATGGCTTCTTCCATTTTGCGCGCGCAATTGGCGCAATCCAGATCCTGCAGTTTGAACACCTTTTTCATGGTTCGCACTCCCCTTTGTGATTATTCTTCCACATGTTCCATGCCCTGGCCGATGATGCTGTGAACGTGATTGTCGGCAAGCGAATAAAAAACCGTTTTCCCATCCCGGCGGGACTTCACGAGCTTGCTGGCTTTCAACAGGCGCAATTGATGGGAAACCGCCGTTTGCGACAGCGAAAGCAATTGCGCAATATCGCACACGCAAAGTTCCGCCTCAAATAGCGCGTATAGAATCCGAATCCGCGTCGTGTCGCCAAAGAGCTTGAACAGCTCCGCCAAATCGTATAGCACGCTTTCCTCCGGCATCTCCTCCATCACTTTTTTCACCACGTCGTCGTGCACGAACAGAAACCCGCATCGTTCCACCTCATTTTGCTCCGCCATACAATCACACCCAATCATATGAACATCTGCTCATATATTAGCATTAAAATGCCATTCCGTCAATTGTTTCTCCAAAATTTAAAATGACGCGCGCAAAATATGGGCGCAGCAAAAGGATATAGTAGCAGCGCACGCCTCGCTTTCTCCCTATTGCCTGCGAATACCCGCAAACTTCCCATCTTTATAGCGAAGGTATACGCGGCAAGCGCGCATTTCCAGGTATTCGCGCAGCTGCCTTTCATCTTCGATTTCCAGCCCGCGCTCGCCCGCACGGTTTTCCATATGATGGCGGAATTCGTGCCGGAGCACGGCGCGCAATTCGCGCTCAAACGTCTGCTCTGCCGCTTTGCCATACAGGCGCATAAAAGAACCGTAGTATATAACAATCTGGTTGCCCATCGCGTGGCTGCGGTGGTATTCTCCCAGGATATAGAGATCGCCGCCCCGCGAATGCGGATTCTCCTTGCAGCGCGGCGAAACAATGACGCCGCCATGCAGTTCCTCAAAAAACGGCTCTGGCAGTTCATCCAGCATTTCGGCGAGCATTGCCTGAAATTTGTCAATATCCATTGTCTGTCCTCCTAATTTTTCACCATCTCGCCGCCCACAAAGGTTTTCACTGCGCGCAAATCCGCGTCCAGGCAAACGATGTCGGCGCGATACCCCGGCGCCAGGATGCCTCGATCCCGAAAACCCATGATGCGCGCGGGCGTGAGGCTCATCATTTTCACCGCGTCCAGGAGCGGAGCGCCCGCCATGCGCACCATATTGCGCACCAACCGGTCCGCTGTGGCAACGCTCCCGGCAAAGGCCGAACGGTCTGGCAGCTTTGCCACGCCGTCCTCTATGATGCACTTCCGCCCCTCCTTCAAGGAGCCGATGACGGATTCGCCTTCCGGCATTCCCGCGCCGCGCAGCGCGTCCGTCACCAGCGCCACGCGCCGCGTACCCATGGACTGGTAGGCCAGACGGAGCAGGCTGGCGGGCAAATGGCGCCCGTCCGCGATCAACTCCACCGTCAATTCCGGATACAGATATCCACACTCAATGATACCTGCGAAGCGATACGATTTTTCCCGCACAATGGTGCTCATGCAGCTGTAAAAATGCGTCAGATGCGAGTACCCATTTTCTATTGCTTCCGCCACAACCTCCTCGCGCGCGTCACTGTGCCCAATGGAGAGCAGTATTCCCCTTTCCCGCATCTCGCGCGCGAACTCCATGGAGCCGGGCAGTTCCGGCGCGCTCGACCAGCGCAAAACGCTCCCCTGCGCCGCCGCCAAAATGCGCGCCGTGCGCCTGGGATCTGGCGGCGCAATGGCGCCGGGTTCCTGTGCGCCCGCTTGAGAAGGGGAAAAATAAGGGCCTTCCAGATGCAATCCCGGCATCGCCGCGCCCTGCCACGGCGCGCGCACCGCCTCCCTGTAAGCCGCTATCATGGCCAGCAACGCTTCATCCCCGCTGGCCAGAGAGGTCGGCAGCAAAGTGGCCGTGCCATGCAGCGCGTGCATGCGCGCCGCGCCGTGAAACGCCTCGACTGTCGCATCCATAAAGTCGTATCCACCGCCGCCGTGAACGTGCATGTCGATAAATCCCGGGGCGACAAAGCAGCCTCCGGCATCCAGAATATCCGCGCCAGCGTCGGTCGCCGCGTCTCTCGGCCCGACGGAAACGATTTTCCCTTCTTCTACGGCGACCTCTGCACCTGCGAGCGCCCGGATAGGCGTGAGAACCGTGCCGCCAATCAATTTGAACTTTCGCATTTTCCTTCCCTCTTTGCCTGAAATGGCCTTTAGAATTTATTTGTGCCCATGAATTTACTATATCATATTGACAGGCAAAAGGCAATATGGTATACTGCCAATAAACCAACTGGTTGGTTTATAAATTTGCCAAACCGGCAGAGAAAGGTTCAGGAGGGATTCATGCAGGATCGGGCACAAATTACCCGCGGAAAAATTCTTGCGGCCGCGGAAACGGAGTTCTCTGAAAAAGGGCTCTATGGCGCGCGGGTGGATGACATCGCCCGCTCTGCCGGTGTAAACAAAAGCATGCTATACGCCTATTTTGGCAGCAAGGAAGCATTATACAAAACTGTACTGGAAGCCGTATACCAGCGCCTGAACCAATGGGAAGCACCCATCATCGCCTGTGCCAACGAACTGGACGGGCAGGAAGCCATCCGCAAACTGGTCAACCTGTATTTTGCTTACCTACGCGAAAATGAAACCTATGTGCGCATGGTGATGTGGGAAAATTTGCATCGCGCCCGCTACTTCGACGAACAGGGGCTTGCCCAGGTGCGCAACCCCATTCGCCGCGCGCTGAGGCAGATCCTTGCAAACAGCCAGGCGCAAGGGGTGTTTCGCGAAGGAATTGATGAAAAACAAGTGCTGATGACCCTTTTTGCCTGCACATACAACTATTTTTCCAATTTGTACACCATGGATCGCGTGTTGGGCGTTTCTCTACGCGCACCAGAAGAAATGGAACAGCGCGCGGAAAGCATTGCTCAAATGCTCATCGCGTATTTGAAGAGGAGGGATTGAACATGAAAACCCTGCGCGTCGCCATCCTGGGACAGGGGCGCAGCGGCCGCAACATCCACGGCGCGCACATTCTCCAGGACGGGCGCTTCCGCGTCTGCGCCGTTGTGGATCCCATCGCCGTCCGGCGCGAGCGCGCCATGCGGGAATATGGGCTGGCGGAAGAGGACGTATACGCCGCCCCAGAGGGCCTGTATGCGCGCGGAGACATCGATTTCGTCATCAACGCTACCCCGTCGCCTTTGCATCAACCGCTCGCCATTGCGATGATGCGGCACGGGCTGAACGTCCTGCAGGAAAAGCCCATTGCCGGCACCACCGCCGAAGTGGCAGAACTGGAACAGGCCATTTCCGAAACCGGCCGCGCCTATATGATCTTTTTGCAATCCCGCTATGCGCCGCAATTTGTCAAGGTGCGGGAAATCGTGGAATCCGGCGTGCTCGGCCGCATCGTGCAAGTGAAAATCACCACCAGCAGCTTCGGCCGGCGCTGGGATTGGCAAACGTTGCAGGAAAACGTGGCGGGCAGCCTGTACAATTCCGGCCCCCATCCCGTGGGGCAGGCACTGGAATTTCTGCATTCTTACGACAGCATGCCCCAGGTTTTCTGCTGGATGGATCGGGTGAATACCTTTGGCGACGCCGAGGATTTCGTAAAAATGATTTTGCGCGCTCCCGACAGGCCGCTGGTCGAAGTGGAAATCTCCTGTTGCGACGCCTATGTGCCCTATACCTTCGATGTGCAGGGTTCCTGCGGTACGCTCATCGCCAACGCGCAGGGCATTCGCTGGAAGTATTTTAAGCCCGAAGAAGCGCCCTGCCAAAAACTGATCCGCACCCCACTGGCCGACGCGCAAGGGTTGCCCATCTACTGCGCGGAATCCTTGAAATGGTACGAAGAAACCCTGGACGCCAGCAACATCGTGGACAATGTGTTTGCCGATGCGACGCGGCGCATGTACGACGATGTGTATGACCACCTGGTGCATGGAAAACCTTTGGGCGTTACGCTCAAGCAGGTGCGCCAGCAGATTGCCGTGATGGAGGAAGCGCACCGGCAAAATCCCATGAGCCGCCTTGCGGAGGAACTCCTATGATTTCATCATCTTTTTCGCTGTTCCGCCTGGAGACCCGCGCCGTGCTGGGCCGAAAAGCAGCGCAGGATGTAGCGGCCACCATCCGCATGCTGCTGTCAAATCAGGCGCGCGTACGCATGGTATTCGCCGCTGCTCCCTCGCAAAACGAATTTCTCTCCGCACTGCGCGAAGACCGTTCCCTGGATTTCACGCGCATCGACGCCTTCCACATGGATGAATACGTGGGCCTCGCACCGGACGCGCCGCAGGGATTTGGCAATTTTCTGCGCGAGCGCCTGTTCAGCCAGGTTCCCTTTGGTTCCGTTTCCTACATCAACGGAGCGGCGCGCGACGTGGATTCTGCCTGCGCGCAATACGCGCGAGCGCTTGAGGCCGCGCCCCTCGACATCGTGTGCATGGGTATCGGCGAAAATGGCCACATTGCCTTCAACGATCCCCACGAGGCGGACTTTCGCGATCCCCTGCTCGTGAAGCGCGTATCGCTGGATGCGGTCTGCCGCATGCAGCAGGTCCACGACGGCTGCTTTTCGCAACTGAGCGACGTTCCCACCCACGCCATCACACTCACGGTTCCCGCCCTGATGCGCGCAAAATACCATTTTTGCATGGTTCCCGCCGCCAGCAAGCGCGATGCGGTATATCGCGCGCTGTGTGGGCCGGTGGGGCCCGATTGTCCGGCCAGCGCGCTGCGCCTGTGCCGGCACGCCAGCCTTTATCTGGATAGAGACAGCGCCGCACGGCTTTCGGAGGTGTTCTTCGATGAAGCGTAGCATCATTACGGACGAAGTCTCGCAAAACCCCGATGAAGTCATCGCCTTCGCCAAAGCGTTCGAGCTGGATGGGCTGGAATTGCGCACGATTTGCAACCAGGGCCTGCTGGAAATGGAGGAATCGCTCATACAGGCGTTGAAAGCGCGCTTTCAGGAAGCATGCTTACCCATATGTTGCTTCAGTTTGCCGCTTTTCAAATGCGACATTGAGGATCGCGCCACTCAGCAGGCGCAAATCGCCGCCTTCCCTCGCCTGTTGCGGTATGCGCAAATGTTGCAAACCCGGATCATGCGCGGTTTTTGTTTCTGGCGGTGCGATCATCCGCACGCGCGGCTGCGCGAGGTCTACCGGCAAATCGCGCCCATGGCGCAGGACGCGGGCGTCACCATTGTGCTGGAATCCGATCCCAGCGTCAATGGGCACACCGCGGTTGAGCTCGGAGAACTGATCGATTGCATTGATCACCCCGCCGTTCAGGCGCTCTTTGACGGCGGCAACTACCCCTTTTCGCCGGACGCGCAGACGCCGCTTGCCAGCTATGCCGTGCTGCGCGAACGGATCCGGCACGTGCACGTCAAGGACGCGCTGCGCGAGAACGGCAACGCCCGGGCGGCCTGCATCGGCACGGGCGAAGGGCAGGTGCGCGAAACCCTCACCGCCTTGCGCAAAGACGGCTATGACGGCTGGCTTTCCCTGGAAACCCACTACCGCCTTAACGCGGTGCTGGACGATGCGGCGCTGCGCCTGCCGGGCGGCGCAGCGTTCTCTTCCGGCGCTGCCGCAGCCAGCGCGCAGTCCATGCGCGCACTGATATCGATCCTGGAAGAAATTGGGAGGGATTGAAATGAAAAAAATCGGCATTATTGGCACCGAAAACTCCCATGCCATGGGCTTCGCCAACCTGATCAACGTATCCATGCGCCATCCTCAGCTAAAAGTCGTCGCCTTATATGGGGAAGATCTGCAGGCAAGCGAAAAAATTCAGAGGGAATGCGGCGTGGAAACCGTTGTTGCACATCCCCGGGATATGCTCGGGAAAATTGACGCGCTGATGGTCACTTCGCGCGATGGCGCCCTGCACGCAAAATACGCCTCGCCTTTTCTGGAAAGCGGCATTCCCGCTTTCATCGATAAGCCTTTTACGCGCGATTGCGCCGAAGCACGCGAACTCGTCGCGCTGGCGGAAGCGCACGGCGCAAACATCATGGGTGGTTCCGGGGTGAAGTTCGTGGCGGACGTTTATGCGCTGCGCACATTTGCCCGGGAAAACGCGCCCATCGGCGGCCACATTTGGGCGCCTGTGAGCATGGATAACGCCTATGGCAATTTCTTTTTCTACAGCGCCCATCTGGTGGAAAGCTGCATGATGGTCTTTGGCTATGATCCCGTGGCAGTAAACGCGCACCGGAGCGAAAGCGGCGTGAGCGCTGTGGTGCGCTATCCTGCATTCGACGTGCATCTCAGCTTTCTCGATGGCGTCTACCACTATGGCGGAACCGTACTCACCGCCCAGGGCGTCATGACCCGGGAAATTCGCATCGACGGTTTCACCGAGATGTTGCTCGATCGCTTTGCCGCCATGCTGGAAACCGGCGCTTTGCCCCAGCCATATGGCGAGCTGATCGCCCCCGTGGACCTGATGGTCGCTATCAACAAATCGTTTGCCACGCACCGGGAACAGCTATTGTAAAATTCATCCTTCCACCATCTGCGCTGAGCCTGGCGGTTTGCCGGCAAATTGAACCGGCCCATAGCGAAAAGCTATGAGCCGGTTCAAATTTTTCAAGATTAGAATTCCACTTCGCGCTTTTCCCGATGCGCGATATAGGCCTTTTCCATGAGCTCGGTGAGCTGGCGGCCTTCCGCCAGGCCGAACCGCACCGGCGCGCCATAGAGCACGCTATCGAGCCATTGGCGAACAGGATGCGGCAGCGCTTCCGGCAGCTTCGGCACAATCCAGCCGCCCTCCACCAGGTCACGGGTCTTTTCCGTCATCATGCGGATGTTCTTATCCACAGCCAGGATCACGCCCTTGGTGCCATACACTTCAAAGATCTGCGGCGTCATGGGCGAAACCAGGCTGGTTTCAGAAATGGCAATGGCCTTGTTGGCGAATTCGATGGTGGACACGGAATTGTCCTCCACCGGATGCCCTGTGCGGTCGTTGAACATGGACTGGATGCGCTTTGGCGCGCCCAGCATCCAACGCGCAAGGTACATAGGATGCGCGCCCAGATCCATCATCGCGCCGCCGCCCGTGGTTTCCGGGTCGTACCAATAATCCGGCAGCCAGCCGCGCAGAGCGCCATCGTGGCAATTGCGCACGCGCAGGAGCGTAACCTCGCCCAGCATGCCGCTATCGATGGCGTTCTTGATGAACAGATTGCGGCCCTCGCAGCGCTGCGGGAAAGAAATGGTAAATATCACGCCATTTTCCTCCACCGCGCGGATGACCTCGTCGCAATCCGCCACGGTGAGGCACATGCACTTTTCCGTGAAAATGTGCTTTTTGGCCTGCGCCGCGCGCACCATCAAGTCCCTGTGCATATTGGTCGGCGAATCGATGAGCACCGCGTCCACATCGCTGCGCGCGAGCACTGCGCCATAGTCCTCCACAAAGGGCACGCCCAGTTCTTCCGCCCAGGCGCGGCCGCGCTGCGGATCTTCATCCCACACGCAGGAGATGCGCGCGTCCTCCGCCTCCTGGATCATCCTCGCATAGCCCGGCGCATGCACGTGCCAGCGGCTGATCATCGCAACATTCAACATGGCGCTGTCCTCCTCAGATTTCCGGAATTTCGACGCGCACTTCGCTCTTCGCCGCGCTGGAGCGGATGATGCCGTCGATAATCGCCTGATTGTAAATGATCTCCTGCCACGGAATGGGCGAAGGCCCGTTGTTCAGAATCGCGTTGCAGAAATCGCGGCACTTGAGGAAGAAGAAACCTTTCTTATCGTCTTCCATCTTCTTGGGAATGTGGATTTCCACCTGGTTGTCGCCGATATCGCGATACATATAGACTTCGCCAATGCCGCCATCCCAGGCGCCGCCCCAGTTCAGGTGCGGATTGGGCGATTTGACCTTCAGGCCCGCATCGGTGCCCAGGAAAAGCATGTCGCCCATCGTATCCATGTGCATGGCCCAGCTCATGCGGAAATCGAGCACCATATCGTCTTCAAAGCGCACCAGCGCGCAAGAGAAATCGTCCACATCGAACGGGCCCTTGTTGTAATACTTGGGGTTTTTGCCAAAGAAATCCGAGCTGTAGGCCGAAACCGTTACCGGACGCTTATAGCCCACAGTGTTGAGCGCCATATCCAGCGCATAGCAGCCAATGTCCGCCAGGCAGCCCACACCCGCCAACTTTTTGTCCACAAACGTACCACCCGGAATGCCGCGGCGGCGGCCGCCACCGGTCTGCACATAGTACACGCGGCCCAGTTCCCCGGAGCGCACCAGTTCCTTCACCATGCGCATGTTTGCGCCATAGCGCGGCTGGAAGCCGATCGTGAGGATTTTACCCGTCTTTTTCTGCGTGCGCGCCATTTCAACGGCCTGCTCCAGCGTTACGGACATGGGCTTTTCGCACAGCACGTTGACGCCTGCCTCCATGGCCTCGCAGGCGCAGATGTGGTGCGTCGTATTATACGTGCACACGGAAACGCCATCCAGTTCCAGCTTCAAGAGATCCGCGTTGTTTTCAAACGCCGGCACATCGTTCAGCTCAAATTCATCCAGGAACGCGCGCGCTTTGCCGGGAACGATATCGCTCGCGCCAACGATTTCCACATCGTCCATCTGCAAATAGCTGCGCATATGCGAATACGCAATTCCACCGGTCCCAATAATGCCAATCCGCAATTTCCTCTCCATAAATCGGGTACACCTCCTACGGGTTAATTTCTATCGAAACTATAGCACAACCCATGCTTCCAGTGATATAATACCCTTGCGAAAAAATAGCATTTTTTTGCCGAAAGGGAGCGCCATGAAAGAAGTATTCAACGAACCGAAAAAGCAGATCGACGGCGTATGGATCCCCTATGACTGCCACGCGCAGGCGCACATGGGCCCGGGAATCATGGCGCATGCGCACATGCACGCCTACATCGAAATCCTCTATGGACTGGAAGGGCAATATGCGCTGCAGACCAACGAACTGCGCGTGGTATTTTCTGCGGGCGACATGGTGCTGATCAACGCGCACGAAGTGCATCAGATATTTGCTCTGAATGCGGGAAACAACCGCTACATTGTCGTCAAATTCGAACCAGAACTGGTACAGGCGGCGGATAGCACGGTGTTCGAGCTGCAATATCTGCTTCCCTTCCGGCTGCCAGTGCACACCCTCCCCCGTTTTTTCCCGGCGCGGATCCTCGCCGGCTGCGAAGTGCCCAGCCTGGTGCGCGACATTCTGCGCGAAGCGCAAAACCGCGATTTCGGCTTTGAGCTGGCCATTCGCGCGGACATTTGCCGCCTGACGCTGTGGATTTTGCGGCATTGGCACAGGGAAACCGGGCATGTCCACGAAGCATACGCGCTGAGCCAGCGAGACATGGACCGCCTGAAAACCGTGATCGAATACGTCGGCCAGCACTATGCGCAGGACATTACCATGCAGGAATGCGCGCGCCTGTGCGGCATGAGTTACTATGCGTTCTCGCGCTTTTTCCGGCAATGTGCGCGGCGCACGTTTTCGGATTATCTCAATTTTGTGCGCCTGAAAAAGGCGGAAGCGCTCCTGACCACGACGGATATGAACGTTACGGAAATCGCGCTGGAAACGGGTTTTTCCACCAGCAGCTATTTTATCCGGCGCTTCCGCGCCGCCAACAGCGTAACGCCGCTGGATTTTCGCCGCCGGTTCGCGCAACCCGCGCCATAGCGCAAGGAGATGGAATGGAATATGGATGATCGACTGGTTTATGAAATTCTTTCGGCGGTCGGGGAAATTCCCGAGGGCCGGGTGGCGACCTATGGGCAAATTGCCCGCCTGACCGGCCGGGAACGAAACGCGCGGCTGGTGGGAAAAGTGCTGAGCCTTTCACAATATTATGGTTCATATCCCTGCCACAGGGTGGTAAACCATGCAGGGCGCCTGGCGCCCCATTGGCCGGAACAGGCTTTTTTGTTGCGCGCCGAGGGGGTGCCCATGAAAGACGCTGCGCATGTGGATCTGAAACTGTGCCAGTGGGATTGCTGAACACGCCCCCTGGCAAATACCGCTCGCGAACATCGCGCCGCCGCCCATTCAGAAGCGGCGGCGCGATGTGATTTTCCGGTTTACAGAACCCATTCCACCGGCCCAAGCAGGCCCGAGCGCGGTATCTGCAAAAACATGGAGAATGGATCGCGCACAGCCCCGGCCAGGGTGTTGGCTACGGCAATTTCCAGGGTATTATTGCCCGCCGCCAGCGCGCCTTTGACGTTAAAGAGATACGGCGCGCAAATCCGCTCACCCAGATCCGCCCCATTGAGGCAAACGCGCGCTGTCATGCCAACCTCGCCCAGCGAGAGCGCGCGAATGTTCGCGGCTTCTTCCGGCGAGAGCGTAAAATTCGCCCGGTAGCGGATCCAGCCCGCAAAGCTGGCGCGTTCCTCGGCTTCCGCGATATCGAAAAGCGCATGGGTGCGCGTCAAGGGCGCATACTCCCCGGCGTGTCCCGCTTCCGCAAGCGCAATGTCCCACTCCGGTGCAAACGGCAGGCGCGCGCCAAGGGGCGCTTCTTCCGGCAATGCAGGCAACCCGTCCCCAAAGATCAAAACCGTCGATTGGCCGGGCGCGAGCGAAAGCGATACCTTTCCCTCGTGAACCGGCTGCGAGTGCGCGCTGTCCAGGAGCAGATCCAGCTGCAGGCAGGAAGCCGCCCGCGGCACGGCAATTTCCCCCGCGTAGCTTTGCGTCGCGGATTCATTCACCAGCATGTAGATCCAATCCTCCTCCTGCTTCGCGCGGTACACGCGCAAAAGTGGGAAGGCGGGCGCGATGCGGACGGAAGCAAACCCATCCGCTTCTTCCGCAAGGCGCTCCCGCGGCACAACGCGGCCAAAATCCGCGCCGCGCGGCCGCTCGTCCACAAACCACACGGGAAGCCCTTCTTGCGCGAGCGCCTTAAGCATTGCAATCAAGGTATCGGGCAAAGCAGGGCACCCCGGAACGATCAGCGCCTTATAGGTTTCCCGGTTGACGCGCAAATGTTCGCCCTCCACCCGCGCCCCGGCGAGCGCATCGAAGGGCAGGATGTCGAAATCGATCTGGCGCTCGTAAAGAATCTGCGCGGGAACCTGTGTGAACATGCCTGCTGCGCCGTTGCACCATTCCAGTTCCGCGTGGTACACGATGGCCACATCCGCCGCGTGCTCCGCGCCACACAGCAGATGGCTCATCTGATTGCCATAGCGCATCAGCCTGGTAAAGCCGGAAAATTGCGGATCGCGTCCTTCTGCACCAAAGTGCGGCGGGCAATCCGGATTGGGGAAAACAGGCGAAAAGGCGTGCGGCACAAAGTAGTTGATGCCGCGCACCAGCATATGGTCCAGCAGGCCCTTCATCATGGGCGCGCCTTCGGCCCAGCCATATGCGCCAAACACTTCGCACATTGCGCGGCCCTTCATATGCGGCTGAATGTGCGCGTGCGAGGCGGCCAGCTTGGCCAGTACATTGTCGAAAAATGCCGGATCTGCGATGCCGCCCTCGATCGAAGCCGTGTGCGGGCAAGCAGCCATGCCTGGCACGATCTGGTGCAGCACCACATCGATGCCCGCCATGTGCTGTCCATCCAGCGCGCGGAAATAGTGCCCGGCGGAATACGCCATGCGCGCGTGGCTGTTCATATCCTCGATGATGTGGCCGATGTATTCCACGCCATGCGCCTCGCACCACTGCCCCAATTGATAGGAAAAAGACGAACGCCACAGCCGCGTGAGCGCATCCATATAGGCATAGCGCACCTGTACCTGCATGCTCTCCATGGGATACCACAGAGCCGCCAGCAGGGGCAGCGCCTTTCCCACCAGCGCGCCCTGCATATCCTCCAGCAGCGCGTCGCTCCAGGGGAGCGCAAGGCCCGGCATGCCGATCTGGCGGTTATACCGCGTAGTTCTGTCGCCAGACCAATCCCGCATACATTCATTCCCCAGCTGGGGTTCATCGGAAAAGAATCCCGCGAAGGTAGTGCCAAAATACCGCTTGTAGTGCTCCCAATGCGGCTCGTAAACGGCCTCGATCAGCGTGGATACGCTTTCCGCGTCGATGGGATGGAAATAGTATTCCTGCCCGTGGAAAACGCCCGTGCGCGTTTTGTAATAAAAGAACACGCGCCACACGCCTTCCGGCACATCAAAGCGCAGGCGGCCGTTGCGAACGGCCGCGCTCACATCCATCCATTCCCCGGTCAGTCCCTCGCCCTGTTCCGTCCGGCGATACGCATACGCTCCCAGGAACACGTCTTCTTCCGGCGCGGGCCGCACGATCAGCGTAGCGCCCTGCATCGGCCCATATACGTCCACATGGCATTCGCGCAAGTGCCATTTGCGGCGCTGCGGGTACTTTGCCTGAATCAACCCGTTCGCCATGCCGGTGGGAAAATGCTTATCGTCCAGCACCCACACCCGCATGCCGCGTTTTTCCGCCTCGTCCAGCAAAACGTCCATGTCTTCCCACCAGGTTTTGCCGCAGAAATCCTCGTGCGTGCGCGACTCCACGCAGAATGCGCGGCATCCGCTCTGCGCCACTTCCGCCACGCGCGCGCGCAAATCCTCGTGTTTCCCATTCTGCATCCAGAAAAATGGCATCATGTAGTTGCTTTCCTGCCCTGAAAGCACGTCTTTCAATCGTTGATTCATAGCCGCCTCCTTGTATTTTGTGCGCACCGCACAATGCCGTTTAAGTTAAGCAACAAGATATTATAGTGTCAAATTCTCAATTGTAATTGTTATTTATAGTATAAACATTCCATATAATGCTCTATTTTTAATTAAGAGTTTGTTATTCCCCCTCTTTCTCAAACTATGCTACTTCCGGTTTAGGAACAACTTTACGCCCAACAGGCATTCCGCTACTCAAAAAGTTTTCAAATTGCTTGCTTGCAATTTGCATTCCCTCTGAGTCCTGCTTCACATAAATATCCATTGTTACTTGTGAAGTTGCATGTCCCATAATGCCTTGAAGCGTCTTCACCTGCATACCTGCCGCTGCTGCCATTGTGGCATACGTTGAACGTAACCGCCTTGGCTTTGCTCCAAACAA
>DVJN01000166.1 GCA_018716755.1 Candidatus Alectryocaccomicrobium excrementavium
ATTGCGAACGACATTTAACAAGAAAGTATCATCAAACGAATCCCCCCAAAGCAGCTGGCAAAGCGGCATTGGGAGCGGAGGAAAAAGCGGAAAAATTGGGGATGGCATAAGGGTCCTGGCCGGGCTGCGGCGGCTTTATTCTATCGGTTCCAACCGCCTTTTTCCCATAGCGCTGCAATTCTTATGCAAAATGCCCGATTGACAATTTTGGCGCTTCCCGGTATCATATATTCGGAAATATGGCCAAGGATGGGATGCACAATGACAAAACCGGTTTTAATCATCATGGCAGCAGGCGTGGGCAGCCGTTTTGGCGGCGGCGGGCTGAAGCAGGTCGCCCCGGTGGACGATGCGGGCCACATCATGATGGACTACACGATTTTCGACGCGGCGCGCGCGGGCTTTGAAACCGTGATTTTGGTGATCAAGCCCGGCATGGAAAAAGATTTTGAGGAAACCATCGGCAAACGCGTGCGCGGACATGTGGAGCTGAAATACGCCTTCCAGACCATGGACGCCTTCTGGCCGCAGGGGCTTGCCATGCCCGCGGAGCGCGCAAAGCCCTGGGGCACGGCGCACGCCACCCTGTGCGCCAGGCCGCTGGTGAACGGCCCCTTCTCCGCCGTGAACGCGGACGATTATTATGGCGTGGAAGGCTTTAAGCTGGTGTACGATTTCCTGCTGCACCACGGCCCCGCGGAGCACTGCATGGCGGGCTACCGCGTGGAAAACACGCTCACGGACAACGGCACCGTGGCGCGCGGCGTGTGCGCGGCCAACGAAGAGGGCTATCTTACGGAGATCGTCGAGCGCACCAGCATCGAGCGCAAGGCGGACGGGCGCATCGTGTTCACCGAGGCGGGCAAGGACACCGTCCTGCCCGAGGGCACCATCGTTTCGCTCAACCTGTGGGGCTTTGGCGCGAGCATGATGGACGAGCTGGAAGCGCGGTTCGAGCCCTTCCTGCGCGCGAACCTGCCCACCAATCCGCTCAAGTGCGAATATTTCCTGCCCTATGTGCCGGATTGCCTGATCCACGAGGGCAAGGGCAGCGTGAAGGTGCTCAAGAGCCACGACCGCTGGTATGGCATGACCTACCGGGAGGATCTGCCCATCGTGCGCGAGGCGCTCAGCCGCCTCACCGCGGGCGGCCTGTATCCCAAAGGCCTTTGGCAGGCGGGCCGTTGATAAACCCGCGGTTTGCGGGCGGGCAACTTCCTGCGGTATGGCACGATCCCAAAAGCTCTCTTTTCGCAAAAAGAATCTCGTTTTACGATACTTTGTCAATGCTTTGGAGGAATGAAGGATGCTTCCCATAGAACAATTCGCCCTGAAGGGCGCGGCGCAATCCTGCGAGCGCTACGGCAACGGCCACATCAACGAAACGTATCTGGTCACCTGCCCTTCCGCGCGCTATATCCTGCAGAAGATCAACACCAACGTTTTCAAAAAGCCCGATGAGCTGATGCAGAACATTGCAAGCGTGCTGCGCCACCAGCGCTCGCGCGTGAGCGATCCCCGCGGCTGCATGGCGCTGGTGCCCACGCGGGATGGCGCTTCCTGGTATCAGGACGAAAGCGGCGCCTACCGCTGCTACGATTTTGTGGAAGGCACCATCTGCCTGGACCGCGCGGAGAGCGAGGCCGATTTTGCCGAGAGCGGCGCGGGCTTTGGCGCGTTCCAGCGCATGCTGGCGGATTTCCCGGCGCACACCCTGCACGAAACCATTCCCCACTTCCACGACACGCCCGACCGCTACCGCATTTTTAAGGAAGTCGTGGCGGCGGACGCGCTGGGCCGCGTGTGCGAAGCGCATCGGGAGATTGATTTTGCGCTGGCGCACGAAAAGGACGCCGCCGCGCTGATGGAGGCCGGCCTGCCCCTGCGCGTTACGCACAACGATACCAAGCTCAACAACGTGCTGCTGGACGCGCAAACCCGCAAGGCCCTGTGCGTGATTGATCTGGACACCGTGATGCCCGGCTTTGCGGCGAACGATTTTGGCGATTCCATCCGCTTTGGCGCGTCCACCGCCGCCGAGGATGAAACGGATCTGAGCAAAGTGACCATGAGCCTGGATCTGTACGCGGCGTTCACCCGCGCGTTTTTGGGCGCCTGCTCGCTCACGCAGCCGGAAATCGAGCTGCTGCCCATGGGCGCCAAGCTGATGACGCTGGAATGCGGCGTGCGCTTCCTCACGGATTATCTGCAGGGCGATACGTATTTCCGCGTGCACCGGCCCGGCCACAACCTGGACCGCGCGCGCACGCAGTTTAAGCTGGTGGCGGATATGGAAACCAAGTGGGCGGAAATGGCCCGCATCACAAAAAATGGAGGGAAATGAAAATGTCCAGCTACGTAACGCGCAAAACCCCTGGCGACACCGCATGGTTCACGCACGACCGCTTCGGCATGTTCATCCACTGGGGGCTGTACTCCATGCCCGCCCGCCACGAATGGATCAAGATGCGCGAGGAGATTCCCGAGGAAAAGTACGGCAAATACTTCAAGTATTTCAATCCCGACCTGTTCGACGCGCGCGAATGGGCGCGCCAGGCCAGGGCCGCGGGCATGAAATACGCCGTGCTCACCACCAAGCACCACGAGGGCTTCTGCATGTGGGATACCCAGTATTCCGATTATAAGTGTACCAACACGCCCGCGGGCCGCGACCTGGTGCGCGAATATGTGGACGCCTTCCGCGCCGAGGGCCTGCACATCGGCTTTTACTATTCGCTGATCGACTGGCACCACCCGCAGTTCCCCATCGATATGAACCATCCCCGCCGCGACGATCCCGACGCCTACGAGCAGAGCAAGGACCGCGATGTGCGCGTGTACGCCGAATACATGCGCAACCAGGTGCGCGAGCTGCTCACCAACTATGGCAAGATCGACGTGCTGTGGTTCGATTTCTCCTATTCGCAGGCCAAGCCCGCCCCGGGCAAGGAATGGATGAAGGGCAAGGGCAAGGACGATTGGGAGGCCGAAAAGCTGATCGCCCTGGCGCGCGAATTGCAGCCGGGCATCATGATCGATAACCGCACGGAAATCGAGCAGGATCTGTGGACGCCCGAGCAGTATCAGCCGCTGGAATGGGTGCGCCATAAGGAAACCGGCGAGCTCGTGGTGTGGGAAGCCTGCCAGACGTTCTCCGGCTCCTGGGGCTATTATCGCGATGAGACCACCTGGAAATCGCCGGAAATGCTCATCCGCATGCTGGTGAACACCGTGGCGCTGGGCGGGAACCTGCTGATGAACGTGGGGCCCACCTCGCGCGGGTATTTCGACGCCCGCGCCGGGGCCGCGCTCAAGGTGTACGCGGACTGGATGAAATACAATTCCCGCTCCATCTATGGCTGCACCATGGCCGAGCCGGAATATCTCGCGTGTGCGAGCGCGGACTGCCGCCTCACGCAGAGCGAGGACGGCAAGCGCCTGTACATTCACCTGTTCGCCTATCCGTTCGCGCACCTGCAGTTGCGCGGCATGGCGGGCAAGGTGGACTACGCGCAGTTCCTGCACGATGGCAGCGAGCTGCTCTTCACCGAGGGCAAGGTCAACCACTTCAGCGAGGGCGCGACCCAGGCTGAAGACCTGCTGGTCATCGAGCTGCCGCCCGTGAAGCCGGATGTGGTGGTGCCGGTGATCGAGCTGTTCCTGAAATAGGGGCGTGCCTCCGCCAGAGCGGGGGAGCTGCCCCCAATTTGGCGTTTATGGGCGCAGGGGCGCGTTGCAGAAAGGGGAAGCTGTGGCGCGCCCTGTTTTTCCTGCGGGAAAAGCGCGCAGCCGTGAGGGAAGACGAAGGCTGACTAGGCCTCGGCAATTTGGAGGGCGAAGCAGGCGAACACGGTGCGAAGATGCAGGACGACCATTGTGAATTGTGGAACGAAGCCCTTTCGCGTTTCAATCGTCCCCGGCGGCGTGTACGGCGGGGGCGCACGAAGGCCGCGCGCAGTGCGCGAAACAGGCCGAAGTAAGCCCAATGAGCAAAGGAGAACTGCAAGCCGTCAGGCGCAGCAGGGCGACCATTGCGAATTGAGGAAGCGCACGAAGGCCGCGCGCAGTGCGCGAAACAGGCCGAAGTAAGCCCAATGAGGGCGAAAGAGGCGGCGCAGCCAGTGGCTGCAACAGCCGCCGATGAGCCCAGTGAAGCAGGGAGCACCGCGAGTGAGCTT
>DVJN01000167.1 GCA_018716755.1 Candidatus Alectryocaccomicrobium excrementavium
GAATCGCCCTCTTCCAGGCGCAACAGCAAAGTCTCCATATCGCTTTGCATGGAAGTGCTTTCCATCTCAAACAGCACGTTTGCCATATCGTATGCATACAACACGCTTTGCCCATCTTCCGGTATGCGCAATCCCGCAAAGTCTATCCGCTCGAACAAATGAAGGACGGTTTTAAACGCCTCCGTGTCAAAGCGAAACTCCTTGCCTTCCTGGCTCACGCAATCGATATAGGCGCCGGTAAAACTGCGCAACAGCACTCCCCGAACCATGTCGCGAGTAAGGTATGGCTCAAACACATAAACATCGTCGTATCCGCCGAGAAGTTCCGGCAAATCGAGCAACAGCTGAAAATATTCCTCCCATGTCGTGGGAAGTGCAAGGTTCATTTCTTCCAGCAGCGCGCGATTGCAGGCAATTCCCTCGCTGGGATACAGCGCCAGCGGAACGCCATAAATCGCCCCGTCCTGCGCCACCACCTCTTGAATCTGCGGGTACAATTGGCCGGTAAAGGCTGCTATCGCCGCATTGCCCGACAAATCACACATGTAGCGCCGCGCAAATATGGAATCGTATTCCTGCCCACTACTATTCAAAATGTAAATGTCGATCGCGTCCGATTGGGACAACATGCTTTGCAGCACGTTCTGCCCGCTTTCGAGAATTTTCACCGCATCCCCGGCGAATGCCTGCCCCGCTTCCTCGATAAGCGGATTGTTAAAGCTGGCCTGCACCGTCAAGGCACTGGCGGAAACACCGCCGCACAGCGCCAGCGCGATGGCCAACAGCACCGTTCCCGTTCGCAAAAGAGAGCGTTTCATAGTCATCCCTCCAATTCTCGTATTTTTATCATTGCGCAGCCACTTGCTGCGTTCTCTATCCATACTATACCACGCGCGGCTTGCAAAAAGGTGACGGCTGGCTTACAGTTTTGCAAGCCAGCCTGCATGCGGTGCAACAGGGCCAACCCAGCTTGGGTTTACGAGTTTCTTACCGCCTTCTGACAAAATTGGTTCGTTTTGTATGCTACCATGAAGAAGGGCAAATCTCCATAGCGCAGCGGAAAGAAGGCGTTAGAATTGATGAAGCGTAAATCTTTGGCCCTGGTGGGCCTTTTGCTGGCGCTGGCCCTGTGCCTATCGGCCTGCGAAACGGCGCAGGAAGGCGCGCAGAGCGGCGACCATTCCTTTCATTATGGCGGCAGCGTAACGCTGCGCATCCTGTCCGGCTCGGAAAACCAGGAGTTGGAAAGCATACTGGACGCGTTTGCCCGCCAGGAAAAGATCAACATCGAAATGGTATATCAGGGTTCGCTGGACATCATGCGCGCCTTGCAGGCCGAAAGCGTGCCCTACGACGCAGTTTGGCCGGCCAGCAGCCTGTGGCTTTCCGCGGGCGACAGCGCCTATCGCGTAAAGCATGCGCAGTCCATCTCCATCACGCCCGTGGTGTTCGGCATCCGGCAGAGCCTGGCGGAGGAACTGGGCTTTGTGGGGCGGGAAGTATCGGTGAGCGACCTGTTGGCGGCGATCGAAGCGGGCCGGCTGGAATTCTGCATGACTTCGGCCACGCAGTCCAATTCCGGTTGCAGTGCGTACATCGGCTTTTTGTACGCCCTATTGGGCAATCCGGACGCCATCACCTCGGAAATGCTGGCATCCGACGAACTGAAGGAACGGATCACATCGCTGCTTTCCGGCGTGGACCGCTCGTCCGGCAGTTCCGATTGGCTAAAGGATATGTTCCTCGCCGGGGATTACGACGCGATGGTCAATTACGAATGCCTCATCATCAGCGCCAACCAGGCGCTGGAGGCGCGCGGGGAAGAAACGCTGCATGTGGTATATCCTTACGACGGCCTGTCGCTGGCGGATTCGCCGCTGGGCTATGTGGATAACGGGGACAGCCGCAAGGAGGAAGCCTTCCTCAAGCTGCAGGAATACCTGCTCTCGGATGAAGTGCAAAACCAGATCCAGCGCACGGGCCGTCGCACCGGCTACGAGGGCGTTTCGCCGGAAAACATGGATGTTTTCCGCAGCGATTGGGGCATCGACACCCAGCGGGTGCTTTCGCCCATCAACATGCCGGCCACGGACGTGCTGTTCGAATGCCTGAACCTGTATCAAACCCAGTTCCGCAAGCCGTCGCTCACGGTGTATTGCCTGGATTATTCGGGCAGCATGCAGGGCGAAGGGCGCGCGCAGGTGGTGGAGGCCATGGCGCAGATTTTGCTGCAGGAAAACGCGCGCGCCAATCTTTTGCAGGCCTCGGAGCAGGAAATCAACATCCTGATCCCGTTTGAGGGCCACACGCGCGGCGTATATACGGCGAGCGGGAACGGCGCGGAGCTGGAAGCGCTATATACCCGCGTGGAGGAGGAACCGGCAGGCGGCGGCACCAACATTTACGCGGCGGCGCTCAAGGGGCTGGAGGAGCTGGCGTCTTACGACCTTGCCGAATACACGCCGGCCATCATTCTGCTCACAGACGGCGTATCCGGCGGCGATTCCGGGCAATTTCTGCAGGAATACGAAAGCGCTGGCATGGATGTGCCCATATTTTCCATCATGTTTGGCGACGCGGATCCGGCCCAGCTGGAAGTGCTGGCCCAGGCGACCAACGCGCGCGTGTTCGATGGCCGGGAGGATCTGGTGGGCGCGTTCCGCAGCGTAAAGGGGTATAACTGATGAAGAGGAAGACAATGCGGCAATTGGCGGTTTCCCTGCTGGCGGGCGGCGGTGTTTTTGCGCTGCTGGCGCTGGGATTGCGGTGGAATTTCTGGTTTAGCGCCCTGGCGGGCGTGGGGACGTATGTGGGCCTGTTTCTGCTGCTCACCCCCAAGCCGGACCGCATGGCCGCGTACTTTACCAGCCGCCCGGATGGCGGGCAAATGATCGCGCTCATGCAAGAGGCGGAAGGGGATCTGCGCGCGCTGCGCCATGTGGCCGGGCAGATTGCCGACGCGCCCACGCGCCAGAAAGCGCTCGATTTAACGGCGACGGGCGAAAAAATGTATCGCTATCTGCGCGAAACGCCGGAAAAGATTCCCGCGGCGCACCAGTTTTTGAGCTATTATTTGGATACGGTTGGCCGCATCCTCAATCAATACGTGAAATTTCAAAACACGGGCCTGGCCACGGACGAAGTCGTTTCCTTTCAGCACAAGGTGCGCACGCTGCTCCCCAGGCTGAAAAAGGGATTCGACGAGCAGTGGACGCAGCTCATGGCTTCGGAGCGTTTTGACGTGGAGGCGGATATGGCGGTGATGAGCCAGCTGTTGCATACGGAGGGATTGTCATGGGAAACAAAACCCGGCGAATCGGCCTGATCATTTTGCTGCTGGTGATCGCGGCGGTGGGCGTATATTTGCTTGCCTTCGGCGGCCCGGAGCCTACGCAGCTGCGCGGCTATGTGGGTGGGGAAAAGATCGGCCTGCTGGAAGACGAAGAAGTGCAGGACATCCTCGAGCGCGACTATCACATCGCTCTGGACTATGCCAAGGCCGGTTCGCTGGATATGGTGACGGCGGATCACACCGGCCGGGATTTCCTGTTCCCTTCCAGCCAAAACGCGCTGGAATACTATCAGCAGGTGCACGGCGCGCCGGCATCGAGCGAAATCATCTTCAACACGCCCCTGGTGCTATATACCTATGTGCCGGTGCTGGATGCCTTTATGGAGCATGGCATGGTTACCGAGCAGGACGGCTGCTATTATATGGACATGGATGCGCTGGTGGCAGCCATTGAGCAGGGCACAACGTGGGCCGATCTGGGCCTTTCGGAACTGTATGGCTCGGTCGCGGTGAACACCACGGATCCGGTGCGCTCCAATTCCGGCAACATGTTCGCGGGGCTTCTGGCCAATGTGCTGGTGGGCGGCGTGGCGGATGAACGCAGCGTGGAGGCAGTGCTCCCCCGCTTGAAAGCGATATTTGAAAAGCTGGGCTATATGGAATCGTCCTCTGCCGACCTGTTCGACCAGTTCTTGAAAACGGGCATGGGC
>DVJN01000025.1 GCA_018716755.1 Candidatus Alectryocaccomicrobium excrementavium
CAGCAATCGGGACGAGAATGTATTTTTCTCCGCAAATGCAAGGCATTTGCTCCCGAAAAATACCAGAAATGACGTACACGCCGTCATTTCTGATTAGAACCTCTTTTCCCGAGGCTTTGTCAAGGCTCTGATGCCCGGCGGAACGGATTCCGCCGGGCATAAAATCGGTATGGCGTTTACAACCGTGCGCCGTCGCGCTCCATGGCGCGGGCCACTTCCGCGCCGTCCATCTCGCGGGGAGAGACCTTTTTCTGCAGGGCCATGGCAGCCGCCGTACCCGCGGCCTGGCCCATGGCGACGCAGTCCCCTGTGACACGGTAGGAAGCGTGCGCCTCGAAGCAGCCGGAGATGCAGCGCCCCGCGACCAGCAGGTTTTCCACCTGAAGCGGCACCAGAGAGCGGTATGGCAGCTGGTATGGGCGAATGGGCGGAATATCGTTTTCCTGGCTTTTGCCCGTGGGCTGGTGGATGTCCACGCCGAAAGCGCATGTGGCGAAGCCATCCGGGAAACGACGCCCGGCCTGCATATCCGCAAAGGAGATTTCGTATTCGCCCCGGATGCGGCGCGTTTCGCGCACGCCGATCATGGCGGCCGTCTGATCCAGCTGTACGTTTTTGAAGGCATCGCAATAGGTTTTGAGGAAGTGGATCGCTTCCCACACGCGCTCGCGGCCTTCCATTTCCGCCTTGCTGAGATCCAGCGGATCGGTGCCGTTGTAGCCACGCATGTGCGTCATCTGCATCACGCCTGTGTGCAGCCCCGGCAGTTTCAAAAGGCAGGGCTGATCAAAATTGAAATCATAGTCATGAAGGCCGGCCGCTTCCGCGCCTGCTTTCATGATGTGAAACAGCTCCGTCTTCTTGCCCAGCGGGTTGGGATAGCGCTGCACGTAATCCATATGGCTGATTTTGTACATCAGCGTCATGGGTTGGCAGGCTCCATCGGAGGCGCGTCCCATGGTATACGGCGCGCCCGCGCGCACGGCGATATCACCGTCGCCGGTGCAGTCGATGACGATTTTGCCCATATAGGCCGCGCGTCCACCCTTGTTTTCCACCACGACGCCGCAGATGGCGCCGTCTCGCATCACAGGGCGGACGACATTGGTGTGAAAGAGCACATCCGCGCCTGCGCCCGCTACCAGGCGATCCAGGAGCAGCTTCATATATTCCATATCAAAGGTATACATGTGGCCGCTGTGGTCGTTCATGCCGGCATCGTTGATTTTGTCCACGATTTCCTGCACGATGCCGCCCTTGTTTTCGTAATCGAACAGGGGGTTTACCAGGCCGCTTGTCCACATACCGCCCAGGCAGGAAAAATGCTCAATCACCAGCACGCGCGCGCCGTGCCGCCCGGCGGCGATGGCCGCGCCGATGCCGGCGGGGCCGCCGCCAGCCACGATCACATCGTATTCGCCCAATACGGGCGTGAAAAGCGTTTCTTCAATCCTCTGCTGCATGGTTTTTTCCTCCATCCTTTTCCTGTGCGCGGCGGTATTCGGACGGGTTTACACCGAAAGCCGCGCGGAATTTTTTCTGAAAGCTCACCGAATCCCAGTAGCCCACCAAATGGGTAATTTCCCGAATCTGCAAATCCGAATGCGCCAGCAGCTCCGCCGCCCGGTTGAGGCGCAAATCGGAAAGGTAATCGATATACCGCCGGCCGCTGTGCAGGCGGAACATGCGGCTCACATAGGTCTTGTTTTGCCCGATCGCCTGCGCTACGTCTTCCAGGGAGAGATTCTGGTCTGTGTAATGCTCCTGCACAAAAGCCACTGCCGCGGCGTACAGCTCGTCCGTTGCCTGGCCCGCGGCGCAGGCGCGCTTGAGCAAAAACAGCAATTGCTGGGCAAAGTCCCCGCCTTTTTGCGGATCCAACGCATAGAGCTGTGCAAAGTATTCGCGTTCCATTCCCAGCTGCGTCAAATGGTTCAGAACCAGTTGTACCAGATGGCTGCGCATGAGGATCGCGGCTTCCTGATCATTTTCATCTTCGTTGCTGCGCGCGTCGATCTGCGCCAGCAGCTTGCGCGCGCTCTTTTCCACGGCCTTGGTTTCCAGATTCTGCATGGCCTGCCGGAATTCCTGCACCGTTTCCGGTTCAAAGCTTAGAGAAGGCATTTCGAAGGAGATCAGTTCGTCGAACAGGATCAGCCCCTGCCGTTGAAACCAGGGCCCCCGGCGGGCGAGCATGGCCTCCATATAGGCCTGATACACCTGCTCCAGCGCTTCGCAGGGGCGGCTCATGGCGATGAAAGGTGGCGCCAGCACGGCTTGGCGGCATTCGCCCGCCAGCTTTTGCGCAAAGGCGTGGCGTTCCGTGCGGCCAGTGTCCAGCGTGGGCAATTGCACGAGCACCGCGAGCGTTTGCACGCCCGTTTCGCAGCTCAATTCACAGGAGGGCAGGCTGGCCAGGGCTTCCATCCATTCCTCGCCAGATCCTTCTGGCGCGCAACACAGCGCCACGGCGAAGCAGGTTTCATGCAGTTCCAGGCCGTTCATGCGCAGGGTTTCCTGCACCATGCCGGGCTCCATGGTCACGCCGTGAAAGAGGAGCAGTAGCGTTTGCCGCAGCAGATGGCGGCGCGCGGCGCGGATCGCGCCCTGCATGCGAAGGTTTTCGCTGGCGGAAAGCGCCAGCATATTGCGGATGACGCCGATTTCATCCATCCAACCGCGGGACTTTCCCGGGAGCATTTGCGCCGGCGCGGCGGAAAGGGCGATCTGGCGGATGGATAGGGAATTGCGCTGGCTGAACGCAAACGCTGCCGCTACCGCCAGGAATAGAACCACTGCGAGCAGGGCGAAAATGGCCGCGCGGCTGTTGTTCACGCTGGCGTACAGCTGCCCTGTGGGGAATTGTGCGCGCACCACCAGGCCCGCGGGCGCGCTTTGCGCTTTCATGGCCGTCCACGCCTGGCCGGGGAACTCTGCCATGGCGCCCATCTGCAGGGCGCCGCCTTCCGTGAGCGAAAACTGCACGGCCGTTTCATCCTCCGCCATCAGCTGCACCGCGCATGCGTATGCCTGCATCAGGCCGGTGAACTGCTTGGCCAGCGTATCGTAGCGCATCAGATAATTGACGGAGAGATCCGGTTCGCTTCCTCCCGGAATGGAGACGTGAAACAGCAGATAACCTCCCTGCCCGCTGGCCAGCAGCACGATTTGGCTGTGGCCGCTCTCCTTCAGGCAAAGCAAAAGGCGCTGGGCATTATCGGAATCCAGCTGCAATTGCCGCTGGGTGAGCGTGCTCAGGCGGCTCGCGCCATTGGCGCCATAGACCACATCACCGCCCAGATAGACAAAGGCGTCGTTGATCCGTTCGTTGCTGTAGCGAATGTTTTCCAGCCACTGGATGACGGAAAGCGCCGCGCTGCCGTTCTGCCGCAGCTTGCTGGCCTGCATTTCTTCTTTCAGGCTCAAATACAGGCTCTGCGTTTCCATATCGCGCAGCTCCGCCGCCAGCTGCATGGCGATCCTGTCCAGCTCCGTTTGGGCGGCGGCGGCCACCATCTGCTGCTGGCGCATGAACAGATGGGAAGTGCAGGCCGTGAACACGAAAAAGGCCGGCACCAGCAGCAGAACATAGGAAAGAAACAGCCGCTTTAAAAAGAGTGATTTCCGTCCGCCTGCGCGCCTGGCCGCCATGGTTACATCCTCCTCAATGCTTCGCCGCCGCGCAAATGGCGCGGCGGCGGATGGTTTTGCTTATTCCGCGCCCATGTAGCGCTCGTAGGCCTGTGTATAGACCCTTACATATTCTTCCGCGCCGATGTTTTTGAGCGTGTTCTGGAAATTGCTCCAGCCCTCTTCTATGCTTTCCTCGCCGACAACGAAGCGCACGACCGCGTCCGTGATATAGCTTTCCAGGTCGGTTTCAATGCCAGCGATGGCATCCAGCTCGTCTTCCGTGAGCACCACGCTGGGGAACACATCCTTGAAGTAGGGCACCGCATAGTCGGTGTACTGGTCGTAAAGCCAGATGTTGTTGCCGGTGGGCTGGAAGAGCTTCCAGTCCGCGTCGCGATAGATGTTCATGCCGGTAATCACCAGCCGACCCACGCGATAGGCTTCGTCCGTGTCCGTCCAGTCTTCGGGCAGCACGCGGCTCCAGGTACCGGTGGCCTCGTCGTCCCACTTCCAGCCCACGTTTTCATCGCCGATGAAGCCGTAGGTGGAGCCTTCATCCGAATAGAACCAGTCGAGCATTTCAAAGGTGCGCTCCGGATAGGGGTTGCTCGTGGAAATCGCCACGGCGATGGTGTTGTTCACGCCGCTGGTGGCGCCGATCATCTTTTCATCGTTCCATTCGCTGGTGAGGCCGCCGAAATAGCGGTAATCCCAGGCGGTTTCCTCGGATTCCATCAGCCAGGGCGCGGCCAGCGTGTAAGCGCCTACGCGGCCCTCGGCGATTTTGGCGTTGAGTTCGTCGCCCGTCTGCACAAAGGTTGCGCTGTCGAGCAGGCCTTCTTCGTAATATTGGTGCATGATCTCCAGATACGTCTTGTATTTTTCGTCCATGGCGATCATGGTGGGCACGCCGTCCTTCAGATACAGGGCTCTGCCGGAAGATGTCTTCGTGGGGATGCCCAGCGCGTTGAGGATGATCTCGTCCAGCACGCGGCCAGACACGGGGATCTCGTCGTTGGGGTCGCCGTTCTGGTTGGCGTCCTGGTCGCGGAAGGCCACCAGCACTTCGTACAGGTCGTCCAGCGTTTCCGGGAATTCCAGGCCCAGGTTTTCGATCCACTGTTCGTTGATCCAGTTGCGGTTGGCCATGTTGGCGGGGATAGCGCTGCCCTCGATCAGGCCGTAGATGTTGCCATCCGGGCTGGTGGCCAGGCGCTTCAGCGCGGGGTTCTTTTCGAACACGGCCTTGGTGTTTTCGCCATACTGCTCGATCAGGTCGTTGAGCGGGAGCAGAAAGCCCTGGCTGCCATAGTCCGCGGCTTCGTTGAAGGAAAAGCCCGCGCTGAGGAACAGGTCTGGAATATCGCCCGAGGCGAACAGCAGGCCCTTTTGCACCTGCCAGTCTTCCCCGCTGTATTCCTGGCATTCCAGCACGATGCCAAAGCGTTCTTCGATGCCTGCGATCATCTGCAGGTCTTCCCAGCTAGCGCAGAGACTGTTGCGGGCGCCGCTCACCGTGAGGGTGATGGTTTCCCGCTCTTCGGCCAGGGCCGAGAGCGGCAGCGCGCACAGCGCCAATAACACGAGGCAGGAAACAATTCGCTTCTTCATGGGTTCATTCCTCCTTTTTTATCTTCAAACGCGGTTGCGTTTAAAGTCTTAACCCTTCACCGAGCCGATCATCACCCCGCGGATGAAATAGCGCTGCAAAAACGGATAGGCGATCAGCATCGGCAGTGTGGATACGACGATCACGCAGTATTTGATCATGTTGGCGATCTGCTGCTTTTCCATCATGGCTTCCGCGCTGGTGACGTCCACGCTGGCGAGCATCTCCGCGCTGATCTGGCTCTGCACCAGGATCTCGCGCAAAAAGAGCTGCAGGGGGAACAATTCGCGATCGCGCAGGCCGATCATGGCGTTAAAATAGTCGTTCCAGTGGCCTACCGCGTAGTACAGCGCCATCACCGCGATGATCGCGCCGGAAAGCGGCAGCACGATGCGCAGCAAAATGCGGAATTTGCCGCAGCCATCCACCGTGGCGGCTTCGAGCAGCGCCTCCGGTATGGTGGTGAAGAAGGTGCGGCTGATGATCACATAGTGGACGATCGCCAGGTTGGAAATCAGCAAAAGCCAGCGCGTGTTCAGCAGGCCGAAATCGCGCAGGGTGAGGTAGGTGGGGATTAGCCCGCCGCTCACATACATGGTGACCAGCAGCAGCGCCGTTACAAAATGGCGGCCTTTCATATCGCGCCGGGAGAGCGCGTAAGCGCCCGGCAACGTCACCAGCAGATTGAGGATTGTGCCCGCTACGGTGTAGAAAATCGTGTTCGCATAGCCCATCCAGATTTCCCGGTATTCCAGGATGCGCTCATATCCGATGAGCGTGAAGCCCTTGGGCAGCAGCCACATGGAGCCGTTGAATACCATTTCCGGCTCGCTGAAGGAAGCGCTCAGGATGTAAATCAGCGGATACAGCACCACGATCAGCACGAGGAACAGTGCCGCGCCGTTGACGGCATCAAACACGGCGCCATCGGCAATTTTGCGTTTGCGCATGGTTTCTCCTCCTTTACCACAGGCTGGTTTCGCCCACCCGGCGCGCAATGCAGTTCACAGCGATCAAAAGCGCGCTGTTGATGACGGAATTGAACAGCCCCACGGCGGTGGAAAAGCCATAGTCGTTGTTCACCAGGCCGTATTTGTAGACGTAGGTCGATATCACTTCCGAAGAGGACAGGTTGGCGTCCGTTTGCAACAGGAACACCTTTTCATAGCCCACGGCCAGCAGGGAGCCGCTGTTGAGGATCAGCATGATGACGATGGTGGGCAAAATGGTGGGCAGGTTGATGTACCATATACGTTTTAGGCGCGTTGCGCCATCGATCTGCGCGGATTCCAGCAGCGCCGGATCCACCGCGGAGAGCGCGGCGAAATAGATGATGGATCCCCAGCCCGTGCCCTGCCACAGGCCGGAAATCACATAGATCCATTTGAACATCCCGCCTTTTTGCAAAAAGAAGATGGGTTCAAAGCCCAGGCCCTGGATCGCGGCGTTCACGATGCCGTATTCCGGCGAAAGGAACAGATGGATGATGCCGCAGAGCACGACGACGGAGATGAAGTGCGGCGCGTATGTCACGGTCTGCACGAGTTTGCGATAGCGCGTGGAGCGCACCTCATTCAGGCTTAGCGCCAGCAGGATGGGCAGGGGAAAGCCCAGCACCAGGCTGAGCGCGCTGATGGTGAACGTATTTTCCATAATAATGGGAAACCAGTAGGAACTGAAAAGCCGCTCAAAATTTTCCAGGCCAATCCATGGGCTTCCCAGAATGCCGTCGATGGCGCGGTATTTTTTGAAGGCGAGCAATGCGCCATACATCGGTTTATACTTGAACAGCAGCACATATGCCACCAATGGGAGAACCATCACCCAGTATTCCCAGCCGGAAAACCGCAGCCTGCTTTGTGGGGAGAGGCGCGGTTTTGGTTGCGCCGGATTTTTGCGAACCATGCGTTTCACCCTTTCGAATCTTGGCAATATTGATATATAGAGCATAACCTGT